>DATBSH010000047.1:0-29832 GCA_036559885.1 Pyrinomonadaceae bacterium
ACGACGTAAAGCTCGCGAGCTTCCTGTGCGCCTGCCGATAAACCCCTTAACCCCACAGCAGGGTGCTGCGCTCGAACAGTCCTGAAGGCGACTCCCTGCGTCTGATAATGCATATTATGTTGTCAATAGCTTTGCCTCAAAAGTCGGATCTAGCTCGAGGCAGGAGTGTTTTGGTTCGTGTCACTTCGTGGATCGTCTTTAGTTTTCTGGACAAAAGGAACGATCCACGAAGTCACACGAACTAAACACGAAACTCATTACCACCGAAATCGCCTCACAAATAGGTTTCCGACTCGAATTATGGGCAGACGAAAGTTTTGCCCCAAAAGTCACATTTCATCAAAGTAGGATTCATATTCGAAGTCCTGCTTAATCTTTCCGCATCCGGCGATAAGCCTTTGCACCCCGTCGTACATCGTCCACGGGGGTCTGAGGCAAAGCCATTGACAAGTTGTCTATGTTGTCGGTCGTTTGGAGGGATCTGATTGACCTCTGCCGCGACTAGCTGGTTTGTGGGTTTTCGATTGGTCCTGGCTAGCTCTCTTACCACGCGGAGCTTTGTGCAGGATTAGCCACTCGGGCACGGCAATGGGCTCGACGATATTGATGCTGGATTTCGGTGTTGATGGCTGTAGCTTCTTTTTCTTGGTCATTAGGTTCATACCTTCTCAGAAACAACGCGATAAGAACGAGTCAACTCATTTTCGGTTTGTGTATATCGGGTCAAAGGCGCGGGTCGTGTGATCAGTCACACTCGCAACGGGCTCCGTGAGCATTCGTGCTTGTGCGGCATCGAGCTCGTTCGTCGTTTGCGTTTTCACCATGGAGGTAGCTGCTGATTGCTCCGGCTTGTGTTTTCGTTGCAGTAACAGTCGGATGAAGACACCCTCCACCACCATCATTATGAAAAAGCTAAGAGCTGCGAAGCCCAAAATCGCTCCTTCATTTAAATTGAGCACGGCTTTCATAACGCCGATCAGTAGTGAAATTGCCGCAAGGCCGAAGACGAAGACCACGATCATTCCCTGGACCAAGGCCTCGGGCCTGACTTCTGCTCTCGAAGCACCGGAGTTTAAATTTAACTTCGTGCCACAATGATTACAGTAGGTCAGGTTCGCTGGTACAGCTACACCACACGATGAACAAAACATCCTCCGAGTCCTTTCAGCGATGAAGGACGAAGGATGAAGGATGAGACGTCGATATCGAGTTGTACGTCTCACTCGTCATCATCCTTCATCCTTCATCTTTGCCTAACGCCCTTAATGTCAAACGCCCACAGTGTTTCCAAATCTCGAATATACAGCCTGCCATTAGCGATAACCGGATGTGCAAATGCCTGCTCGGGATATGGTCCGGTTTGTTTGTGGTGAGGTTGATCGGGCGGCGTAAATCGACCCTTCTCGCGATATGCCTCAGGCGTCGCTTCGATTAAGGCGACATCGCCGTTCAGGGAGTGCAAATACAACAGCCCGTCTGCGTAGGCTATAGATACTCGCCCGATACTTTCAGCCTGCCATTTGATCTTTCCCGTTGAGAACTCCATCGCGACCAGTGGGCCAGTGGCAATATCAGTCCCGTAAAGGTAATCGCCCACTACGAGCGCTCCACCGAGTCCGTTCGGGAGTCCGCGTGCGAAGTAGATCTGCTCTGCGGCGACCCCAGTACCGTCAGGTTTCAACCGAACCAACCCGCCGCCGACGCCGAGCGCCCCACCATATACGTATTCACCACTGGCAACCGGAGTGAAATACTGCGCTGGGCCTTTAGCCACTTCTCCGTAACGCCAAAGAAACTGCCCAGTCTTCGCATCGACTCCAACTATCCCTTTACTCAAAAACTGCACGTACTGTTTTCTGCCGGCGGCTTGCACGACGATCGCCGATGCATAACCCGCGGGATCGCCACCGGGGACGGCAGATTTCCAAACGACTGCGCCAGTCTTCTTATTAAGCGCGACCATTGTTGCTTCCGCACCGCCCGGAGTTACAACAACTACGTCGCCATCAACCAGTGGAGACTCTGCGTAAGCCCATTCGCCTGGTTGGCCTCCGAAGTCTTTACGTAGACTCTTCTGCCAACGAATCTTCCCGCCGCCGGTTTCGAGACAGGCAAGATCGCCATCTGAGCCCAACACATAGACAAGATTTCCGTCTACAGTTGGCGTAGACCGAGCCTTCGGATATGACGGATTCTGATTAGGATTTCCAACGTTGCCGACGCGTGTGGCCCAGATCACCTTTCCATCGTTAGTTGAGAGAGCTTGCACGTACTCATTGTCCATCCCGCGATTGCTCATCAAATAGATCCGAGTACCGACGACAGAGGGTGTCGAGTATCCATCACCAATGTTGTCTACCTGCCAGAGAAGCTTCGGTCCACCAGCCGGCCATTGCTTAAGGAGTCCTGTCTCTTTTGATGTGCCGTTACGTTCCGGACCGCGCCACTGAGGCCAATCGTAACTGGTCGTGCCGATACTGACTGATCTGGTTACGGATACGCTTGAGAAGCACAGAGAAAGTAATGCGATAGTAGTAAGAATTCTTAACTTCACTTCCCTTCTCCTGATTGTTGTAATTTCCGTGCGGTCCTGTGTCTGAGTGGCTTACGAACCCTATTTTGGAAATGTTCCGTTACGTGGAGTGCGCACCTCACTCTACATGGCCGATGGTGTATCGCCAATTAAGGTCTTTGGGCGGGTGCATTAGAACGTTCGCCCTTTAAGCGCAATGCGATGAGGCGCTCCGCAATGCTCAGCACCTCCTGGATATCGTCGAACGTTGTCGTCGGGTCATTGTTGTAGTCCATCAGGCGGTGACTGTAGTTCCGATCACTTACTATCTCATCTACCACAAACCGTGTTTCCTGCAGAGCAGCACCACGATGATCCGGCTTACCCGTAATCTCCGTCGTGGCTATTTGCAACGCGCAATATAAGCTCACAGTCTTTGCTCCAGGCGGACACACGCGATTGTCGGCGCGATTCCATTTTGCCGGCGAGTCGAGTATCGCACGCGCACGTTTTACGATATCTAAATCGGTCTTAGTTACGGGTGGTCGTACTTTCGAATCATCGACGGCCGCTTGGTTTGTAGTTTGTTGGGCTTTGGTCACGGTAACTGGCAAAAAGAGTACGGACAAGAAGCAAAGAGCCACATTTGCTATTAACGACATTTTATTGGGCGTATTGTGGTGCATGTCTTACCCTCCACAGTCGATTGGCAGGGACCACTTCAGCTGTCACAAATTTGGTGGAGGTACATCGGGTAAACTCTTAATTGGTCCCGCTAGAATTCCCTGGGCGAGTTTCAATTGAGCCATTAGTCGTATTTCAGGCCTTTCAAATTGTGAGGCGAGGCTGACAGAGCGATCAAAGTCACACCACGCAAATGCGCCGGCGTTTTGAGCCAACCCTCTTAACAAACGACCAAGATTCCCTTCTCCACTCATGTTCCATTCGCCGTCTCGAAGGTAACCAGTCTCAAAGCCATCCAGCTTCACGGCCGCAGCTATCAGTTCGTTGAGTCTAGGCACAAGAGACTCCATGATTGTAAACCCACGATCACTCTTTAAGAGACAGTAGAAGATCGCGAGACCCAGTTGCGCTTGAGTCTGTTCACGGTCTGAATCCAACGTTTGAGCAATTCCAGATGCTTAATCCAGCAGCTTCAAAGCACCTTTTCGGTCGATTCTCGGGCGACTGTAAACTGCCAATCTCCCCAGCCACTGCTTCAAGTAGATCGAACGCTTTCTCGCGAGCCCGCAGCTCGGCACTTTGCCCTTCGTTGGAAAAACTCGTTTGTTGCGACTGTACAGATAGAGAGCACAGGGCGATGAGCCCGGTGAGGAACAAGCTAGAGAATTTGCCGCGGTTCATTTGACCTCCGAAATTGCGTCGAGTGTCTCTATTCGGTGTGTTGGGTTAAGTGAGTAACTTCAAACCTGTCATGCTTTTAACTCAAAGCGACTACTAACGTCAAAACTTTTACGAGGTTAATACCGTTGCCTTGACACCCCTAAACCGCGACTGTTACTCTACGCGGTCTTTTTCTGCACTAAATTCTTGTCTGTATAAGGAGTTGGCTTGAGTACCGAATCCGGATACCTGTTCACCTCAGAGTCCGTTACTGAAGGACACCCCGATAAAATCTCCGACCAGATCTCTGATGCAGTTCTCGACGCAGCCCTGGGTGTCGATCCTAAGGCTCGTGTTGCCTGCGAAACGCTCGTGACGACCGGTCTGGTTGTAATTGCCGGTGAGATCACCACTGAGGCTGTACTCGACTACTCGCGAATCGCCCGCGAGACGATCCGCGAAATTGGTTACACTCGCGCCAAATACGGTTTTGACTGTGATACTTGTGCTGTGCTTTCTGCGCTCGATAGACAATCGCCCGACATCGCGATGGGCGTCGACACAGGTGGCGCAGGGGATCAGGGGTTGATGTTCGGCTTTGCGTGTAACGAGACGCCGGAGTTGATGCCATTGCCCATTCAGCTGGCCCATATGCTTGCTCGTCGGCTTTCAGAGGTTCGGAAGTCCGGAGAGCTTCCCTACCTCAGACCAGACGGTAAAACTCAAGTAACGGTTGAATATCGCGACGGCCGGCCGTTCAGGCTCGAAGCGGTTGTCATTTCATCGCAACACAGTCCGGAGGTGACGAACGAACAGCTGCGTTCAGAGATTGAAGAAAAAGTTATCAACCATACTGTCTCGTCGGAACTCCTCGACAAAAACACCAAGTACCACATCAATCCGACAGGCAGATTTGTAACGGGCGGCCCACAGGGAGATGCTGGTCTGACAGGCCGAAAGATCATTGTGGATACGTACGGCGGATATGCTCCCCACGGTGGCGGTGCATTCTCTGGAAAGGATCCGACAAAGGTGGATCGTTCTGCCGCCTACATGGCGCGTTATGTAGCAAAGAATATCGTCGCGGCTGGTCTTGCAGACCGTTGCCTGGTGCAGCTTGCTTATGCTATCGGCGTTGCCCAACCTGTGTCTGTGCTCGTTGATACTGCGGGCACTGGTCGCATCAGTGAAAGCGCTTTGGCTAAACTCGTGCGGGACAATTTTGAGTTAACACCACGCGGTATCATCGAAGAGTTAAAGCTTCGACGACCAATCTACAAAGCAACCGCAGCGTATGGTCACTTCGGGCGTAATGGCGATGGCTTTAGCTGGGAAAATACAGACAAAGCCGAAACACTGCGCGCACGCGCTGGCATCTGACGGCCAGCTTCAAAAACAAATCTACTTCAAAGGACTAATAGGATGAGCGCAACACGTTCGCTGGAATTCGACGTGAAAGATATCAGCTTGGCAAGCAAGGGCAAGCAGCGCATTGAATGGGCTGAGCGAGAGATGCCTGTTCTGCGTCTGATACGGGAACGATTTGCTGAAGAGAAACCATTGGATGGAGTCAAACTCGTAGCCTGCGCACACATAACCACCGAAACGGCTAATCTTGCACGCGCACTGCAGGCCGGTGGTGCGGAGGCGCTTTTGATAGCCTCCAATCCTCTGTCTACACAGGATGACGTTGCAGCTTCGCTCGTTTCTGATTGGGGCATTCCGGTCTTCGCTATCAAGGGTGAAACCACGGAGACCTACAATCGACATGTCCGGACTGCACTTGATTCGCATCCCGAGATAATCATCGACGATGGTTCCGATGTAGTTGCTACTCTCATTAAGGAACGAGCCGATCAGGTAAAGGAGCTCATCGGATCAACCGAAGAAACAACAACCGGTATTCAGCGCCTTAAAGCGATGGAAGCCGCGCACGTTTTGACGTTCCCGTCAATCGCGGTTAACAACGCTCAAACCAAACACTTCTTCGATAATCGTTATGGTACTGGTCAGTCGACACTGGATGGGATCATTCGCGCTACGAATATTCTCCTGGCTGGTCGAAATCTTGTCGTCGTTGGCTATGGATGGTGTGGTAAAGGTGTCGCGTTACGCGCGCGGGGCATGGGTGCGAACGTCATCGTCACTGAGATTGATCCAATTAAGGCAATTGAAGCGGTAATGGATGGCTTCCGTGTGATGCCAATTTCTGAAGCTGCAGCTCTTGGCGACATCTTCGTGACGGTCACAGGAAATCGACACGTAATAGATCAGCAGCACTTCGAACGCATGAAGGATGGCGCGATCGTTTGCAACAGCGGTCACTTCGATCTGGAATTGAACCTGGTGGCACTTCGCGAGATGGCGGGTCAGCCGCAGACGATGCGACCGTTTGTCGAAGAGTACACGATCAAGCAAAGCGGACGACGAGTGATCGTGTTGGGTGAAGGTCGTCTGATCAATTTAGCCGCCGCGGAAGGGCATCCTGCAAGCGTGATGGACATGAGCTTCGCCAATCAGGCGTTGTCAGTCGAGTATCTTGTGCGGCACAAAGGCGAACTCGAGCCAGGCGTGCACTTGCTTCCTGCAGAAGTCGATACCGAGATCGCAAGTTTGAAACTTCGCGCTCTGGGAATCTCGATAGATACGTTAACGGCAGAACAGCTCGAGTACATTTCGAGTTGGGAAACTGGTACTTAGTACTACGGGCTATTCAGTACCGTTCGCGGTAGCAAATGGTTAGGACTCAATCATGAAAGAAAACAACTGGCCATTTGCTACCGCGAACGGTACTGAATAACATCAGGTGCGCACCCGCGAAAGAAAGTAGGTTCCCGCTGCTGCAAAAATCAGTAGCGGGGACCATCCCGCAACTGAAGGTCGCAACAGGCCATGGTTCCCCAGTTGTTGGAATCCTCCTCCGACAGCCCAATAAGCTACGCTGACGGCGACCGCAATACAGAGCGCGATAATAGTTCCCTTCCTTCCAAAAGAAACTGCTAAGGGCATACCGATCAACGCCATTATCAGAATGCCGAATGGCGCGGCGTATTTGCGTTGCAGCGCCACCGCTAATACAGAAACATCACTGCCGCGCTGCTTCGCTGAGTTCAGATAACTAAGTAAACCGGACGAGCTTAATTGCGAGGGCCTATCGATTGTTGGTTTGAACACTGCCGGTGTTTCGACGCGATCAAGAGCTATCTCCGAAGGAGTTCGGTGTGCTACGTCGAGGCCCTTCAGCGATATGACATCCGCATCCCTGATAAGCAAGTGTGAAGAGTCTCCCCAAGCCGCGCTTTTGCCGCTCAAAACTTTTTGCAGATGCACGGCCTCATTGTCGAGCTCGTACACGGTCGGTTCAATTAATTCGCCCGAGTTGGTATCAAACTCATAGGAATATAGCCTGCCGCTCTCTGTCGACGCCAGCCATTGACGGCCAGCGCCAGTTGTTGCGCGCGGCTCACCACCTTTGATGCGGGCGCGCAATGCATCCTGTTTTACATTTGAAGAAGGCATCAGATACTCCTGGACCAACCATGACGTGCATGCCATCACAAGGGCAAACAGCAACCCGGGAAACATCAAGCGGTACACGCTCTGTCCTGAAGCCCACCACGCAATGGCTTCTTTTCGGCGCGCTAACACAGCATACGTAACAAGAACCGATATCAACATCGTTGCAGGAAACATTTCGACCGCAATTAGTGGCAGCAGAAACAGAAGATAGCGTGCAACCAAAGACGCAGCGACATTATTGGTGGCAATGAAGCGCCAGAGCTCAAATAGAGTGAAGATATTAAAAATTGCCGCGAGTGCAACAAAGCAAAGGAAGAAGCTTAGAAACAGACTACGTAAGAGCGAACTGTCGAGCAGACTCGGAAAACCCCAGCTGCCGATACCAATGGTAAAGCCATGTCTCGGCGCCGTAATTGTTTTTGCTGAGCTCTTCGTCCAGCGTTGTCGTATAGATGAGATCGAAAAGAGGCGCCTACGATTCGGCATTAGAAAAAAGACACTCAAAACGATAATGAATGCAGTTGCTAACCACTGACCAATCAAAGGCGAGACCGTTCCGGCGCGCGATAACGATTCGCCCAGCAATGAAAAGAGGTAATAGACCACTACAACTATCAGCGACAACAGGACGCCGACACTTCTGCCGCCGCGCCGGATGCGTAAACCGAGCGCTCCACCAAGCAGCGCGAACACCAGAGGAGATATTGACAAGGCAAGACGGCGATGAAGCGTACGCTGCGCTTCCCTTCTCTCGCGGGCATCTCCCCAGGCAGCTTGCTCGCGCAATTCGCTCCAGTCGAGAGAATCGGCGCTTGGGTCGCGTTGATTCAACCGTTGGACCAAATCTGCGCGGCCGGTGTTAATGGATATTCTCAACTGGTCAGAACGCTCAACGACATATGACTTTTCATCTTCCTGGGTTGCGGGCGCAAACTTCGTTGCAAGCACATCCGTAAGCACTAACTCTGATTTGTCGCCTGACGAATCGATGCGTCCCGCCCGCGCTGTCAAAATTTCTGTCGATTTATCATTGTCTTGCGTGAAGATAAAAACGCGTCCCCAAGTTCCCAGAGCTTTGTCGCCATCTCGAACGTAGATAACGTATCTCGGCAGCGTGCTAAACGTGCGCGGTTCTACCGGCGAATCCAATTTTGCGAGTGCGCTCTGCAGCGCCGCACGTTCCAGATCTCGAGCGGCTCTCGGTGCCTCTTCGAGTTGGATGTAAGTAGCAGTTGTGCCAAGCACGAGCCCGACCAACAGAGCCGGCCACAACATGGTCCAGGAGCCAACACCAGCGGCGCGCATGGCGATGAGTTCGCTGTCGGTTCCCATCCTGGAGTAACCCACAATGATTCCGGCGAGCGTGCCGATTGGAATAGTGAAGACGAGAACGCCGGGAAGGAGTGCAGCGCCGATGTGTCCAAGTAGCGACACGGGCAAGTCAGCATAAATAACAATCTCAGCAAAGCGTGCCGCCTGCTGCGCGAATAAAACCGACGTGAGTAAAACGAGCGAGAGGAAAACATACGGCACCATCGCCCCGATTACGTATCGCTGCAAGAGCATTCCTGGAAAGTTAAAGTTTAACTTCAAAGAATTTCCTCGAACTCAGCGCAAACGCCGCAACTACTGAATGAACGTTGGACGAACGCGAGGAAGGCGTTCCAGCACGCGTGTGATAATTTGATGCGTGAGCTCTGCCATTTCTCGCTTCGTTTCTTTAGCCATTCCTCGTGCTTCCTCCGTGAACTTAGTGGGAGAAAGCTTTTCGACGGTTCGCAATTGCGCATGCAGCCGTTTTGACATCGCTCCGCCTCGTCCATCACGGCAACTACTACAGCGCAGTGCAAGGTCGCGTCCCAGGTAAACAGATTCATCTGCGTCGAAGGCACGATGACAATCGGCGCAGTGCCGCAAGTCCGGCAGAAACCCTTCAATCTTTAGCAGCCACACTTCAAAGTAACGAAGGACAGTTTGAAGATCTTCCGGGTACGCGGACACAGCTTCCAAACAAGCACTCGTCATCCTAAAGAGCGTGTCGTTCGCTTGATGTGGTGGAGAAAACTCAATCAACAAATCTCCGATGTACGCCAGCCCAGTCAGAATTGATGCGTCCGACGAAAGGTTAAAGTGAGATCTTAAGATCTCGGTCTGTCGGAACGAAACCAGTTCGTGATTCTCTCTCTGGTAGTAAGTGAGATTAATTAGAGTGAAGGGCTCAAGAGAAGCGCCGAAGCGATTTCTTAGTTTGCGACATCCCTTGGCGACACCACGGATCAATCCATGGGATCGAGTCAGGCAAACAACAATCTTGTCGGCTTCGGCCAGATTATAAGTACGAAGGATGAGAGCCTCAGTCTCGATTATCGCCATTAGTGCGAAGTTGGCAGAAACCGCATCAAGGAATGAAATAAAGAATCCAGCCCAGAACTAGACCGATGATCATGAACTCAGCAAATACCTTCAGGCCGTATTGCCATCGTTCGCTCGTTGTGTCCTTTGCTACTGCGCCGAATACTACTGAAGCCAGAGCTGCAAACAACATCATGACAAGGAAGTGTCTCAAGATTTCCTCCCTGCTGCGATGTCGAACGCATCGAGTACGGTTAAATAATTAAATAAACCTGCGATTAAAAGGAATGTGGTGCCGTATTCATAAGTGGCCCGCGCGGCTTGTTGAGGATCATCAGAAAACCCCGCACCGAACAGTAAACAGAACAAATACAAAACACCGCTGCCGAGATTAGCAATCATCGGAGGCACTTGTAGTAACTGAGATGAACCTTGGCCAGTAGCTAAGCTGAACATGTGTCCGCCCATCGCCAGCCCAACGACGAAGCTTAGCCAGACGGAACCACCTAGTAAGATAGCGCGGCCAAATCGTTTCAAAAGCAAGTGACCCAGGCCGGGAACAAACCACGCGGCGATTGCGATCAACCAGGCAGACGTCGGCGGATGTTCTACCGCGCTCATAGAGATTTTTTCGGACTTGATCAACTATTCCTCCGTCAGTATGAATCCATTAAAGTTTTAGGTTAGCAGCAGTCGACTAGTCCAACACCACGTCCGTCCTGTTGCCGTCCCGTGACTAAATACCTCAATCTTAACGTTAGGGGTCGGCCGGTCGACCTCTCACAATGCACCTTAAGTCTTGCCGGCACTTCCTCACTCAATACATCAAGTACTGTTTGCGAGTATGACCGAACTCTTCCAGCGTCGGTTGCCACCTGGCCTCAATTTCTTTGAGGCTAACTCCTTGCTCGAACGCCATACGGATCTTGTCAGTTCCGGCTATTACGTCGAACGGGTTCTTGTCGTAGACATATTCGTATGGTGGCTCTTTCCAGCGGAAGTGTGCCGGGTACATATCGTACGCAAACTTTACCATCGCTAAACCGGCGAAGACGGGTTCGAATGCTTGACGGTCAGTGACATGGATCTGAACACCACCACAGCCGACTCCGCCATGCTTTTGAAAAGTCGGCTGGAAAACACAAGCCCTGAAAAATACGCCAGGCAGCGCTAGTGAATTCAACGCAGCAGCGTACTCATCTGGATCGATGTAAGGCGCGCCAATCAACTCAAACGGCCGTGTGGTTCCCCGCCCTTCTGATATCTGTGTTCCCTCAAAATGGACTGTTCCCGGGAATACCGTCGCCGACTCCACGGTTGGCATGTTGGGTGACGGAAGAACCCAAGGTGCATCTGTTTGATCGTGCCAGAGTTCACGATTCCAGCCATTCATCTCAAGTATCTCGAGATCGCAGCCGATGCTGAAGTGCTCGTTGAAAAGCCGTGCAAGTTCGCCAACCGTCATGCCGTGACGAGTGGGAATCGGAAATTGACCAACAAACGATGCAAATTCGGGCTCAAGCACATTGCCTGACACATGGGCGCCGGAGATCGGATTGGGCCGGTCGCAAACGACTACCCGTTTGCCGAGTCGGCTGGCCGCTCGCATGCAATTCGCCAGCGTGTAGACGAAAGTGTAAATGCGGCAGCCGACATCCTGCATATCAAATACTAACGTGTCGACATCGCGCAGCATGTCGTCGGTTGGTTCGCGTGTCTCACTGTATAGCGAGTAAACCGGCAGGCCCGTCAGGCGATCCCGTCCGTGTTGTGTCTCGATCATATTGTCCTGGACGTCGCCTCTAATACCATGCTGTGGACCGAAGAGGACGCGCAAGTCGATCGCTGGATGTGAGTACAGCAGATCAGCTGTGTGCCGGTAACCGTGATCCACAGACGCCTGGTTACAAATCAGCCCGATGCGCTGACCTTTGACTATAGAAGCCTCTTCTTCAAGTAATCTCTCAAGTCCGAGTCGTATCTTTTGCACTTTGTTTCTTACGGATGCTTGTTTCACCAAGTGCCCGTTTGTTAAAGGAATACTTGAAGTGCTATCCGCATAAGACTGATCCGCCGTTGACATTCAACACCTCTCCAGTAATGTGATCGGCCCACTTCGTACAGAGAAAGACGATTGGTCCTGCAATCTCTTCTGCGGAGGCGACGTGACCCAAAGGAATTGTACCCACGATTTTCGACAGTCTCTCTCGATCGGCAAAAACGTGCGTGTTCATATCGGTATCTACCCACCCGGGAGCAACGCAGTTTACGTTAATACCAAAACCGGCGAGCTCCGGGGCGAGCGATTTCGTAAATGAGATCTGCCCTCCTTTGGATGCCGCATAGTTTGAAACATTCGCTTCGCCGCGCTGGCCGGCCGTCGAGCTTACAATTACGATCCGGCCGAATCTTTGTTTCTTCATGATCGGCACGGCAGCGCGACAAACAGTCCAGGTGCCTTTGAGATTAACATCGATGGTCTCGTCCCAAAGCTCCTCTGGTATCGATTCAACGCCGCGGCCTTCCCAGATGCCGGCATTACAAATCAGGAAATCTAAACGATTGAACTCTTCAAGCGTTTGCTGAACTAAGCGGTCCGCGTCTTTTAAGCTCGCAACGTTACCTTCGATTGCTATCGCGCGTACTTGTTTGGTCTTAGCAAAGTCGACGGCCGCAACGGCATTGTCACGATCTCTTCTGTAGTTGATGGCGACGTCGACTCCATTTTCGGCCAGAAGTTCAACAACAGCTCTGCCGATTCCTCTGGAACCTCCGGTTACTAAGGCAGCGCGGCCTTTAAGGTTGAGAGCGTCGCCCAAAACTATTCCAGTTCCCTTTTCCACTTGTTGTTAGTTGGATGCTGAAGAGACTTCTTCTACCTCAGCCTTGCGATTATTTGCTTCACTGACGAAACGACGGAAGATACGCTGTGAAAACTCGTCGTTCTGCCAGCCTAATTCCGGATGCCACTGCACTGCCGTCACAAACACGCCGCTACGTGGGTCTTCAAGAGCCTCCACTAGACCATCACTGGACCATGCGGTGGCTACCAGATCTCTTCCTATTACTTCGATCGCTTGATGATGATGACTGTTGACTGATTGTTCTTCAGAGCCAGCGAGTGTTTCAAGGACACTACCCGGTAACAGCTTCACGAGATGCGACCGCCGATCACGTGGGATCCCTTGTTCGTGTTTTATTGCATCAGGCACCTGCGATTCGATGTCCTGGATAAGCGTGCCTCCTCGGGCGACGTTCAGAATTTGCATACCAAAGCAGATCGCTAACAATGGAATGCGTTTCTTTTCAGCAGCGGCGATGACCAACAGATCCGTTTGATCTTTTATCGGTTGAACAGTCCCCAATCTACGATGAGGCTGTTGCCCGTAACGCAGGGGATCCACGTCCGAATCGCTGCCGGGAAGCAGCACGGCATCCAGGGCATCGACAACGGAACCAACGTACTCTTCGTCAGGTATCAGGCTTATGTGGAGCGGGACTCCGCCCGCCGCTTCCACGGCCTCACCGTAATGCCGTGAAAGATAAAAGCGATCCGTTGGCGATTCGATGCGCATCGGTATCCCAATGCGAGGTCTGTTGTTCATGCTTTTTGCGCTGTTTTATGCTTCGTCTGCGCCATCGCAGTTATCATAACCTAAGTTGCGCAAATCCTGCTTTGGGTGCATGACGTTGTCTGAAATCCAAATTAGAACACTATGTCCAGACACCTCCCTTGACTTACGCTGAAACGAATTCCTATAGTGCTAACTAAAGAAAAACATGCAGCAGCGTTCCCCGAAAGTTCATAGCACCACAGTTCTATTAGTACGGAAAGATGCTCAAGTAGCACTGGCTGGAGACGGCCAAGTCACCATGGGTGAAACGGTGATGAAAGCCGGCGCCAAGAAGGTGCGGCGTCTATACAACGATCAAATCCTTGCTGGCTTCGCCGGCTCAACAGGCGACGCGTTCGCCTTGTTAACGCGTTTTGAAGGAAAGTTAGAGCAGTATCACGGGAACCTTGAACGCGCCGCAATTGAGCTCAGTAAGGAATGGCGCACGGACAAACTATTGCGTCACCTGGAAGCATTGCTGGTTGTTGCAGATAACAAGAGCTCATTTTTATTATCGGGCAATGGCGACGTGATAGCGCCGGATGAGGGTGTGCTGGCAATCGGCTCGGGCGGATCGTATGCACTTGCTGCGGCTCGAGCCCTGATAAAGCACACAAACTTAAGTGCCCGCGAAATTGCCGTTGAGGCGCTGCGAATCGCGGGCGAAATTTGCATTTATTCGAATCAGAATATCGTAGTGGAAGAGCTGTGATGTTCTTATCAGATACGAAATAAGAGTTTGATGAGTAAGAAAATGGTTATTTATCTCGAAGGAGACGTTGAAGAAGAGGCGCAACTGGACGAGATGTCGCCTCGTCAAATCGTCGTTGAACTTGACAAGCACGTAGTCGGGCAGCGAAATGCGAAACGGGCAGTCGCCATCGCGTTGAGAAACCGCGTCCGCAGACAGAAACTGCCGCCGGATCTAGCCGTTGATGTAATGCCGAAAAATATCATCATGATCGGCTCGACAGGCGTCGGTAAAACTGAGATCGCTCGCCGGCTCGCCCGGATGTCAAACTCCCCTTTCCTGAAAGTCGAAGCGTCTAAATTCACAGAAGTGGGATACGTGGGTCGCGACGTCGAAAGCATGATTCGCGATCTTACAGAGATCTCTGTCGAGATGACGCGCGAGGAGAAGAGTGCGGAAATTGCGGAAAAGGCAGAACTAAACGTTGAAGAACGAATTCTCGATTTGTTGTTGCCGCCACCGCGGTCGGGCTCGACTTTCTTCGACTTCGATGCCGACTCAGATGATGAGTCGTCTACAGATCTGGAGAAACCGGAGCGTGACGAGCAGTTTCAGAAGACGCGCGAGAAACTCCGCCAGCAATTGCGCAGTGGCAAGTTGGACAATCGTTTGATCGAGTTGGAGGTTCGTGAAAAAAGTTTTCCGGTGATCGAATTAGCCGGGCCGCAAGGGGTGGAAGAGATGGGTATCAACATGAAGGACATGTTGGGTAATCTCTTTCAAGGGCGAACGAAGCGACGTAAGATGCGCGTCGACGAGGCGATGGAATATTTGATGCAGGAAGAAGAAGAACGCCTCATCGACATGGACCAGGTCGCTCGCGCGGCGATCGAGAGGGTCGAGAACGCCGGCATTATCTTTCTGGACGAGGTCGACAAGATCGCAGGTCGCGAATCAGGTCATGGCCCAGACGTCTCTCGTGAAGGTGTGCAGCGGGATATCTTACCGATCGTAGAGGGGACGACGGTGAACACCCGTTATGGCATGGTTCGAACGGATCACATTCTGTTCATTGCGGCCGGGGCCTTCCATGTTTCAAAGCCATCAGACTTAATACCTGAACTTCAGGGGCGGTTTCCCATTCGCGTCGAGCTCGACTCGTTAACTGTCGAAGACTTCAAGCGGATTCTTACCGAGCCGCGAAACGCGTTGATAAAACAATATCAGGCGATGATGGAGACTGAAGGAGTCAACATCGAGTTCACATCCGATGCCATCGATGCGATCGCTTCGTTCGCGACACAAGTAAACCAGCAAACGGAAAACATCGGCGCTCGTCGTCTCCAAACGATCATGGAGAAACTGTTGGAAGAGATCAGTTTTGAAGGACCGGATCTCGAACCTAAGTCACAAAAGATCGATGCTCGTTACGTCGAGAACATGCTTTCCGAAACTGTAAAGGATCAGGACTTGAGCCGTTATATCTTGTGAAGAGTGCGCTCTATCACCGTCCTCTCGAGATTACCCAGGCATTGCTCAAACCTCTTCAATTCCCCGTGCGAAGTTGTGTGCTCCTGGCAAGCGCGGGGCTTCTTTTGTTTGCCGCTTGCGGAAAGCGCCGGCCACCTCTGCCTCCGGTTGAACGTGTGCAGCAAAGGACGGAGGCTTTGTCTGGAGCTCAGCAAGGTAATCAAGTGATTCTGAGTTGGCCGGCACCGCAACGAAATGCACCCGACAGTAGTGTACAAAGCATCCGTCGAGTCGACGTTTATAGGCTCGCTGAAAAACCAGGCGCCTCCATGGCCTTGACGGAAGAAGAATTCGCGGCGCGGTCAACCCTGATTGGGTCTGTGACATATGATGAAATAAAGAATGCCGGTGAAACTTTAACCTACACAGACACGCTTGAACTTGCCGGTCAACCCACTCGTCTTCGTTACGCAGTGCGGTACGTCAATGCTTCAGGACAGCGCGCAGCATTCTCGAATTTTCTGGCGATCGAGCCAGCTGCTCGCATTGCGCAAGCTCCGGTATTACAGAATGCGGCGATTACCGAAGATGCCATTACACTTACATGGCAGCCACCGTCGGCGAATATCGATGGATCAGCACCTGTGAACTTACTGGGCTTCAACATCTATCGGCTGGATGAGACACAAACCGAGCCCGCTCAAACTCCAATAAACTCAGCGCTCGTTTCAGGCTCGCAGTACGCAGACAAAACCTTCCGCTTCGGAAACAATTATCGCTACATTGTTCGTGCTGTATCGCTTGGAACAGAAGGTGCACAAGTGGAGAGTTTGAATTCAAATGCTTTAGCAGTTGCGCCTCGTGACATCTTCCCGCCGTCTGCGCCAACCGGTATCAGTGCGGTAGCTGCTGTTCCCCCGCGCATTTCGATCTTCTTCGCAGCAAATAAGGAATCGGACATCGCCGGATATAACATTTATCGATCGACCGATCCAAACCTTCCAAAGGCGTCCTGGACGAAACTCAATCAGTCACTCCTGACGCGCACGACGTTCCAAGACTTGAGAGTCGAGCCGGGTCAGAAGTACTTCTACTATCTAACCGCGGTGGATCAGGCAGGAAATGTTAGCCCGCCATCAGAGGTCTTTTCGGAGAGTGTGCCTTAGTTCGATATGAAAGTTTGCCGTATCACACACACTGAATTAGCTGAACCCCGATATGCAGTCATCGACGGAACAAAGGTCTACCCTTTTCGTTCCCCGACATTCCCTGAAAGTGGTGCGAGAGCCGAGAGCGCCGGACTGGCACTAGATGAGGTAAATCTATTGGCTCCCGTTGCGCCGTCGAAGATTGTTTGCGTTGGTCGCAACTATCGTGAACATGCGGCAGAACTCGGCAACAAAATGCCCGATGAGCCGCTGCTTTTTCTAAAGGCGCCGTCGTCAATCGTTGGGAATGGAGAACGCATCGAACTTCCTACGCAATCTCAGCAAGTGGAGCATGAAGGTGAACTCGGTGTAGTGATTGGACGGCGAGCCAGAAATCTTTCTGAAAACCATGACGCGTTGAGCTACGTCTACGGCTACACATGCGTGAATGACGTAACAGCCCGAGACCTCCAACGAAAAGACGTCCAGTTTACGCGAGGAAAATCGTTCGATACTTTTTGTCCCGTCGGTCCGTGGATTGTCAATGACTTGGATCCGACAGACGTTCACGTTACCACTCGCGTAAATGGCGAGGTAAAACAGCACGGGTACACAGGTGACATGGCTTTTTCGGTCGATTTTCTAATAAGGTATATATCGGCCGTAATGACTTTATATCCGGGTGATCTCATCGCTACAGGTACGCCTGCCGGAGTGTCCCGCATGAAAGACGGCGATACAGTAGAGGTCGAGGTCTCTGGCATAGGTGTCCTGCGAAATCGGGTGTACGATCAGTCATCATACGGTCAGCCATAACATCGAGGAGTTGTCATGAAATTCTTTCTTGATACAGCCAGCTTAAAGGAAATTCGCGAAGCGGCGGCACTGGGCATTGCTGATGGAGTTACAACTAATCCATCGCTAATCGCCAAAGAGGGTGATGTCGATTTCAAACAGCACATCGCGGCGATTTGCGAGATCGTCCAAGGGCCAGTGTCTGCCGAAGTGACGAGTCAAGATCAAGCAGGGATGGTTCGGGAAGGTTTGGAGTACTCGAAGATTGCGCCGAATGTCGTTATCAAGTGTCCGCTTACCCGTGACGGTCTTAAGGCAACACGTGAACTCTCAGATCAAGGAATTCGCGTTAACGTTACGCTTTGCTTTTCTCCTGCACAGGCGATCCTGGCCGCAAAAGCCGGCGCTTCCTTCATCAGCCCATTCTTAGGACGGCTCGATGACATCGGTGAAAATGGACTCACGTTGCTTTCCGACATCATTGAGATCTATCAGAACTATACCTGGAAGACGGAAGTGCTTGCTGCTAGTCTTCGTCACCCGGTTCATGTAATCGAAGCGGCACGTCTGGGTGCCGACATCGCAACCATGCCTTTTAAAGTAATAGATCAGCTATTCAATCATCCGCTGACTGATAAAGGGCAGGCGCAATTTCTGGCCGACTGGGCGAAGAGCGGAAGGAAGTAGTTGAGCGACGGCGAGAATGCCATAGTTGTAATTGTCCGTAAGTTTGATGGAGCTGAGCACCGAAGGTGGTCAGCTCGACTTGTTGATAGGTCCGGCTCGCTGATCACGCTCGATGCTACGTTCGAAGAACAAATCGAGCATGATTTACTTGGCCCAATACCTCTGGGGACAATAAGCACGGAGTACTACTGGCTAGATCGTTGGTACAACGTCTTTCGCTTTTGCGATCCACAGCGAAGGCTGAGACAGTTCTATTGCAACATCAACATGCCGCCGCATTTTGACGGCAAAGTTCTTAGTTACGTCGATCTGGATATTGATGTGTTAGTCGAACCAAACCTGTCTTATAGAATTCTCGATCTTGAAGATTTCGAGGAGAACAGCAAACGATATTCTTACCCGGTTGAAGTGCAAAACGTTGCTCGAGTTGCACTCGATGAGCTGGTTAGATTGATTGAATCGCGATCATTTCCCTTCTCTGACACATAAGACTCTATGGCGTCTAAACAACAGGCAAAACAAAACAAATCGAAGCTTGCGCTATTGAAAGAACGAACAAGGCAGGCGGAAACCGGCGGCGGGTCAGATCGGATCGAAAAGCAACACGCTGCCGGAAAGATGACTGCTCGTGAAAGGATCGAGTTTCTTCTCGATGAAGGCACCTTCGAAGAATTCGATAAACTCGTCGTTCATCGTTCCAAAGATTTTGGCCTTGACAAGCAACTCTACCCAGGTGACGGCGTTGTCACCGGCCACGGACTTATTGATGGAAGAAATGTTTTTGTGTTCGCACAGGATTTCACTGTCTTTGGCGGTTCCCTTTCAGAAACTCACGCAGAGAAGATTTGCAAAGTGATGGATCTGGCGATGAAAGTTGGGGCGCCGATCATCGGTCTTAATGATTCGGGTGGTGCGCGAATTCAAGAAGGGGTTGTGAGCTTAGGTGGCTACGCCGACATTTTCCTGCGCAACACACTCGCAAGCGGTGTTGTGCCACAGATCAGTTGCATCATGGGGCCGTGTGCCGGTGGCGCTGTTTATAGCCCTGCGATCACCGACTTCAACGTGATGGTGAAAGACACTTCCTACATGTTCATCACGGGACCAGACGTTATCAAAACGGTCACTCACGAAGAGGTCACGAAAGAAGCACTTGGTGGAGCTGTCACGCACAACAGCATATCCGGAGTTGCTCACTTTGCAGCGGATTCAGACGAGCACGCGCTTCGTCTTGTGCGTGAACTATTGTCGTTCATCCCGTCCAATAACCTGGACGATCCACCTCGCCTCGAGCCGAGTGACCCGATCGATCGAATCGAGCCTAAGCTCAACGACACTGTGCCCGAGGCATCAAACCAGCCATACGACATCCGCGAAGTGATCAATCATGTAGTTGACGACGGCTATTTCTTCGAAGTCCAAAAGATGTACGCGCAGAACATCTGCGTAGGTTTTGCCAGGCTCGGTGGATATTCAGTCGGCATCGTTGCCAATCAACCAGCGTTTCTCGCGGGTGTACTGGATATCAACGCATCGATCAAGGCGGCTCGGTTCGTAAGGTTCTGTGACTGCTTCAATATCCCGCTAGTAACATTCGAAGATGTTCCCGGATTTCTCCCGGGTGTTTCGCAGGAGCATGGAGGTATCATTACGCATGGAGCAAAGCTGCTTTATGCCTTTGCAGAAGCCACAGTGCCAAAGATCACTGTCATCACCCGAAAGGCTTACGGCGGCGCCTATTGCGTTATGGCTTCTAAGCACATCCGAACCGATGTCAACTTCGCCTGGCCTACCGCCGAGATAGCCGTGATGGGAGCTGAAGGCGCGGTTGGGATTCTCTATCGTCGTGAGCTTAATGAAGGGCAGGACCAGGAGGCCGCAAGAAGAGGACGGATTCTAGAGTTAGAAGAAAAGTTTGCCAATCCCTACATAGCCGCTGAACGCGGGTTCGTTGACGAAGTGATTGAACCCTCTCAAACCCGACCGAAATTGATCCGTGCACTGTCGCTGTTAGATAACAAGCGCGACAGTAATCCACCGCGGAAGCATGGAAACATACCGCTATAGTTTGCTATTGCTCGGAAGGTTCGATCCCAATCAATCCGTTAGCAGGATCGAACGTCAGTCGGAATGGATAGAGCGCGTCTCGACCGAGAAGTACAGGGGTACCTGCCGGAGCGCCGAATAAAACATCTGTAGGAACACTTCGTAGCACGAGTGAGCCGATGTTCACCGTAGTTGGCGCTACTCGTCGCGCACTGATTGACCCGCCACTTAGATCCCGCATCGTACGGTTTTGACGATTAGGATTCATGCCCACCACGCGACCATCACTTACCGCCAGTCCAAAGTTCGATCCTGTATCGATTAAGGCGAGTCGACTATCACCGAGTCTGACAAAAGGCCGATGATCGTTCCGCTGTCTGACCCACTTCACTAAAGCACCGTCTGTGCGAACGTCAGCCGATTGCAGCGCGCGTTCACTGAAATCAATGACGCGCAACTCTCCTTTGGGAATGTCTATCGAATAACCGCGAGGGCTAAAAGCTTCTGTGGGATCGAGGATTCCGTCGAGTTGTCCGGGTAATGATGCGACGACAGCCGCACTGAAAGACGTACTCAGCTTGTTGTTGGGCGTCCCAAACGCAATTGATCTTACGGTAGTGCTTTGATTGGAAACGATGGAACCCGCGCTTAGGCCGCCAACGAAAGCGCGATTCGATTGATGCACTGGAAGTCGCGCCTTTGTAACTAAGTCCCGGCTAACCAGAGAAACGCCGGCGCCAGTGTCCAGCGCAAACTGAAACGGACCGGAGTCATTTACCCAAACTGTGGCGATCAGTCCACGGCTGTTCGACGGTTTAAGTCGGACTGGTGTGATGAATGAGTTTGTTTGGGGTTGCTCCGCGTCTCGTATCGCTGCCTTAAAACGCTCATGGGCAGTTCCAACTAGTGGAACTGCCCATAGAGCGCTTGCAGCAATGAGAGTACTTAGAGCGACAGCAAGAATTTTGCTCATTAACTCTAGCCCTCGGCTGAGTTGGAGTTAGTAGTTCCGGTGACGGTTCCTAAGTTTGTAAGTATACAACGCGGAACCACCAAGGCCCGATAGCGCACCAATCGCTGCGCCCTTCTTGCCGCCGATCAACCCGCCGACAGCTGCGCCAGCACCTGTACCAATAGCCATCGTCAGTTTGTCACGGTGCTTCGACCAGAAGCTTCTGCCTTGTGGCCGATTGTAATCGTAGTAGACACGTCGTGGAGCAGCAGCATATCGGCGGCTGCCGTTGCGATAAACAACACGCGTTGCGCCAACCGTGCCAGTGCTGCTCATTAATCGGCTGTCAGCAGCTGTAAATCCATCAGCGAAACCCGTCTTATAAGCAGCCTGCTCTTCAGACGTATTGAATTGAGCAGGGACTCCCTGCGCGTCCGCCTGCTGCGCTGAGGCTAGCTGAGTTCCCTGTGTTGTGGTGTCAGCCGTTGCGGGCTGGCTCTTATGCATTACCAGCGCACCGACCGAACCGCCGATAAGGGCGGCGATCAAAGCAACTGGAAGAAGTTTGTTTGTCATAATCATCGCTCTGTTCTCCTTCGCAAAAATCTAAGTGCTCTCAAGCTGACTACCAATGTTGCAAGGGGTGTTCCCACATCTCGGGTCTTTTGAAACAAACGTTATTTCCGGCCATTTTTAACCTATTTTGGGGGAAATTGACGCGTTGCAAGAAATTCGCAAGCGAATACGAATCATCTTGTTATTTGCGATTACGGTTGATGTACCCGATATGGGAGCGAGGTATTCGAAATCCGCACTGAACGTGTACGCGGTCCAAAGCAAAAGCCAGGAGGATATTTGATCCTCCTGGCTTAAGTAGCACAGACATTCTTGTCTGTTCTGCTCTGACAGACACGAATGTCTGTCCTACGTGGCTTAAGCAGCGCGCTGCGTCGCGGCAGGCTTGTCGCGAAGAAGCTCAAGCGCTTTCTTCATCTGCAAATCTTCCACAGCGGGTCTGGGAGCACCGGGTTGGGGAGCCGCCTCTCGTTTCTCGCCTGGTTGATCTGGCTTAGCAACTTCATCGTCGTCATTGCCAGTCAGATCGTCTGGATCGACGTTGTCAGCGAGATCCTGGCGCTTAACTTCTACTGATGGAGCGACTCCGGAATGAGCTCGGTCCTCACCAAGGAACGTCTTGCCGTTTCCTGATGCCCACTTCACCGTGGTCAACAGCAAACCATCGCCACCGCGTAGCGTAAATAATTGCTGCTCGGCGCCGGCACCAAAACTCTTCTCGCCTACGACTTGTCCTCTGTTGCGCTCGATAAAAGCTGAAGCAATCACCTCAGCGGCTCCAGCTGTGCCGGTATCGATCAATCCGACAACAGGTCCGGCAAATACAACTGACTTCGGATCGGCATTGAACGTCTTCAAGGGCTTGCCTTCGCGGCCGAGAGTTTGTGCCAACACCCCATCCCGAACGAATAGATTAGCGACGGCAACGGCCTCAGTTATTGATCCGCCTGCGGTGTTACGGAGGTCAACAACAATCTTCTGGGCGCCCTGTTTCATCAGGTCCTGAAGTTTGGTTTTGATTTCGTTTGCCTCACCATCATTCAAGCTGTTGATTCGCAGTATGCCTATGTGGCCAGTATCGAGCTTCGTTTCAGCAGCTGGAGCTCGACCTGAACCCCGCTTAACGGTAATCGTCAGCGGACTCGAATTCGCGCGAAGAACGCGAAGCTTCACTTCGGTCCCGGCGGCGCCGTTCAGCAGTTGCTTTGCATCGTAGAGGGATATGTCGCGAGTGGCCTTGCCGTCGATGTATTCGATGATGTCGCCTGCCCTAATTCCAGCTTCATCTGCCGGCGAATCTTTCAGAGGTGCAATCACATAAAGATACGACGCGACCTGTGACAGCTCGGCACCGATATTCGCCTGAGCTCCCTTGCTGGGTCCGTTATACTCACGAACTTGTTCCGGCGTGAGATAGGTTGAATATGGGTCGAGGCCATATGCCAATCCACGCAGAGCTCCTGCTCGAACCTTCTCCATGTTTGGTTCATCAACGTAATCGTTTTGGATGTGCTGCAACACGCTCTCGAAGATCCGCAATTGCGCGTTCGGATCATTTGCTGGTTGCTGAGCGCGAGTGGAAATCCAGCCGCCGACGACCGTATAGACAGTCAAAGTAGCTGACAGCAGGATCAGGATAAACTTGGTGCGGAATGACATTTAGTTACCTCTTCGATTACGTTAGAGCCACGGCTATGGTCGCGCGACGCGAAACGACCGTATGATACAGGGGGCCTTTCGAGGGCGCAAGGTGAAGCTCCAAAAGGTCTTAAAGGAATAAACACGCTGTTTTAAATGACTAACGCCGAGCGCCCAGTCGAACCCCGCCCTCCAGTATTGGCTCTTGATCTCGGGCAAAAAACAGTCGGGGTCGCCGTATCTGACCACCTATCAATTACTATCAAAAGGGTGGATCCGCTGGAACGTTCGAACTGGAAAGATCTACTTCGTAACGTTGCCGCCTTGATCGAACGCTTTGACGCGCAAACATTGGTGATTGGTTTGCCGCTCAGTCTCGACGGAGTCAGTCGTTCTGCGGCTGAACAGGTGGAAAAACTGGCCTTGAATTTTGCGCGGTCGCTAAAGGTGCCCGTTTACCTGCAGGATGAGCGGCTAACCTCTGAGGAGGCGCGCGCATCCCTCAGGGAGCAGGGTTACAACACATCGGATATGGAGCGTTTGATCGATAGCGAAGCAGCGGCGATTATCCTGCGCGATTTTCTGAATAGTCCCGACCAAATGCTTTTGGTAACTCCTAAACCCGAGAATTAGCGATACATGAAACGTCTCATTCTATTTGTATTCGTACTGCTTATCTTATCCTGCGCCGGCGTAGTTGCGTGGGCCTACAAAGACCTGCGCCGGCCGATCGCCCACCAAAAGCGTGGGCAATACGTGGAGATCCCTGCCGGCTCGTCTCCTTCTTCTGTCGTGCGGAAACTCGCTTCGGAAGGAATCATCAAGCGAGAGTGGCCATTGTTGTTCTATTTGAAACTGACGGGGAAGGGTTCAACTCTAAAGGCCGGCGAGTACGATTTCCCATCGCCAATCTCTCCGCTCGGCGCGCTCGCAAGATTACAGCGCGGCGAACGGCGGAT
Organism: Pyrinomonadaceae bacterium; assembly: GCA_036559885.1. GTDB lineage: Bacteria > Acidobacteriota > Blastocatellia > Pyrinomonadales > Pyrinomonadaceae > PSRF01. The sequence continues at coordinate 24,304 of DATBSH010000047.1, forward strand.
GAATCGCTTCACTGTCATCGAAGGCTGGACTCGTTTTGAAATCGCTCGTGCGATGACGCAGGTGCCCGAACTGCATCTATCAACTGATGCCGAGGCACTGGAATTAATGGATAACGTTAGCTTGATTCATGAGCTGGATCCGACTGCGAAGAATCTCGAAGGCTATCTCTATCCTGAGACGTACGAGTTCGCGCCTGAGACACCCGCGCCGAAATTGGTCGAGATGATGGTGAAGCAGTTTTTGAACGTCTGGCGACCAGAGTGGTCCGACGCGGCGAAACAACTGAAACTCTCGCCGAGGCAAATCATCACCGTGGCATCTTTGATTGAGACTGAAGCGAAGCTATCCGAAGAGCGTCCGATTGTCGCGTCGGTTATCTACAACAGACTGAAGCGCGACATTCCGCTTGCTGTTGATTCGAGCGTGATCTACGCATCAAAGCTCGCGGGCAGATGGCGCTATGACGGTAAGGTTTACAAGAGCGATATAGACCGGCGCTCGCCTTACAACACACGCATCTACGCGGGCCTGCCGCCGGGTCCAGTTGCCTCTCCCGGTGCGAGCTCACTGAACGCTGCTTTGAATCCTGCAACAACAGACTACTTGTACTACGTTAGAAACCCAGATCGCGACGATGGCGCTCACAACTTCTACACAAGCAGCGCTGAGTTTGAGAAAGGCGTACAGGCTCTGCGTGAGTGGGAACGCGAGCGAGATCTGGAAGAAGCAAAGAAGAAACAGAACGCGAACTCCCAGTAGCCTGCATCTCTCTTACGTCCATTCTGCGGAATGCAGAAAGTACGAAGCATCGTAACCTGTGCGGTAATGCATCTACTTGTTGTTGGCATATGCTTGAATTTGCGTAGGCGTTAATCTATTCTCGACTTGTTTCCCAAGCGAAGCCCCTCAGTACAACTTGAGGTAACCAGCATGTCACAAATTACATCTGCGTTGATTCTTGCACTTATTTGTTCTCTAACTGCTTTCGCTCAGGGAAAAGGGGTTGACAAGAATAACGAGCGCGTTCGGGATACAGGCGGGAGTCGCACGCCCGCCAATAACGGTACGAAAACTGATGTTGGCGCGGGACGTGGTATTGACTTCGGAAGTGGCCGTACTCCCGACACGCCGCCTTTGCCGAATCCATATCGGATGACTGCGCGACGTGATGCGATCATCACCGCAGTTCAGGAATTGATGCGTGATCGAAAGCTGGTCGTTGATGACGTCGCTTCGAAACCATCGGAAGGAATTATCGTGAGCCAGCCATACACGTTCATCAAAGGAGCGGTCGTATCGCAGGCGGAAATAAGCCGGCTCGCAGAAATTCCGCAATCAAATGCGCGAGGTTGGACGCGCGGGCGATATACGTTAACCGTCGAAGTTCAGCCGATCGACGGCACTAGCTCCAATGTCTCGGTGAATGCGAAAGTCGAAGGACGTACTGATGGCGCTACCGGCGCCGAATGGTTAACACTCCGCAGTACTGGCCTGGCCGAAGATGAATTCCTGGCTTGCTTGATCGCGGCGATTACCGGCAGTGCTCCCCCAGGTCGAACCGGCACCTGCCCTTAAAGTAAAGCGTGAACTACTGAATCAAATACTCACTTTAGAAATCACTTTAACCGATGATTAATGATCCGTTTCATCCCGAAGAGGCAATTGCGCGCGAAAAGGAATCATCGCGACGTAAGCTACTCGCCGTTGTTTGCGCAGTAGGTTTATCTGCGCTCCTACTCGTAGGCTACGCATACATGAGGAACCGCCATGTGAAACAAGTGGCGGCTAACTCATATGTTCCTCCCGTCGACAACGGCCTGCCGAAAGGACCGCCACTGGTTCACGTGCAAATGGATGAACCGTTATTAGAAAAGGGCAACACGATATTCGGTGGAACTGTAAAAAACATTTCCGAGCGCGAATTATCGGGACTTTCTGTTGCTCTGGACCTGATTAAAAGGAAGGGTGGAGCTGTCGAACCGCGTTTGATTGCGGTTGAACCTTCACGCCTGCAGCCGCAGCAGGAGGCTTCTTATTCGGTGAAGCTGTCGGCCCAGGAGTACGGCACGATCCGATTCGTGGGACTCAAAGCAGATCCTCAATCGACTTTGATCGCTTACAGTTCTTCACCCGGAAAGAAGCGCCCAACTGAGAAACTTGAGCCACGAGTGATCGTGGTGAAGAAGGGGCGACCGGGTGAGTTCGCCAACACGCCAGACAATCCAGTCAAGGTTCCCTGACCCTAAGACTCACCGCTTTTTCAAGTTATTCATTAAAGGTCGGCGTGCCGAGACCTCATGTGAACTCTGAATATTTATCCTAAAGTTGTCTTGGTCCCTATCGGCCAGGCCACGCACTGTGAGCCTGCCGCATCATTGAAGATTGGGACGGCAAGGGGGTAACGCGTCTGCTACAGTTTTGGTTTCTCTGCGCGGCCTCTGCGTCTCTTCCGGTTAGCGGTTGAACGCATGTTAACCGCGGAGACGGCGAGAACGCAGAGATTACGCAGAGAATTTACACTGTACGCGGTTGAGCGAATGATTTGTTTGCGTTAGCATAATATCGAACTTGACGTTTTCTGAATGAGAATGGAACCCGGAGCAAGCAAGCGAGCATTGTCGTACTTCGTCGTCGTTGCGACTTGTCTCTTTTGTTTCAGCATTAGTGTTTCTGCTCAAACAACTCCCAACAATAATCCTCCATCGTCGAATTTTCCGGCCCGACCTCCTCAAAAAACTTCCGATCCAATGGGACCCGAGAAGACTTCTCCGTCGGACGACGGGCCACCATTGACTACGTTTGAGGAGGAAATGCGTGCAAAACGCATGATTAAGCTGGCGGAAAAAGAACATCAGCAGAATGTGGAGCGCGCAAGAGAAATCTCTCAACTCGCAAAAGATCTGCAGCAGGGCTTCAAAACCAAAAGCACTTTGGATCGTGAAGATGTAAAGCGCTTAGACCGCCTGGAGAAACTCACAAAGAAAATCAGAGGCGAAGCCGGCGGCGAAGCTAACGAAGTCCAAATTGTGAATTCCCCGACTGATAGGAGCTCCGCTGTGACGCAAATCGCCGAAGTCGCGGAGTCGCTTTCCAAGTCTGTTCAAAACACGCCACGCCAAGTCGTATCAGCCAGCGTGATCGACAATGCTAATGTATTACTTGAACTAGTCAGAATCCTGCGCACGTTCTCCCAGTAACTCTGCTGCCTAATGCCTAATCGTTCTTCCCTGCTCTATCTGTTTGGACTGCTCATACTCCTTTTCTCCGGCACAGTACTGACGCCTGCTCAAGACGATGATGTTGTTCGAGTCAACACCGACCTTGTCGTGCTGAACCTTACGGTAACTGACAATGCCGGCAGCTATGCTCGTGGTTTACGAGCGTCTGATTTCAAGGTCTTCGAAGACGGGAAAGAAGTAGATCCGAAGCTGATTGTTGGATTCACACTTCAAGACTCGCCTTATGCATCGGTGGTGTTGATTGACAGTTCTGGAAGCATGGAGCAGCGAATGGTGTTAGCCCGTTCAGCAGCGATTAGGTTTCTCGACGGATTGCGTGAAGAAGACGTCGCCGCGGTTTATCGCTTCGATTCGAAGGTGCAGCGTGTGCAGGATTTTTCTGGAGGACGTGATCTCGCGCCGATGGGTTACGCGATTCGCGCAAAAGGCATGACGACGCTTAACGATGCGGTCGTACAGGCCGCGCAAGCTCTTGCCGATCGTCCTGAAAAGAGAAAAGCGATCGTAATCATCTCTGATGGCGCTGACACTTTTAGTAAGGCTTCCGCAGATAAAGCGGTGGAGAGTGCACTTGCGGTTGGAGCGAGTATCTACGCCGTCGACATGTCGTCGATCGAAATGCCGGGATCTGGCAATCGTCAAAGTGCGATGTCGTTGAAAGGATTTGCAGAGAAGACTGGCGGCAGGTTTATTTCAACGCCTGGTGGACCAGAACTGCGAGATGCGTTCGCGAGTATCGCTGATGAGTTGGGCCATCAGTACACGTTGGCATATCGCCCGTTGAATCGCGCTCGAGACGGCAAATGGCGAACACTGGAAGTCCGAATCAATAAGCCAGCATTGAATGTTCGGACGCGCAAGGGATATCGCGCGCCTAAAGGTTGAACGACTAGCGACTGGTTTTTGTGAGGGCCTTTTCACGATGACGTTCTAAGGCAAGTTCAATTAATTCTTCCAGTACTCGCGAGAATTTCATGCCCGAAGCTTCCCACATCTTCGGATATCCTGATACCTCAGTCAGTCCCGGCAACGTATTCAACTCATTTATCAGCAAACGACCATCGTCACGTGCAAGAAAGAAATCGACTCTCGCGAGTCCTGCGCCATCAACGGATTGAAACGCACGAACAGCCATGCGCTGAATGCGCTCCGTCATCGCCTTTGACAATGGAGCCGGAACTACAAAGCTGACATGCCCGGTGCTCGAGTACTTTTCTGTGTAATCAAGAAAGCGCGCCGCTTCATCGTGGATAACGTACTCGCCAGGGAGACTGGCCTTTGGTTCATCATTCCCCAGAACTGCGCATTCAATCTCTCGCGCGACAATCTCTTCTTCAACGATGATCTTGCGGTCGTACTCCGCCGCTAAGTCGATCGCTTTTGTTAACGAGTTATTATCGATTGCGCGCGAGACACCGACAGACGAACCGAGATTTGCGGGCTTTACGAAACAAGGCAGGCCGATGTCCCTGATCACTTTTCGCCGAACCTTCGCCGGATCCTGACGCCATTGAGAACGTAAGAACCATGCGTGTTTGCAGATCGGCAATCCGGCTTGAACGAATAAAGCCTTCATCGTGATCTTATCCATGCCGCACGCCGATGCCAGGACGCCGCAACCGACGTAAGGAATGTCGGCCATCTCCAGTAGTCCTTGAAGTGTGCCGTCCTCACCGAACGTGCCATGAAGCACTGGAAAGATCACATCGATCTGCTCACGAGCGTCGCCCGCATTGTTCGTCTCCAGTGAAATCAGACCTTTGTGCGACGGATCGCCAAGTAAAGCGACATCGCCTTTCGACTCAGGAGGAACGATCGATTTTTGAACTGAGGTTGACAGAAGCGCTACGGAATCTTGAGGCGGTAGCCACTTCCCTTCCTTTGTGATTGCGATTGGCAGTACATCGAACCGTTTTCGATCAATCGCTTGAATGACTGACTCTGCCGAACGAATGGAAACTTCATGTTCACCCGATCGGCCGCCGAAGATGATGGCGACGCGAACTTTTTTGGGCACTGCGAATACCCCAGCTTCTAAAGAATCGTCTTACCTAATGCTGATAGAATGAGCTCCACACCGAGTTCGGCAGTCTTATTGTTGATGTCCAGCGCGGTATTGATTTCAACAACCTCGAGCGATCGCATCCCGCCGGCTTCTGCGATCTTCTCCATTCCTAAATGCGCTTCGCGATATGTCAGACCACCACGAACGAGAGTTCCTGAGCCGGGCGCGTCGCCAGGATCAAGAGCATCGACGTCAAACGTTACTGAATACCCTGCACCACTGCC
>DATBSH010000048.1:0-3439 GCA_036559885.1 Pyrinomonadaceae bacterium
GAAGCGCGAACGCATCGATAGATTACTTGTCGCAAGAGGCTTGGCCGAGTCGCGAACAAAAGCGCAAGCCATGGTCATGGCTGGAGTTGTGCTTGTAGACAACCAGCGGGTAGAGAAGCCGTCCGATCAGTTCTCGTTTCATGCTTCGATACGGATTAAGGACGCGGATAATCCTGCTTCAAAATACGTAGGTCGTGGTGGTCTAAAGCTTGAGGCGGCTCTTCGCGAATTCCAGATTGATGTGACGGGTTTGACTTGCCTCGATGTTGGGGCCTCAACCGGCGGCTTCACTGACTGTTTGTTGCAGCGCGGTGCCGCTCGCGTCATCGCGATTGATGTAGGTCACAGCCAGATCGATTGGAAGCTGCGGCAGGATCCGCGCGTCGAAGTGCGTGAAGGGGTTAACGCTCGCTACCTGCAACCAGAAGATTTTCCAAGGTTATTTGATCTGGTAGTTGTCGACGTGTCGTTTATCTCACTGACGAAAGTATTGCCGGCGTTAGTTGCTTTGATGACGGGCGACGCAAAATTAATATCCCTCATCAAACCTCAGTTTGAAGTAGGACGCGGTGAAGTAGGAAGCGGTGGGATAGTTAGAGACCCCGAGCAACATCAACGAGTAGTTGAAGAGATCATCGCCTGTGCCGACGCTCTCGGTCTAACGCCTCAACAAGTTGTTGAGTCACCAATTCGCGGCGCTGAAGGAAACGTTGAATTCCTGGCTCTCTTTGGAGTGCGTTGACTTGTCACCGCTTTGGTTTGCTGCGACTTGTCGCAGCAGACGATGCAGCAGCAAGCTGCCATAGGCTAAAGCGCCGACAAGTCGGGCGCACTCCAAAGAGGTACGAGACATCCACAGATTACACAGATTACACAGATTACACGGATTAGGAGTGAACGAGTTAGGTTGAAGCTTTATGCTCAACTTTACTTTTACGCTCTTAATCCGTGTAATCTGTGTAATCTGTGGATACTCTTTACGTGCGAGCGAGGGGCAGTCTGAAAGCGGCCATTTCCTCACCATTGCGAACCAACAACATGTCGTGAACCAACACCGGATGGTTCCAGGTCTTCCCTTTTATCGCTGGAATGCGGGCCAACTCTGCGAACTGATCCGGCGCCGCTTTGACAAGCGCGATCTCACCCTGTTCCGTCAACACCACCAACAAACTTTGGTCTCGCAGCAACAGTAGCTGCCCGTGCCCGAAGTTGCCGCCCTTCCATTTCAGTTCGCCATTCTTTAGGTCTATACACACGATGCTACTGCCGGAAAACCCAAAAGCATTTTCTCCGAGCACTACGAAATCGTTGAAGTATGGATTTAGCCCATCGGACTGCCATCGTTCTTGCACACTCCACGCGCCGGAATTGTTCGCGACAGCGATACGCCTTAACGCATTGCCTTCGCCTTCGTTGACAAGGACGTCGCCATCTGCCGTCATGGCCGGCTGGGTAATTCGGGCGCTCGATGATAGTGGAAACTGCCAGAGCTTCCTGCCGTCAGCTGGCGCGACACTAATTGCTCCCTTGCTGTTCAAAAGTAGAACCTGCGCGACGCCGTTAATCTTCACCAGTTGCGGCGAGCTGTAACCACCACCGCCATCGAGTGTTGACCAGCGGGGTTCGCCGTTTGTGACGTTGTAAGCGATGAGATTGCCGGCCGCAGCCACAATTACAAGATCATCAACAACCAAAGGTGACCCCGAGAATCCCCAACCGGGAGTCTTCGTCTTAGTATCTGTTGCTGCATTGCGCGTCCAGATTACTTGCCCGTTGCCTGCGTCAAGAGCATTGACGATTCCTGTCGCACCTAGCGTGTACAGTCGACCCTTGTTGAGCGTTGGAGTTCCGCGCGGACCAGCACCGGCATTCGACTCCCAGAAGCGAGCCGCATCGGGATGTCGCCAAATGGGCTTGCCGGTATTCAAATCGTAGCAAGCGACTTCTTCGTCATCACCTCGCTGTTCTTGCGTAAAGACAAGATTACCGGCGACAGCGAAGGAAGACCAACCAGGTCCGATGGGCCGTCGCCACATTTCAACGGGATGAGATTTGGACCAGTCAGTTTCTATCCGCACACCGGTTACGATACCGTCGCGTTCGACCCCGCGAAACCCGGGCCAATCAGCCATCGAATTACTGGCTACTGTAGCTGCTGTTGCTGAATTAGCGACTGGTTCGTCAGCACCTTGAGCAAGAAGTCTCTGCTCCGGTGTCTTGGTCCAGCGCCAGTGGAAATCATTATCGAAGTCACCAGTAAACCCACCAGTCCGAATTAGCGTAAACGCGCCACAAGTTAGGAGGAGCACTGCCGCCATCGACAAGCGCTGAGCACCACGAGACAGACGACGGGAGCCCACGGCCCAAACCACCAAGGCAACAGTTAAGATTGGAACAGCGAGAACGAACAACAAGAAGCCCATTGCTCCGCCTGAGATCGATTTGTCCACAAGGCGGTAGGTAAGAAAAAGTCCGGCGATCATCAACAGGATTGCTGCGAGCCTTTCCAACCATGGCGCCCGACTGAAGAACAGCCACCAGCCAAGAATGACGAGACTCATCGCCATTCCTCCCATCACCGCGACAAAAGCAAGCGGTAATGGTCCCAACATGACGTCAGGTGCAATCGCGGGAACAATGTATCGGAGCAAGACGAGCAGCCCAGCCGCGACCACACCCGGCCAAAGCCGAAACGGTTTTCGAGGTTTCGATCTGTCGGTTGCAGTGGTCAGGGGTTGCGTTTGAAGAGCAGGGTCGTGGGTATTTGAGATTGCCATGAGACCAATACGTTCATTAAGGGGTCGTTTGTTTCGTGGTCACGGCCGCGACTTCCGTGTTTCGCCGCTCAAACTTGGATCCAGCTCTCCCAAAATTCAAGATTGGAGCTCTCCGACATTGCAGCAATCTGTCTTAGCAGCGTTTCCTTCTCACCTGGCGATAATGGATTACGTTTAAGTTCGACCGGATTTCGTCGGTTTTTGCTGATGCGATCGACCTCATTCAAGGCAAGAACAAACCCGCCGAAAGTAGAAGCTAATAGCTCCTTATCCCATCGATCCTGACCGTGAGCAGCCGTGAACACCGGTAGAGTTGAATGGCTGAGATCTACAAAGATTGGATCGCCGCATAGATCTTCGTGACCGATCACTAGCCAGTTGGGGTTCCAATGGCTTTCATTGATTCCCGTAAAATCCTCTCCAGTTTCACTCGCTCGGTAACCGATCTGAGCATCATCGAGTTCCTCCGGGGAGAATAACGTCACCGTGAGGTAACCGCATGACACTTTCTGAATTGTGGAGGCCTTTCTAGCTTTGATGAACAGTTCGATGTTCACGGGATTGAGTCAATCGAGCGATCGCTAAGCGCCGTGTGAAAAGATGCCTACCTAACTAGATTATTTAGCTACTGAGCCAGCACTCAAATACAGAACGGGAGCGCC
>DATBSH010000049.1:0-6679 GCA_036559885.1 Pyrinomonadaceae bacterium
TGAAGCTCGAGAACTGCTGGAAGAAGCGATTCGTAGAGGACCGTTTGGAACGCTCGATTCGGACAAACGCAGAGTCTACCCAATGCTTCACTACACGCTTGGTTTTCTTTACGACAAAGATGGAGATCTCAAGCGCGCACAGCCGCAATACGCTTTGGGCATGAAGGGTGATCCTGCGTTTGTATTTCCTCACCGCGTGGAAGAGATCGATGTTTTGCGTGTTGCTGTAGCGGTTAACCCCAGCGATGGACATGCTTTCTATTATCTCGGAAATGTACTGGCTTCGAAGAATCGAGATGACGAGGCACTCGCTGCGTGGGCAGATGCCGTGAGATTGGATCCTTCCAACGTGATCGCCGAACGCAATTACGCTCGAGGTCTTTGGTTCGTGGCTAAAAACAAAGAGGGGGCGGCACAGCATTTCCAACATGCAATTGCAGCCGCGCCAAGTGATTTTCGTCTGTACGTCGAATTCGACAGATTGCTTGCGGATATGGGTGCAACCGAACGGCGCATCAAGCTGCTTGAAGCGGCGCCAGCTGCGGTGTTGGCACAGTCTGCTGCTGTGCAGGCTCTGGCTGGAGCATACGTCGACGCAGGGAGGTTTGCTCAAGCAGCAGAGTTACTATCGAAGACAACTTTTACATCCGGCGAAGGTGAAGATGCAGCACTTGGACTTTATCGCAGAGCCCACCTTGGATTAGCAAAAAAATACCGTGAAACCGGTGATCACTTGAAAGCAGCTGAGGAGTTTGCTCTTGCAACGGAGTTTCCACGCAACCTTGGCGTCGGAAGACCTGCCCTGCAGTCACAAGCGCGCGAGTATGTGGCAGCAGCGCTCGAGTATGAAGCAGCAGGACGACACGATGAGGCGGAACGTTGGTGGCAACGCGCCGCAACCGAAGAACTCAATCCTCCGTCACAACCTGAAGAGCCCTGGTCTGAACACTACTTTTTCAAAGCCGTAGCCTTAGAGCACGCGGGGCGTAAGGCTCAAGCAAAAGCACTTTATGAGCGACTCGCATTGCTTAATGACGACATGAAGATGCTGGAAGCGGAACCATGGCCGCCGTCTGGCGCCATTCGATTTGTTCTCGCAGGTGCAGCATTGAAAGCGCTCGGTCGCAAGGATGAGGCACGCATCGCCCTCGAACGTGCGTTGAAGATGGATCCACAGAACGAATTGGCGCTCGCGCAGCTCGCCGAGTTAAGAGGCGTACGAAACACGCGTAGTGGCGGGCGCTAGCAACTTTTATAAGCGGTCCTCCCACAATTGAATGCGCAATCGGTGGCTTTCATCGAATGCATTCCTGCGCCGCGCCGCAATAGAGGGCGAACTAGTAATTGAAAATGTCCGAAAGGAATTGGGAACAGCAGAGTCAAGATTCGGCTTCCGAAGCGTCGCATATGGCTGCGGCTGCGGCTGCTCGTCGAATGCTTGGTCCTCTTGAATCTGAAATCATCGAACTCCTCCAAAGGCTGGTCAGGACCAACAGCGTCGCCATACCTCCGAACGGTTCAGAAACGGAGGCGCAAAAAGTCCTCCTTAATTATCTTCAGACTTATGACATGGATGTTGAGATGTACGACTTGGAATTTCTTGCGCAAGCGAGCCATCCATACATTCGGTCTAATCGTAACTATGCAGGCCGGCACAATCTGATCGCTCGTTTGCCTGGTAACGGTCGTGGTCGAAGTCTGATGTTGAGCGGTCACATGGATACAGTACCCCCGGGACGCAACAAGTGGACAGAGAGCCCGTGGTCCGGCATGGTCCATCAGGGCAGACTGTACGGGCGAGGCAGCTGCGATATGAAGGGTGGCTTAGTAGCGGCTTTTGCGGTTTCTGTCGCGTTGAAAAGGGCCGGGCAAAGATTGGGTGGTGATTTACTCTGCGAATCAGTTATCGACGAAGAATATGGAGGCGGAGGAGGTACGCTTGCAGCCCGTTTACGCGGCGATGTTGCTGATGCGTGCGCGATACCCGAACCCACTAATCTCTCTATCTTTCGAGCCAGTCGTGGCGGTTTCGTTTTTGATATTGAGGTCCGGGCTGGGGATCCTGACAGCTACTTTTCCAAAGACGAAGTTATCAGCCCCGCAATTCCTATGGGGCGTTTGCTTGGCTGGATTGATGGGTGGTCTGCGAGGCGGCAAAAGATCGAGAAGGGCGAAGCCTACAGTGAATTCTCTGATCCCGCTCCGGTCCAGGTTTTGGCTCTAGAGGCAAATAGGCTCGATGCGGACATTCCGTGGAGCGTGCCTACAATGGCTCGCGTTCGACTCTACTTTCAGTTTTTGCCGCACGAAGACGTAGCGGGCGTGCTTCAAGAGATAGAGCAGTCATTCCGTTCGTTCTGTGCGGATGATGCATTCTTCAGTAGATATAGGCCGGAGTGGAAAGCGCAATTCGATCCTCCGCTGCTTGGTCATGAATTGTCTCTGGACCATGAATGGACTCAGACTCTGTCAAGGGCAGCAGCGGCCGTTTCGGAGACACCGCCATCCGTAACCGCCGCAGAATATCCGTGTGATGCGTTTCTGAACCAGCGATACTTCGGGATGCCGACACTCATTTTCGGCCCGCGTGGTGCGGGTGCGCACAACGCGAATGAGTATGTGGAAGTCTGCTCTGTTTTGCAGACGGCAGAAATACTGCTTGCGGCGGCTCTTCAGTGGTGTGAAACGACCACATGATTTGACGGCACGCAATCGTGAAGTCTGCCCTTGGCTACACAATGCAAAAGCGTTTATGAAAAGAACAATCGTCCCAATATTGTTGAGCCTTGCTATCCCATCGGTTGTTTTCGGTCAGGCCATGCCGCCACCCACCGGAAGCGCCGGGCAGGGAAGCACGGCACGGTTGGCCCAACTGGTCGAAGCGAATGTAATAGCCGTGCACGCTTTTCAGGTGCTGTTAGCGAAGAGTTCCGGAAAGGGTTCGGCGTGCTTCTCGCCGGGAAAGCTTTCAGACTCAGAACTGGAGAGTCTCTCAGAACATCAAGCCAAATTGCTGAAGGCAGATTTGACCGAGGTGAAGGCCTGGGCAAATGGGACTAAGTCAACCTTCGATCCCACTCAGGATCTTGACCCGATTCTCGCCGCCGGACACATCGTTCCGCCGAAGGCGCCAGTTAATATCTTTACTGAATACTTGCATGCGAAGACGAACGCGAGCGCAGTAAGAATTCGTGGGGTTGCAAACCTCTACCAGACTGTCCTCGAAGTTGAGCGCGATGGCGACCGCCTGCAAGAGGAATTTGCGTTCTACATCGGATTAGGTTTACCCGTATACGTTGGTCAGTTCAATCTGCCTGGCAGTGATGCCGACTTTCTCGCTGTCGGGAGGGAGCTTGAAGGCAAGTCGTGCGAATCACCCGTCGGTCTAACAGCTGCTGAATGGCAGATAGCGGAACGGAAGATCTGGAATTGGGGTCAAAAGAACCTCCACATTCGCGATGAACACGTGCTTGCCGCGGAGCTGCTGCAGGAGCCAGAAGTCAAACGTCTTGAAACTCGATTGCGTTCTTTGCCGCCTCAAAAGATTGTGGTCGTAGGCCACTCATTTACGATGGGATTGCATTGGTCTTCACCGTCGAGTTTCGTTCCGATCGTGATCGATGTGTTTCGTCGTGAAAATCCAAAAGTGCAATTCAAGCAGTTCGCCGCCGGTGGTCTAACAGCTTCTCGTGCGCAGAAGCGCTTTTATCAGGATGTCCTCGCCTGGAAGCCTGACAAGGTTATGCTCGTAGTTATGACACGAACAGATGAAGACTATGCAGCATTAAAGCAAATGGGCCAAGGCTTTCGCGACGCCGGTATCAAAACTTACATTTTTGACGAAGTACATGATCCGGCGGCAGTAACACCGGGAACTGTTGAACGCGCGCGGAAGTCGGCGGAAGAGTCAGGGATCGAGGTGATCGAAGTCGGAGAAATACTCGCAAAGTCACCGGACCGATCGAAGTTCATTTGTCTCGACGGGATTCACATGACTGAGCCGTACCATCGCCTTATGGCTAAAGAGTGGCTTAAGTATTTTGCAGGGGCTCGAGGCGACAGAGCGGAACCGGTCAAAAGATAGTTTCCAACTCTCATTCTCACCGGGCTTCAGCCCGGGTCAGGTTGGCGCAGGATTTTCTGAACCATTTCAACGGTTTGTGTGCAGGGCTGTTCGAACCGCCGGAAGAAAGCGAACCGGAGAAAACCGTTGAAACGGTTCCGCAAATGTTCGGTACGCAATCACCAGGCTGAAGTCGGTGAGAATGAGAGAACATTGTAGGATCTCCAACTGATTGGAGTCCTCAAATGAAATCGAACCAAATGTACACCGTAAGAAAACTCTTCATAGCACCTATCGGACTCATACTGTTAGGAGTCATTGTTTCCACCGGTACCCACGCTCAATCGTCTTCGACCATCACTAGACCGCGCATGCTCATCCGCGAACACGATCCACTCACTGGTTACAACATCCTGCGTGCGCGATATGCAACTGGTGCGCGACCGTCCGACGACATTGATGGCTGGGCGCTAAGTTACCTGATTACTGGTGACCAGACTTTCGCGAAACGCGCTGTCCAAAAAATCAGAGAAACTCACACTCCCGATCAAGTAGGCTCCCGCACATATCCAGAATTCGTCAAATGGTCACTCGCCTTCGATTGGCTCTATAACTACTCCGGTTTCGACAATCAACTCAAAGACCGCGTCGCGACTGAACTCTTGCACGCCGCTGAAAAGATGTTGGAAGACCAGTCGCTTAAAGAAGTGCAACTGGCCATGTACCAGAACTATCCGGTTCGATATTTGACGTTGGCTCTTTTTGCGCTAACCGCAATCGAAGGTCAGCCGTCAGTAGAATCACGCGCTGCTCCCCTCCGAAAACACGCGCGTGCAATACTCGATCACATTCTCGATCTCACAAACTTCGTCACGCCGGACGGTGGTTACCATGAATCAATGGACTACCAGCGGATCACTTACGCACCACTGGCGATGATGGCTGAGTTGTTGCGTACGACTTCGAATAGTGATCCTGCGTTGCGTTACACGGTCTTTCACCACTATACAGACACGTACCTTTACAAGGTCCTTCCCGATGGCACCACGGCCCGCGACGACGACAACGAGTTTCCGTATCTTCAATGGGAGGACAACATCTGTTTCGGGTACGCGGTCAATCGCTTCAAAGATCCTTACGCGGCATGGATGCTCAGAAAAAGCGGTTGGCCGGCCCAGGCAAAATGGCGTATACCGATTACCCAGTTCCTATGGGATGACCCTGATGTCACTCCACGTAATCCCGCTGACAGCACAGAAGCTGAGATCCCACGAAGTTATTTCTTTCGCGGGATCGGTCATCTGATCATGCGCGATGGCTTTGGACCCGATTCAACCTGGATCGAGTTCAACTCGGGTCCTTATCTCGCCAAGCACGATCACCTCGATCAAAACCATTTCGTCATCTTCTATAAAGGCTACCTTGCTACCGAAAGCGGTGCTGATTACACGGATACCGAAAGTCCGCACTATCTGAACTATTACCGGCGAACCATAGCCCATAATTCGATGCTGCTTTACAAGCCGGGCGAGAAATTCTTCTGGGCGGAGAACCTTTGGCCTGCAGCCAATGATGGCGGACAACGCATGGACTCCTCGCGCTATTGGAACACCGTGCGTAGCCGAGAAGACTTTAATCGAACAAGAGATCTTTGGGATACCGGTCGAATGGAGATCACAGATTATTCTCCAGGGGCTTATCACTACGCCCGGGGAAACGCGACGCGGGCTTATCACCCTTCGAAGGTGGAACACTTCACGCGAGAGTTGGTGTACACGCCGGACAATAACGTCTTAGTTGTTTTCGATCGAGTCCGCAGCGTCGATCCGAGTTACAAAAAAGTGTGGCTGTTGCACGGCGTTGCCGAACCCCGGGTGCAGGGCCCTGCAAACGGCCGAGACGTCGGACATGGTGGAATGGCTTATGCGAATGCAACCGTGTTCACGTATGAAGATGGTCAGGGACGACTGCGCGTCCACTCGTTACTGCCGCGGGAACGCGAAGTTGTAAGGCGCGGTGGACCAGGTTGGGAGTTTTGGACGCCAGGCGATGAATTTGGCGGGGCTTGGGGCACGGGAAAGAACTGGCCGCTAGATCCAGCCGAGGGAGGACCGCTTCCTGAAGATCCTTATCTCAGAAAAATGTGGAAAACATTTTGGGGAGAAGACTTCAACCGGTTGTTGTCCTCGAATACTCGTGCCGTTGTTCCCGCCAAGTGGAGAATTGAAGTCTCACCCGCGAAAGAAGCAAAGGAAGATTTGTTCTTACACGTAATGGAGATCGGCGATCGAGCAGATACACGTACCTGCAAAATCGAATTAGTTGACGGTTCAAATTTCACAGGCGCGTTAATCGAGGGAGGAACCGTTGCTCTCTTTGCCACGATCGACGGTCAGGTTACGGAAGGCGAAGTTACGATCCCAGACGTTGAGACAAAGACGTTACTGATTACCGGTCTTCGACCACATGCGAAGTATGAACTGCAGATGACCGGTGGGCGCGCGAACTGGCGTGGTGGACTATTCAACGGCGTTCCGGTTGGGATGTACATCGCTACTACCAACGGTTCTGGTGTGCTGTACCTGCCATTCAAAGGCCAAAAGGATGGACGCCTGA
>DATBSH010000050.1:0-9052 GCA_036559885.1 Pyrinomonadaceae bacterium
ACAATCCAAGCTGCGGAAAATTGCAGGTTTGGAAGGGCGGCTTGCCCCCGCTCTACTCTCATCACATTGAATCTTCAGTTCCACAATTCAAGTTCAGAACTCATCTGTCGTTGTCTTTCTTGAGGTGACCTGGCCGCCCGACGTTGAATATTGGGCAACTTGAGCGGGGGCACGCCACCCTTCCCAACCCGCAATTTTCCGCAGCTTGGATTGTGGGACTGAAGCTTCAGTGTGATTAAAGTAAAGCGTGGTGTTGACCTCATGCCACTACGGTCCGAGTTTTTGAACCGAACTTTCTGCATCCAGTTTAAAAACCCATTGGATCCGCTCAATAACTTTTATTGATTCCAGTGCACGCAAATACTCCACAACCACATCAAGCGGGATTGGCCCATACGTTGCGGATACGAAATCGCGTATATCCTGCGCGGTGCGGCGACCGTTGACCAGATTCAAAACTTCATAAGCGTATTCCGCGCCGCCGCCACGCAATCCTTGAAACTGTAGCAGTCGAACTGTCCGCTCGCGTTCTGCACCATAGTGATCAGTGAAGTAGTCATAACCGAAGGCACTCAACGGTCCTTTGAGATTCGTATTACGTCGGAAAACTAGGCCGCCATCTCCTTCTGGCGGCGCGGCAGGTTTGACCTCTCCTAACAGTGTCTCCATGTTGGAAAGAAAGGTACTTTTGTCGCTGCGTGCACTGTCCGGAATGACAAAGAATCTATCCATCGTCTGGACCAACCGGCGTTCGTACGACATATGAAAACGCGTGAGATTTTCAGCTTCAGCGTCCGCTAATGCAGCGCGGCGTGCGAGCATCGTCGAAGTGCGTCGCAGACTGTTTGATTTAAGGAGCTGCAAAATTGCAGACGCATCGCCATGCTGAAGGTTCGCTAAATAATAACCGCTCGCCGCGCCGATAAAGGCAGCGCGCTTCAGTTTCGTCGGATCAATGTTGGCAGGAGTGTCGAAGTTGGTGTGAATATAACGGTCAGGCCAGTCGTTTAGGTAAATCGCAGGAATGCCGAACGAACTATCAGTGTAGACCTGGTGATCACTGCCCATAGAAAACTCCGCCATCTCCGCTTGGAGAGGTTCCTTTCCGCCTTCTGGACTAAACATCGGATAGGTGACAGTTGCTCCTCCGGCAAACGCCGCCGATTGCTCATTAACGAATGCCGCAAAATGTTCGGCAACATCATTGATGAATGATGGCAAGCTCGCTGGCCCACGAGTGACGTGAAAGATCGCTTTGGTATCAGGACCACCACCGACCATGTCCATATGGATTACCGCTTTGATGCTCGAGGCAATTTCCGGCCGTGCGTTTAGCAATACGATCGTTCCTTCGATTTCCGGCGGCCAGATAAAACGAATCGTTCTGGCAGGTTGGGCAATCTTCCCGTCGCGGATCAGTTTGCTGAGCGTGCGCGCCACTTCAAGAATGGTGACGCATCCACTTGCGTTATCGTTCGCGCCCGGCCGTTGATGATCGAGGTGACAACTAAAAGCGACCTCCTGATTCCGCAAGGTTGGGTCGGCGCCGGGAATGGTAGCCGTCACCACATCGTAAAAGCCCGGATGCTTTCCTGCGCGCACGACTGCCTGAAGTTGAATTCTCTCGCCACGAGCCAATCGACTTTGGAAGTTTCTGGCCTGTTTGAGTGAAATCATAAAAGCGAAAGTAGGTTTTCGCGCGAACGTATCGAGATGTCCCCAGCGCACGAGGTTTTCGTTTTCACCCCACCATGCAGTGCGTTGGTTCTGCGCATAACTCACAATGGCTGCGGCACCGAAGCGTTCAACAGCAAGGCTCGCCACGGCACCGGGTTGCGCCGCCGCCAACACGATTTTTCCGCGCACGTCTTTCCCAGCGTAGTCGCTCTCCGATGTTCCGTTGCTAACATCCACTAAATCTGCTGTCGCCTCTCCGCTTTCACTGTCCTGAGCTAATGTGATCGGCATGGCGTCCCAACTTGCCAAACGCGTGTTCTTGGTCCACGTGCCATTGTTTTCGCGAAGTTCCCAGAGCTCGGCGAATTCAGCGTCCCAGGCAGGCCGAGACTTCTGTGTTCCATAAAAAGTCTTGCCGTCAGCAGGAAACTGCTCGATATGCGCATCCGTTATTCCATAAGTCCGAAGCTGGTTCACTATGTGCTCTGCCGCGGCGCGGAATCCGCGCGAGCCACGCATACGATGGTAGCGAGCAATATATTCAAGATTACTTTTTGCCGTTTCGCCTGAGAGTTCCTGAGATAGAGCGGCAATGACAGAATCAGGCAAGAGTGTCGCTTGGTTGGAGTTTGCGGGATTTGTGTTGAGCAGTAAACAGATGAAGAGAGCGATCGACTTATTCATAATGGACTATTCGCTACGCTTGGTGTTTCAAAAAAACGTGAATTGAGTGGAAATGAAGTCACTCCTACCTGCTACGGGTCGGTTTGAGAATAATCAGACACCACCAGCGCTTCAGAGACTGTGTTAAAAATCAAAGGATGCCACGCCCCTGCGGCGTGGTGCTTTACGTTTGCAGCTACGGCACGAGGAAATCACGAGCTTAGGGATGCCACGCGCTTGCCGCGTGGAGGCTCACGTTTTTATTAAAAAACCGGCTCATAACTTACTCTCGCGCAGCAACCCGCGTGAAACTCCACGCGACGAGCGCGTGGCATCTGAATAATTTTTCGCCTGCCGTGCAGCCGCCACCGTGAAGCACCACGCCGCAGGGGCGTGGCATCCTTTGATTTTTGACACAGCCTCTTCAGCTGGTGGAGTTTTAATTGGTTTCGCAGTCTGCCGTTCAGCACACGATCGGAATGTTTGTCCCAAATACCGCATTCACATAAGCAAAGAACGCTTGTGCAGAACTTGTATCCAAACGGTAGTCGACATTGGTGGAGCGACATACCGTATCACCCGTGATCGTGATGGCAGCAATTATCTGTTGACCATTTACCGTCAAGAAGTTCGGACCTCCCGAGTCGCCAAAACACGTGCCGCCATTTCCGGTTGAAGGATTCTGCGAAAGACGCAGGTACCCAGGGTTGAGCGCATTAAAGCTCGAGAACGCAAACATTCTCGGGATGGGATTTCGATCCTGAAAGAAAGGAACTCCACCACCAACTACGCGGTTTTGTACCCCATATCCCACCGGAGTAAACACTGCGGTCTTCAATCCGTTTTGAGCTGCAAGCTGATCTAGTAGGCCACACGCCGGTAGCGTGGCGGGCGTTATTGCGCCAACGTTCGACGCTAATATCAATGCTCCGATATCGCCCGGATCGCTCTGCCTCTGATTGAAGTTAGGATTAGTCACCACGGCGGCGACCGATTCTAGTTTGGTTATGTTGCTTGTCAGAGCTCCAAACGGGATTGATCCATCAAAACTCACATATGCGGTGAAGCCTTGGGGCGCAAGTTCCTGAGTGAAGAAGGCTGTGCAGTGACCGGCCGTAAGGAAAACATCACTGGTGATTAACGTTCCAGAACAGATTGGAAAGATCTGACCTGTTGAAGGCGATTTGACAATAAACGCGCCAGTGTTGCTATAGGTACCGTTGGAATCGACAAAGCCATATGTGATGGCATGACTGCGCGAGGTACCAATAAACAGCGCTGCGCCGAGGATGATCACGGTAAAACACACGAGATAGTGTGAGCGTCGCATGACTGAATCTCCTTTACGAAAGTAGAAGGTTGGTGCGCGGATTATAGACGGAGAGGCTCATGGAAGAAACTGCTGGACCTATGAAATAGTCCTACTTGATCTTTCTCCGTGCAACACATCTCCAACTTCTTGTTTTCTTAGCAAGAAATTTTGTGCGCAGCCGCGAAGCGGCGAAATAGGGTAGCCAGGGGCAAGCGCGAAGCGCGCCGCTCCTGGGACGCTCTTCATTGATTATGTCGCCCCTTCAGGGCTGACCTCAAAATGACCGCTCCTTCCAGGGGCGGCGCGCTTCGCGCTTGCCCCTGGCTACCTTATTTCGCACCTTCGGTGCTCTTAACCTTTGCTTGCGGCCGATGCCGCGCTGTGTAAATCTCGGTGTTCTCTATTGAATTTCCCGGACAGTTATGAGCACCAAGGAGAACACGGGGTGATTTAGAACCGAAATTAGTATGCAGGAACTTTTAAGGTGACAGGGGTGTCCAACGTGCTTATCACTTTTACAGGCGAACTGGGGCTACCTCCGATGAAAATGTTCTCTTCGTTGTGCTTTCTAATAATCCTTTCGACTTCGCTTGCGGCCCAGCAACAACAGCCGGGTGTCCTTGCATTCACGCACGTCACCGTCATTGATATGACCGGCGCCCAGCCGAAGAAAGATATGACAGTGGTGATTACGGGTGACCGCATCACGGCAATAAAGCAAACACGTCACGTACGCGTTCCGCGCGGCGCACGCATCATCAACGCCACTGGACAGTTTCTTATCCCCGGCCTGTGGGATATGCACGTTCATTTCACAGAGACTGAAAGAACGTTCCCAATGTTCATTGCCAACGGGGTAGTTGGTGTACGTAATACGGGTGGCAAAGCCGAAGATTTGTTTCGCTGGCGCGAAGAGGTTACGAAGGGAAGCCTTCTCGGTCCACGAATCGTTGCATGCGGACCAATCGTAGACGGGCCAGATATTGTGGCGCGCGGGCCGGCGGTTGGTGTCGGCTCTCCAGCGGAAGGTCGCGAGATGGTCCGAAAGCTTAAGCAGCAAGGCGCCGATTTCATTAAGGTGTACGACCAGCTTGCGCGCGATACCTATTTCGCAATCATCGACGAAGCAAGGAAGCTCAATATTCCTGTCGTGGGTCATGTGCCTGTATCAATCACTACGATTGAAGCTTCTGATGCAGGCCAAAAGAGTATCGAACATCTCGGCAGCATCCTTGAGGGCAGCTCTACAGTTGAAGCCGAGTTGAGAAGTTGGCCCGAGCCGCAAGTAAAAGACGGAGACTATTCCGTTATTCCGCGCAATATCGCAGCTCGCGGAACAAGAATGCTCGACACTTACGATGCGGCGAGGGCGCGCAATGTTTTTGTGCATCTCGTGAAGAATCAAACGTGGCAAGTGCCGACACTCGTTACGAAAAGATCGCTTGCTTTGGTAGACGAGATTGTTCGTGTCGATGATGAGCGGCTGAAATATGTTCCTGCTTCTGTGCAGCGGCGCTGGAGTCCTCAAGAGAATTTTTTGCTCCGGTATCGCACGCTCGAGTACATCACTTACAACAAGCGGCTTTTCCAAAAGGAACTCGAACTTGTTCGTGCAATGCACGATGCTGGAGTACCTTTCATGACTGGCACCGATCTGAGCATACCGTATGTGTTTGCAGGTTTCAGTCTGCACGATGAGATGGCGCTACTTGTGCAGGCTGGCTTTACGCCGATGGAAGCTCTCCAGGCTGCGACGCGTAATCCGGCAATTTTTCTCGGTGAGTCGAAGTCCTTCGGAACTGTTGAGCGCGGAAAACTCGCCAGTCTCGTGCTGCTTGAGGCAAACCCGTTGGAGAATATTCACAACACGCAACGGATCAGTGGAGTGATTTTGAAGGGCAGATATTTTTCAAAACAAGAATTGCAGCAGATGCTTCAAGAGGCTGAACGAATCGCGCGGACGGAAAAATAGAAATCTCTTTGGAGTGCGGTGACTTGTCACCGCTTTGTTCCGCGGCGACTTGTCGCCGCCTTTCATCCGCACCAACTTGATGGGAACAAAACAGCTGCGACAAGTCGCAGCTAAGAAAAGCGGTGACAAGTCACCGCACTCCAAATCAGTTAGAATGGGTGCATGGCCCATTATCTTGACCTAGCGACCTGGTCGCGCAGAGAACTATTCGATTTCTTCATCGACTACACCCAGCCGTACTTCAACGTCTGTACGCGGGTTGATGTCACAAATCTCGTCGCATTTGTCCGTCGTAGATCTGATCTAAAGATCTCTGTTGCTCTTCATTACTTCTCACTTCGACTCGCTAATGAGATTGAACCTTTTCGCTATCGCCTAAAAGATAAACAAGTCTTTGTCTACGACAGCGTGCACGGTGGTACAACTGTCTTACTGCCAAACGAGAGTTTTACGTACGCGTACTTTGATTATCAGCGGGATTTCGAAAAGTTCGCGCGCGACATGGCGGCCGCGGTTGAGGAAGTGCGTTCCGGAACCGGTGCTTTAAAACCGACGATGCGTGATGACGTGATTTATCACACGACGTTGCCGTGGATGTCGTTTACGAGTTTTGCGCATGCCCGAAATAAAGGCCGAGGCGAATCGATCCCGAGAATTGTGTTTGGCAAGTTTACAGAGGAGAACTCACGGTTGTTGCTTCCGATTTCTGTCGAGGTGCATCACGCTTTGATGGACGGAATTCACGTGGGACGATTCTTCACAGAGTTCGAACAAGCAGCCGCAGATACTGAGACCTTCCTGCAACCTATTCAATCAGCCGCAGATACGCCCAGATAACTGTGTTAATCTCGATTCACTTCAGTTTAGGGGGTGGTTTATGCAGGTTGAGAGTCGCTTCACAAGTTGGCGACGGGGAACCGCGCTATTGGTGTTTGTCATAGGGCTGGTGGGTTTCGTATCAGTGTTTCACATGTCTTCGGCTGCTCGAACTAGCAATGGCCCACTGTTGCAACAGGACGTCATTCGTCTCGAAAATCGAATTAGTCAACTTGAGCAGCGCGTGTACACCATTGAAAACAGCGTACGAAATTTGGAACAGCAGGCCCGCATCTCGGGTGTGAATTCTCGCGGTATTACCCAGGATGACGTGGGCTTGTTGCGTTCCGAAATTCGGTTGCTAGAGCGTCGCCTCGCTGAGGACGAGTGCGGACTAGCAAGATTAGACGAAAGAACATTGTCTCCCGCGATGCGCGTGTCACGAAGAAATTCTTCCAGATCTAATGACGAATGTCGTATAAACTTCGACGCGCCGCTCCAACTACCTGAACGTCGCTAGTCTTCTAGATTCCAAAAAAACTAACTCTTTGCCTTTAACGCATTGAGTTCTTTCTCCAGCTTCTCAATCTCTTCCTGCATGCGCGTCTTGAGGTCTGGATTCACAGTAGTCAAAGCCTTCTTTAGCGCCATCACCCGAGCAGTCAATAACGCCTGGTCTGCCGGAACACTGACGTCAGGTGTTACGCCCGTCCCTTCCCAATTGGTCTTTGTGATGGGATTGATTGCGCGTCCCATCGGCACGAACATTCCGAAGTGCTCATCGATGCGGAACCCTCCTCCAGGATGTGCACCGCCGCCGGTCGTCTCGCCTACGATGGTGGCGCGCTTCAGGTTTTTCAGGTTGTAAGTAAATTCTTCGGCGCCTGAGAACGTACGTTTACTCGTGAGCACATAGACATCTTTGTTAAGGTAGCGTTTACCAGCCACTTCCTTTTTGGTCCAGAACTCTTCAGTGCGATTACCTTCACGCCAGTAAAGATCATTCAAGTGCACCGGTTCAGGACTGAACAAATAAGAGCAAACAAGCGCAACCATTGCTGGGTTTCCGCCGCCATTATTTCTCATGTCAATGATCAGAGCGTCAGTGCCGTTGATAAAGTTCATTGCCGCCGCGACTGTATCGGCACCAAGTACCTCATCCATGAAGTTGAAGAATTCGAGGTACCCGATATTTCCCGGCAAACGTTCAACTTTAGCGAAACCATGATTCATCCAAGTCAATTCACGTCGTCTTTGTTCGCGCTCTTCTGCCGTTGGTTCTCGCTGTGGCCCACGCTCGGGGAGCGGTTGATATGAATAACGCACACGGAGGTGCTTGTCGTTGCTGATTGCCTGAAGATCGTTCGTTAGCTTTTGCGCGAACTCCTTGGCGCTCGTGATTTGATCGAACTCCTTCTTGTCGACTCGTTCGCGAATTGACTGTTCCATCTTCTTCGCGACCTCAGGAAACACGTATGCGTCGTTAAGACGCTTTAACATCGTATCGATCACCTGCGTTCGCGTAGCGGCGTCGATCGTGAGATCAGGTTGCTCTGGCTGAGCAGAGGCAACATTCGCCAACGTAAACGTGAAAGCGAAGAGGATGGCCAAACGCAAGATGGCCTTGGAGGCAGCTGACTTAAGCATGGGTAGTTCTCCTTCGTTCCGAGTCTAGAGGTAAGTTCCTATTTGCGAGTGACAAGTCCGAGCAGCATCAACTGCGCAATGTCTGAAGCTCGCTGTTCGACTTCTTTACGCGCTCCAAGTTCACGCGTGCTCAGACTGTAGGGCAACAGCCCATTGGTGGCTTGCAAGAGAGCGTGGGCGGTCACACGCTCATCGTCAAAATCAAATTCGCCTGATTCACGTCCTTCTTTCAGAACCTCGACAAAAATGCTTGCTTCTTCTTCGAAGTACACTGCGCGTCGTGCAAGCAAGCCGGGACGCAGGGCCGCAAGCAGATCGTTTAGGCTCTGCGTGTAATGCTGAATACTGTCGAAGCGAAACAACACACGCATCAACAACATCAGCCGGAGCCGTTCTGCCGCCGCAGCCTCTGAACGTGCAATCTCCGCAAGTCGGATTTTGAGACGCTCGACAATCCGGTCGACGTGAGAAAGCACAACCTCTTCTTTGCTGCTGAAGTGCAGGTAGATGGTGCCTTTGCCGATGCCGGCTTCCAGAGCGATGTCTTCGACCGTCATCTTCCGGTATCCATATCGGGCGAGAAGACGGTCGGTGGCATCTAGAATTGCCTCTTTGACGGCCTCTTTTGGGGCAATTGCGACCATTTGTAAAAATGTTGACTGCTGACCAGAATCGAATTCCAGTCACTTAGACGATTGGGCGGAGAAAAAGTTCCGAAGAATTTTTCTGAGCTACCCTGGGTTGACAATCGGATCGCAGGCGTCGCAGTCAGTATCCCGAACCATCGGCATACAGGATTACAGGATAAAAAACAGGAACTGAGCGGTTTGGAATCCTGTAATCTTGTAATCCTGTAATTCTGTCAGATTCTTATCATTTCGATTTGGGGGCGAAATTGCTCGTTTCTGATTTAGAAACTCCGGCCATAGTCGTTGATTTGCAAGTCATGGAACGAAACCTGTCAC
>DATBSH010000051.1:0-6933 GCA_036559885.1 Pyrinomonadaceae bacterium
CGCAGTGGCAAAACCGTAACGCGGTAGCGTCGGGTCCACTTGGCTAGACGGAGCCATCGTTAACGTGACCCGACGCTACCGCGTTACGGTACTGATGTTCTGTCACTGCAGTGCGTGATTTTTAATGCAGAGCTAAGTGACGAGGCGAATGCCAATGATAAAACTCCACTGGTACTTGATCGCATGTGCATTCTTTTTTGTAATATTAGCTGAATCCACTCAGGCCCAATCACAGAATGAAATAGAAGTCCGTGGCACACTCTCAATCCCTTCCGGCGAAGCCAACTTTAGCGGCACTACTAACTCTGGTTCGACAATCAATTTTTCCCGGGACTTCGATTTCGGGAATGAATTCGGTTATGAGCTTCGTTACCAACATATATCGTCGAATCGTAAGCACAAGTTTCTGGTGGACTATGCTCATACCGATTGGGAGCGAAGCACTACTCTCACCCGCAGCATTACCTTTCGTGGCGAAACCTTTACAGCTAGTGCCGCTCTTGATGGAGAGCTGAGCTTGCGGACGTTCCGCGCTATGTATGCTTACCGTTGGGGGAACGAGAAGTTTCGGTTTGGGCCTATGGTAGATATGGGAGTGGTTTCAACGAAACTGGAGCTCAGCGGAATCACCAATAACGGTCAGCGAACAGGCGAGGCAACAAAAAATAAATTTGCTGCTACCCTTGGTTACGATCTCGACTATGATCCGGATCCACATTTCAATTTTTCTCATAATCTAGGAGTGATTGCTTTTAAGAAGGACCGCCTGTTTCACATCGAAGGTGGGGTCAAGTATTTCCCTGTACGGAGTTTTGGCGTAAGCGGAGGGTATAAATTCCAGCGGTATAAGTTCGATGATGATCCGGATTTTCTGACCATACGTTCTAATGGGCCATATTTCGGCGGAGTCCTTCGTTTCTGATTAAAAGGAGATCCACCGATTTCCACTGATTTCCACTGATTACACAGATTACGAAAAGACAGGAGCAGGAGGAGCAGGCAGGCGCGATGGTGATATGCCTTCTTGTTTTCTTAGCAAGATTTAAATGTAATTGTGTCCTCGTCGTTCACGAGACATCTAGCTCTCTGTGTTACCTCGGCGTTCTCTGCGTCTTTGCGGTGTTCCCTGGCTGTCCCAAACACTCAAGAGATGCTGCCGCAGAAACGTCCAATCACATAGTTTGTTGAGTGTTTGGGACAGCCCAGGGAACACCGCAGAGACGCAGAGAACGCCGAGGTAACACAGAGAGTTGAGCTTATTTTGCGGCCAAGGCCGCGCTGTGTAATCTGTGGAAAATCGGTGGATCTGCTTCGCGCCTGTCAATATTGACAGTTATGGGCCATTTCCGCGCTTGCTAATCTTTCACCCTCCCCGATAAATCGGAAATTCCTTCCCCGATCAATAAACAAAAGGAGAAATACGGTGAGAAGATTAGCAACAATCACTGTGCTGGTTATTGCGTTGGCACCGGCGGCGTTTGCACAGTCAGACGACTACCACAAAATCGAATTCTTCGGCGGCTATTCCACGATGTGGTTCGACAATCTAGGGGGCGACACCGGCAACGCAGCAATAGATGACCAGCTTGGCGGCAGAGATAATCTGCGCGGCTTTAACCTGGCACTCGGCTACAACTTTCACAGAAACTTTGGTGTCAAGTTTGACTACTCGCTTCACTTGCGGGAGGACAATTTCACGCGGCCGGCGGGAAGCGGCACGATTGATACTTCAGTGCAGAACTTTCTTGGCGGTCTTCAATTAAAGAATAACTCACACGATGGACCCACATTCAAACCCTTCGCACACGCCTTATTCGGAGTCGCTGTGCAGAAGATCGACGTCGATAGTCCACAGTTGCCGGCCATTTTTGGCATAAGCGACTTTCACGCCAATGAGACGAGTTTCGCGATGGCGTTTGGCGGTGGGATCGATATCAAGATCAACGGTCGGTTCGACGCCCGGGTGATTCAGGCAGACTGGAACATAATCCGGCGCGGAGACCAGCAGTTAGGCATTGTCCTGGTCCCAACTCCGTTTCAGACGGTTGGGCAACCATTCGTTCTGCCGAACACCCGGCAAGACAATTTACGCTTAAGCTTCGGGATCGTAATTCATTAGGTTAGTCAAACAATGATTCAAATCATTTCGTTGCTCAGCTTCCCCTGTCGGGTTTCCGGCAGGGGAAGTTGTCTTTTGGAACCAGCCAATGTCCTATACGCTTTCAGCTTGTCGTTCTGGTGTCCGATACGCTTTATTAGCTTGTCGTGAGATGCCAGATCCATCACACTGAAGCTTCCACTCGCACAATTCAAGTCGCAGAAAATTTCAGGTAGGGAAGGGTTGGCTTGCCCACGCTCAAGGTGCATTTTATTAAACGTTGACTCGATTTTTGCCTTGAGCGGGGGCAAGCCACCCTTCCCTCCCTGAAATTTTCTGCGACTTCAATGTGGCTTCGCACCCACCCGCTACCGCGAGGTGGTACAGACTTCAGTCCCACTGAGGTCCGCTGTCGTTAAGGTTAACAGCTTACTTGAAATTGACGTCGGAGTTGAACCTTAAGCACTTCACGACAAGCTGAAGAGCTGTTCGCAAACTCGAGAGTGCAAATTGAGCACCGAAGGTGCGTCATATGATAGCCAGGGGCAAGCGGAAGCGCGCCGCCCCTGGTGAAGGCGTCACATTACTACGAGCCCTGAAAGGGCGGCAGAGGGAATTTCAAACACTCAATGCACATGTGTCGCCCTTTCAGGGCTGCATGATTTTGATGGTGTTCACCCAGGGGCGGCGCGCTTCGCGCTTGCCCCTGGCTATCATATGTCGCGCCTTCGGCGCTCAATTGGTAACGGGTCCTCGACTTTTGCAAGAGGCTCTAAAGTGTATGGGAATTCCTGACGTGCCTGTCAAAAGTGACAGGCCGAGTGGTACATACGGGAGCGTAAACTTCTGTGGATAACAACCATAACAACCTGCTCGCGCCGAAGGTGGGCAGTAAAGGGGCTCAAACCAATGCAACTCAAACGCAAGCGCCACATTGTGTCTGTCACCTTGACTACGTTGCTGTTGTTGGTGACTCCTGCCTTTGCTCTGTTACAGGAGCAGAAATCAGTAGTGGCCAGCGCCAACGGTGAAGGAACGCTTCGCATAGGTAAAGAGAAGTTTAAAGTTAACGCTGTCGTGGTAAAGCTCCTTGAGGATGGCAACGCCGAAATCACTCTGGTAACCGACATCACTGTTTTTGTAAGCGGAACCTGGCGGCGCGGTTCTGCCACTGACAAAGTCATCGATGTAAATATCACCGGCACCGCGACCAAGGGCGGTGTGGAGGGCAGCGGCAAGATCTTTCTGGCAGAGGATGGTAAGTCACTGGCGAAGTTGAAATTTCAGGCCTTGAATAAGATAACCAACAGGAATGTTGAATTGGACTTCATAGCGAAGTGAGATATCAAGGATGTGCCCTGACCTGTAATTGTGCACGTAATCGTTGAATCAAAAGATCAGAAACGCTAAGTGAGGTCTGAAGTCGACCACGACTTTGTTGCAGCAAATCCAGTTGCGCTTGAACACGCTGCTTCTCACCAGTGAGCCTCCGCCGCGTTGCCTCTCGAACCTGTTCCGGTCTTAAAGATCCATTAATCGGTAACTGATCAATATTCTCAGGACGCAGTTGCTCGGTGACTTCGTCCATATGAGACTGAAGACTTGCTTCCTTTTCTCCGAGCGCGAGCAATTGTCTTTGCAAATCCTCAGAGCGTTGCTCCTCTTTGGTCAGCCGCTCGCTGAGAGTGTTGAACTGTCCAACCTTCTCAAGCTGCGCGACTCGATGTCGGAGAGTTTCATTCTCGGCCGTCAATCGCTTTATCGTTCTCCGCAGCTGTTCCACATCCTCTGTGTTCCGCTTACTTACAGAAGACGCTGCTGCATTCTGAGCAAAAACGACGTCGCCGAAAGCAGCTGCAATAGCAGTTGACAAACAGATAGCTAGCGCGAACGGTAGTGAACGGTCAAAAATACGACTGACCGTCGGCCTGTATTGTGATCCCATCAGAACCTCCGCGGTCGTTTTCACTGACAATCGTAAACCGTAAGGACTTTTGGCCGCCACTGTAAAAACTGACAGTTACCTATTTGTGGGCCACTTCTAAACTGCAGTTGTCGCTCTCTCATTCGTGTTCCCCCGAGGTATTGGGATGAGTTGGCTCAATCGATATCGACTCAAGCTCTATCTCCGTAATTCAATCTGGGTCTTCCCTATTGTTGGAATCGTTGCCGGATTAGTGTCGGTCGCACTTTTAAACAGGATTGACGTTGCTCTGGGTTGGCAGACGAATGTGAGCCTTGAAACCGGGCGAATTGTAATGGTCACAATTGCCGGTTCAATGTTTACGCTCGTGGTCATAAGTTCGTCAGCCGTATTGCTTGCTGTGCAACTTGCGAGCGGCCAATTGACCCCACGAATTATTGCCTTTGTTTACCGAAACAACGCAAGAAAAATCTCGCTGGCAATCTTTGTATTCACATTCACGGTTTCCATTGCTGTCCTCGTTCGTCTCGAGGGCACTGTACCACCTCTTACCAGCTACTTTGCGGCTTACGGATTTCTGATCAACCTGGCGATTTTCATTTTGTTTATCGATGGTGTCGGTAAGACAATTCGACCAAGCACAGTGCTGCGAAGCATTGCGCTGGCGGGACGTAAGGTTGTGCAAGAAGTTTACCCTCTGACTCTCGAGGAAAAGCATTCGGTCGCGCCGGCACCAATCACGATTCTCGATGGCGTACCGCACCGCTTTATTCGGAATGAAATAGATGGGGTGATCTTAGCGTTCGACGCGAAAGGTCTCGTGTCGCTAGCGGCGCGGTCAAACTGCATAATTGAGCTTATACCTGAAGTAGGTGACTTTGTAGCGGAAGGTGATCCTCTGTTCGGAATCTTTGACGGTGACGAGGATTTGCAGGATGATCTATTGCGCCGCTACGTTGTTGTGGGCCAGGAACGTACATTGGAGCAAGATCCAATGTTCGCATTTCGAATCATTGTTGATATTGCTTCAAAAGCTCTCTCGCCCGCCATTAACGATCCGACTACTGCGGTGCTTGCAATCGATCAGATTCACCATCTCCTCCGCGATGTTGGTGCTCGCTATTTGGCTGAGGGCCGTGAATCGGATGCTTCTGGCCAGTTGCGATTAATGTATCGCACGCCCAACTGGGAAGACTTTGTGCATCTGGCTATTACGGAAATCCGACAGTACGGACGCGACAGTATTCAGATCATGCGGCGATTGCGAGCGATGTTAGAAAACCTAATTGAGACTTTGCCTGAGCGGCGCGCGCCGTTATTGCGCCAGGAACTCGCCCTGCTGACATCATCATCTCACCGCGTTTTTCCGGATCCGAACGATCAGGATTTGGCCGAAGCTGGTGACTTGCAGGGTTTGGGAAGTGGACACGATCGAGGCCGAAAGAAGCACGTCCCGGCAGTCGCGTAGTCAACTATTTAAAAGAGGTGACTCGTGCCTAATTGGCTATATGAAGTTCCGCCGTTGCCGGCGGCTCTGATCATTGTGGCGTTCGTTGAAGGCGTCGCGTTGATTGGTCTTCTATTGGCAAGAAAATTCGTTATACCTCGACTGCATTACGACCAAGACGCGAACGATGCAGTCAGTGGTACTGTACAAGCGATTGGCGTGTTTTACGGAATCACTGTCGGTTTGATTGCCGTTGGTGTTTGGAACACAAACTCGAATGCTTCTGACCTAGTTTCGAAAGAAGCTGTTGCAATTGCTACGTTGTATCGAGACATCGGCGGATATCCCTCGCCTTTGCGAGAGCAGCTGCGTGGCAAGTTACGTGAATATACGGTTTTTGTGATCGAGCAGGCTTGGCCCGCACAGAAAAAAGGCCAGGGTCAAGCCCTAAACGCCGGCGCGGAAATATTGGACGACTTCCAAAACAGCTTATATTCCTTCAATCCCTCCAATCCGAGTCAAACGGTGCTGCATAGCGAAACTTTAGGTGCGTACAATCAACTCGTAGAATCTCGCCGATTGCGAATTGATGCTGTAAATAGCGGACTGTCAATGGTGATGTGGGCAGTGATCTGGGTGGGTGCAGCTATTAGTATCGGGGTGGCGTACTTCTTCAATATCCCTGACGGAAGACTTCACGTCATACTGGTAGCGCTGATGGGTGGTTTTCTAGGGATCCTGCTGTTCATGATTGTAGTTAACGACAGACCATTTTACGGCTATGTCCGTGTCTCTTCCGATCCTTACAAACTCATTCTCGAGAGGTTGATCGATCGCAAGACGCAGTAAGCAGATCCACCGATTTCCAAAGATTACACAGATTTCTATTTCGGATTTCGGAATGCGGATTTCGGATTTGGTCTCATTAACGTTCCGGCTTACCAGAACCGTTCAAAGGGGAGCCGTACCTCCCGGAAGAGAAAATCCGGAATCCGCATTCCGAAATCCGAAATCGCAATCTGCGTAACAAACCGCCAACTTCTTGTTTTTCCAGCAAGATTCCGAACGGCTTTGCCGCCTGTTGTGAGGCATGGCTCCGCCTTGCCGTAATCGAGCTTCTTTTTTGCTTGGGCTATGCCCCTGGTTCGGTCTCTGACCTTTTATTCAGTCGTCATTCTAAGCACGAACAGGGCAAGCCCAAACCAGGGCATAGCCCAGTTCGAAACGCTCGACCGAACGGCAAGGCAGAGCCATGCCTCACAACAGGCGGCAAAGCCGTCGGCCTCATCGCTCTTTCGGTTGCGGCCTAAGCCGCGCTATGTAATCTGTGGAAATCGGTGGATCTGCTTATCACTGTCAAAAGTGACAGTTACCCGCCTGTACCGTGATTCCTAGAATTCCTGCAAACGGTACCCCTGCGCGCCTTGGTGTACCCGACGCACCGTAGATTTGTGCAAGAGAGGT
>DATBSH010000052.1:0-10315 GCA_036559885.1 Pyrinomonadaceae bacterium
CACGATCTCCCGAGCAAAGCCTCGAGCATATTCCATCAAGCATTCCGTCCGATCAGGCAAGTGCCAGCCTAGATCGCGAAGACTCCGATTGAAATAATCTTCTACCTCGGAGGAATACAACGGCTTTCTTAACGAAGCTAAGATACGAATATTTTGCGAGTCTAAACCTGATTCGAGACAACCCACTGCCCAATTAACATACTCTTCGTAAGTTAACCATCCGAGATAACGCCCAGCCAAAAGATTATTCGTTTCGACATTCACGTAGCACATCCAACGCTGCGCTTGAGCGGCTCGCCCGCGCAACTAGCGATAAGGCTACTGACCGGCGAGTCCGCTTCAAGCGTTTGTTCGGCGCGTCCAGGATTTCAGCGCCACCGCGCCAAGTGAATCGTGATTGGTACTTGTTGGTCAGCATTCACTCCCATGCGAGTCGCACTAAGAGTGTTGCCGCGCAATGCGAAATCCGACGTGATAGCGCCAGCGATGGCGTCGACACTGTAAATCTTGTTGGCGCTGACGCTGTAAAAGTAAGTGGCGAAATGCCAGGGCTGATGTCCGCCTGAGCTGTTTGTATTGAAGACAAAGAAACGCCCGTCCAAAGTCCATTCGGCATGTCCGACCCCTTCACCGTGATTATGATCTCGTGATGCGAAAGATTTACTTCGCAAGAGTGCACCCGACGAAGATCGAATCTCCACGCGGCTTTCATAGCTTTCATATCCCTTCGCTCCGGCCGGAACGATTATGGCTTGAACCGTTCGATTAGGTGACTGATAAGACTTTGTTTGTCCGAGCGCCGCAACGCCAGTTAACAAAACCAATAATGGTGGGAGCGTTTTGTTGAACATAAGGTCCCCAACCGTTTGTTACACCTTCGGATCACCGCCGCTTGTTAACTGGGGGCTCTCCCATGCAATTAAAAATAAAGGCTGTTCGGTCTCTTAGACCTTTGGACCATACTCAACGTTTCCACCACGCTTTCGGCAATTCACTTGTTCGGTATTCATGCTTTACCTGCCCATTGCTGGAATCAACCACATACCACCACTGCCTATAAGTCCGTTTCGCTTCGACGGCTTCTTCTGGTGTACGCGCAGAAATGTCTGTCAGCTGCATCGTGATAAGAACATGGCTGTCATCTGGAGAAAAAGCATAGGCATCAGGAACGATCCACAGTCGCCTATCTGGGGCAACATTCCGCCAATACATCTTACGCGCCGCTAAATCTATTTGCCTCGCTTGCCTGGTGCCAAGATCGACGGCAACGACTTTGCTTGATTTGGTTGCTTCGTAATCGTTGATCAGTACCGTTTGGCGTTTATGGCCTACGGTAACGACAATGCTTCGATGATGGGTATAAAACAGGATCGGCTCTTTGTCGGTTGGTCTTTTAATGTAGTCCTTTCTCTCGAAGGTTGACGAATCAATTTCTTCCGTAAATTCGGAGCCGTTTATCCGAACCGGGCCGTCAGGCCTAAGACCGGCCCAGACAGTCCCTTGTTTTTGGACACGCTGAAAAGCAGAAACCGATTCATTCAACAATAGCGAAGAAGCGATCAAAGAATATAAGAGAATGGCTCTCATACTCTGCCCACCTTAACTCTTCGATTTATCATCAAGAAGCGGCAACGGCACGTTGCTTCGCTGTGGATAACCACGAAGCAGCTAACGCTGCACTTGAGCGGCTCGCCCACGCAACTACGAATAAAGGCCACTCATGGCGAGTCCGCTCCAAGCGCTTGTTCGGCGGCGGTTCGATTCGACGACTACGCAAGCTTTACGATTCTGCCCAGGCATAAACAATTCCACCGACAAAACCGATTCCCATGGCAAAGAGTGCTGACGAAGGAGGATTGCCCACAATCCAATACACTCCGCCTGCAGCTAATCCGGCCAGCCCGCCGAGTGCTACTACCTTGAATTTATCTTCCTTGAATTTCACTGCGAGTAGGCCAACTATTGCGAAGAAAGATGCGCCGGCCAGGATTGACGCCAGCAAGCGAATTAGAGAGAACTCATAAAACCAAATGTTCAGTGCGCCGAAGAAGCTGCCGACGAGTGCTCCTATTAGAAGCCGCTTCCACCATGAGGGGTGATCGGTTCGACTTCGGTTCTTGTTGAGTTCAGTTGCTTGCATAAAGCAATCAAGAGAGGCAGATTACGCTTTCGCAAATTGCGATTTCGCCGAACGCTGCGCTTGAGCGGCTCGCCCACGAAACTACGAATAAAGGCTACTCACCGGCGAGTCCGCTCCAAGCGCGTGTTATATTGCGCCTCCACCAGACCATTAACCAGACACCTTCAAGAAGTTCTAAACATCTCGGCATCGATTTCTTCAACGGTCTTGGTGTCGGAGTAGCCCGCGCTGATCACAACGTCGCACGCGAGTCTCAAATTGCAGTGGCCTTCGACCTCATCACGATAAGCGATGTCTCCAGGACCGATCTCTTCATAAAGTCTAAGATCATGACCTTTCGCATTCAGACCATCTACAACTCTCAAGAAAGCGGTATACACAGCTTCATGCACTTCTTGCACCACGTCATCTTGTAATTGATCAGCGAGCCTTCGCGCAGCGGCCGGATCAGCAGTGAGAGTTTCAAATTCGGACTTGGAGTATTTCTCGAAGTTCATAAACCTGGCCTCAGAGGAAGCAATATAACTATATATTAGACGACGGATCCGTCATCTAAGTCATTAGACCCCGGATATGTCGTATAAGACCACTGGATAACGCGCTGAAAGTGGTATTATCCGACAGCTTTTTAACCCTCACGCAAGACATGGTACCGCAAATGTCCTCACCAAAGTTCCTCGATCAGGTTCGGACCGTAGCGCGGCTTAAGCATTACAGTATCAAGACCGAGCAAGCCTACGTTCACTGGATCAAGCGCTAGATCTTCTTCCATCAAAAACGACACCCAGCAGAGATGGCTGAGCCAGAGATTCGGCAGTTTCTTTCATATCTCGCTGTTCGCCTCAATGTCTCTGCTTCCACACAGACGGCTTCCTAAAGAAGTGCGGAAGTGCTGCGGCGCCGCGGGCTATAAACATTGCACCCCTCACGGGTGCCTTCGACTACTTCAGCAGAAACTCTTTGATGAATAGTACCGTTGCGTACAGTTGAAAGTCGCGGTTCTGTTTCTTAGCAAACCCGTGTCCTTCATCTTTCGCCATCAAATACCAAACAGGAGTGCCCTGCTGACGGACGGTGCGGACGATCTGCTGCGATTCGCTCAAAGGCACGCGAGGATCATTGCCACCCTGCACAACAAACAGCGGCTTGACGATCTTGGCGGCGTTGTTGAGCGGGGCGATGCGATTTAAGAATTCACGCATCTTTGGATCGCGCTCGTCGCCGTATTCAACCCGCCGCAAATCACGCCGATAGGCTGAGGTATTTTCCAGGAAGGTTACGAAATTCGATGGCCCGACAACATCCAACGCGCAACGGATGCGGTTGGCATAAAAGGTGGCTACCGCCAATGTCATATGCCCGCCGTAGCTGCCGCCCGTTACCATTATCCTGTCAGCATCCAGATCAGGGCGCGTACCAATCCAGTCGATCAAGGACGCAATATCTTTGTAAGTGCCTTCGCGCAGGAAACCATTGTCGAGCTTAACAAACGTCTTCCCGTAACCGGTTGAGCCGCGCACGTTGGGTTGAATCACGGCAATTCCCAACTCGTTGACGAAGTAATTGTTTTCAGCTTGGAACCAGGGCCTGGATTGGCCTTCCGGGCCGCCGTGAATATCGATGATCACTGGCCGCTTGCCTGAGAATTTCGCAGGTGGTTTATAGTAAAGTCCTGAAATCATTTTGTCGTCGAAGGTTTTCCAACGCACAACCTCCGGCAGCGAGAACTCTTGAGTGTTGATGCCGCCCGTTTCACTTTCGGTCCAGCGATCAATCTTTCCCGTTTTTAAGTCGAGCGAATAAGTGTCGTAAGTCGCACGCGCCGATTCCATACCGAAACCGAGGTCACGGTTGTTTTTGTGCCATTCGAGTGAACCAATAACTCCAGCCGGTAATTTCGGCGCGGGAAGTTCCTTGTGGCTCACAGTGTCGAAGAGATGCAGCACACTCAAGCCATCTTCGTTTGTCACATAAGCGATTGTCTTCCCGTCCCATGAAAGCGAGAAGAACTCCACATCCCAATTGAGAGACGGCACAAGGTAGGTATGCGACTTCGTGGCGAGATCGATATATGCCAGTCGTTGAAACTCGGAGTCGCGATCAGTGGTAACGTAGATGCCTTTCCCGTCTTTGCTGAATTGCGCCGTGCCGTAGAAGATCTTTTCGCCTTCGCCTTTCGGTGTGATTAGTGTCTTGTCACCGGTGACGGCGTCCATTAACCAGATGAAGCTTTCATTCACCGAAATGTACTCAGAGACGAGGAGATGTTTGTCGTCAGGTGAGAACTCGTTTACGCCCCAGCCGCCTCCTTTGAGTTGCGCTAGCATGCGATCCGACTTCGGCTCCGCCGGGTTCAGCAGCCAGATGTCCACGTCTTCGCCGTTACGCCGCGTTGATTCGTAGGCATACGCGTTACCCGCATTGGCCCATACGCCGCCCGTGTTGCGCGACTTGCCATCAGTCAAAAGCGTGATCGCGCCGGTGG
Organism: Pyrinomonadaceae bacterium; assembly: GCA_036559885.1. Taxonomy (GTDB): domain Bacteria; phylum Acidobacteriota; class Blastocatellia; order Pyrinomonadales; family Pyrinomonadaceae; genus PSRF01. The sequence continues at coordinate 4,626 of DATBSH010000052.1, forward strand.
CAAAGTCGTAACGATATTTCTGATAGTTCTCATTCCCGCCGACGCCTTTAGTGAACACGAAATAGTCGCCGCGCACCGGTTGATAGCTGGCGCCGTTGACGCTGTCTCTGAAGAAGGTGAGCTGCGTTCTCGCGCCGCCGGGAAATTTGACGAGATGAATTTGCGCCGTGTTGGCAAAGCGCGTGCTGATCAGCATTTCGCGTTTAGTGGGGTGCCAATTGGAGAGTCCAGCGAAGCGGAACTCGGTGTAGCGGTTGATCTCTTCCGCCAGCGACGAAGGAATCTTGGGAATCCCTTCGACTACCAGATTATCAGCAGGCGAAATCATATCGTCCTGTGCGACAACAAGGGTGCACGTCGCAGATAGAACCAACAGGAGGGCTAGCTTGAATCGCATGATATCTCCTTCAGTTGCACTCGGGTAGGAGCGCGATGTTAATAGCCATCGATCAGTTGCCGTTCAACCGTTTACGGTGAGGCAATAATTTCTTCATCTTTGTACACGCCATTTCGTGGCCACTGGCGAGACGATGGACGTCACGTGAGATAACCTCGTACCCATGTCCTGAATAGAATGCCTCCGCGTTTACGGAGGCATCCATTTGAAGATGGACACAATGGTTCGCCACAGCAAGACGCTCGAGTTCCTGGAGAATACTTGCGCCAACTCCCCTCCGAGCCACCCGCGGGTGAACATAGACAGCTCTCAGTTCCTGCAATGAGGGCACGATAGAACCAAACCCAGCCACGCCCGACGAGTCTTCAGCTACGACATAGAGTTCATCTCCCTTTGCAATTGCCCGGCGAATTTGCTCATACCTTGCTTCGTCCGGCTCATGGGACCAGCTATTGAGAACTTCAGAGGGATAAAACTTAGAAGCTGTTTCGTGCACGGCCGCAAAATGTGTTCGAATGATGGCTTCTGCGTCTGCGCCAGAGGCCGATCGTACTTGCACAACATTGGCTGTTATGTCTCGCACGGGCTACTCAATTGAGCCGTCGAACGGCGCTGTTAACTCGGGCGTGTTTACGCGCGATCGGGTTGAACGGTTTGTTCGGTGTCAATGTCTTGTCCGAAGACAATTCCCACTCCGTTGATATCACGGACAGTTAGTTCACGAATGCCATAAGGCTGGTTTGTCGGAGGACCGATGATCTCGGCACCCCGATTCACGATTTCGCTGTGGTATGCATCGACATCGCGCACCCACTGAAAAAGGTGGATGCGTGCAGGAGAGCCATCATCTTTCACGAAGTGGATCGCCGAGTTGTCTCGCCACACCACGGAATAGGTATCGTCGCCGAAGTCCCAGGTGAATCCCAGCACATCTCGGTAGTACCGAGCGGTCGCCTGAACATCAGGCACATGGAGAACTGGTGCTCCCTGGATGAATTGCTTTGGATTTTCGCTTGGGTATTCAGGCATTTGAAATCACTCCTTGATGACACCGAACTGTTGAGTTGACGCAGGCGAGCTCCCTACAGACATTACTTCTCTTTCCCTGCTTGAAACTTCTTCCATGAACGATAGTTCTTGGGAGCGTCAAGCGTCTTTGTCTTTTCCCAGGCCTTTATCGCCTGTTCTCGTGTGGCGCACTTCTCCGCCTTCAGGAAATCACTAAGAAAATTTATATATCGACCATGAGGAATCTGAGCGAAAGCCCCGTTGGTTTGATTTAGTCGAACATATTCTCGTACCAGATCTCCATACGTGATTCTTACGCCTTTAGCGAGTTGCTCCTCTCGCCAACGGTTAAGCCGGTAACGCACACCCGATTTCCTTTTCACGCCCGGTGCCATCTTCTGGGCCTCCTGTTCAAGGAAATCCTTGGTTTTTTTATCGTTTGTATAGACCGCGACTGGGAGGTCGAGGCTCAATCCTAAATCGACGTCTTTTGTGCTTCGAGTTGTGAAGCTTCGTTTGTTTGGTAATTCAATCCTGCCAGTTTTAAGGAACAGCTTAATGCAGTCTTCGAGTTCATCTTTGCGCAGCCTGTTCGCAGATGGAATACCAATAGTTTTTCCGAAATCTTTCAGCTCGTTCGTGTACCAATACCCATTATCGAATTGAGTCAATGTCATTGAAGTCGACAGCTTTACCTTCTGCTTCACAACCGCACCTCAAATATGTGCCATCAGTATCAAAAGTAACCGCCCAACGGTTTGGCGCTCAGCCGCGGCGCTTTTCGGCGGTCGGCTGTCAACGGCTTGTTCGGGTATTGCACCAGGGCGCCTCACTTCCTCAACACACTTGCAAACCGGACGCCGAAACCATCCGGATCGACGACGGTAAAATCACGCAGACCGTAATAGCGATCAGCAAGTGGAATGATGATCCGTGCGCCAATTTCGGTCACGAGCTTCCAATATTCGTCGACGTCGGGGACCATCACTCTGACGTTAGCGAGCGGAAACGGTGGAGTTGTGGCTGGCACCGTGCCCTGGGCGTCGCGGAATGCCGAGAGCTCGGCGAGAAAAAGGCGATGATCCTCCCATGTCAGTTCCACGAAATCGCCTCCGTCTCTAAGGAGTGTGAATCCCAAACGCCGGTAAAAGTCGACAGAGCGCCTGATGTCCTTCACGACAATCTCCGTTACTAGTTGCTCTGTAGGATCGACGTATCGACTCATAGATGGGGGTTTTCTTTTATCTCCGAAATGCTAATACCAGTGCCTCTGCAACGTGCACATTCTTCAGGAGCGTAATGGCCAAGAGGATTGTGAGCCACGCTTACTTGAGATTCCTCCACAGGAAGACTAGACCAAGAACCAGCAGAAACGCGCCGAGGCCTGCAAGAACACTCGCTAATTTTGCTTGCGGCCCTTCTTCGTAGAGTTGACTCTTGGGAAGTTGCGAATAGAGAAGGTACGCGCCAAACAATATCGGCATCCCAACTCCGGCGAAGCGACCATTCATCTGAAGTTGTTCCTCCCGAGAACTATTTCTGTCGATTTCACGGTTCCATCGATTAGTTACGCAAGAGCGCTTTACTGCTCTTCCCACTTACCTGCAGGTTGTCGCAGCATGGATTCGACTGAGGCGTCTCCGCTTTGACAGTGTTCTCTGTGCCTCTGTGGTTGTGTTCCGCGAGCCATTAGCAACACCACAGAGGCACAGAGAACACTGAGATTGCCCAGAGAGTTCAACTTAGGGCACGCCCTTATTGTACTTCCGTAGCGCGAGTTTTTAGGAGGGCGCTTGAACGAACAGCGGCCGCTCTTCTTTGAAAGATTGAGTAGCGGCGACGGCAATATTCAATGCGGCAACACCGTCGGCGCATGTTACTGAAGGCGGTTTATCGTTCAGCACATTGTTCACGAAATTCTGCAGCTGGCTGACGTAAGCTTGTTCGAAACGTTCGGGGAAATAAGGCACCGTGTCGTGAGTGACGCCCTCCTTTGTCATTACGAGAATCGGCGTTTCGCGTAGGTAGCCGATCTTAAGCGTCCCGGCGGTTCCTAAAATTTCCGTGCGAATGTCGTAACCATAAACACCGTTGCGACTCATATCCACAGTACCAAGCGCTCCGCTTTGGAAACGAAGACTGACAACGGCGTTGTCGATATCGTCGATCGTCTTCATCTCCGGATAGGCAAGGGTTCCACCGATACTGTAAACGCTCTCCACCTCACCCATGAACCAACGGGCCAGATCAAGGTCGTGAATGCCGCAGTCGATGATTAAACCGCCGCTGGTTGCCGGGTTGAGGTATTCAAGACTCGGTCGTTGTGGGTCGCGAGATGAGGACTTGAACAAAACGGGAGTTCCAATGACGCCATCGTTGATCTTGCGTTTTGCTGCAACGTAGCCGTTGTCGAAACGGCGCTGGAATCCCATTTGAAAGAACGCACCGCTTTGTTCGATCGTCCGTTGCATGCTGAGCGCATCAGGAAGTGAGATCGAGAGTGGCTTTTCACAAAAAGTCGGTTTACGAAGCTCGGCTGCTTGAAGCGCAATTTCTTTGTGCGTGCTCGTTGGACTGACAATGACGGCGGTGTCGACCGTCTTGTCTGCCAAAAGATCTTCCGGGCGTGGGTGCCGCTTTGAAATCCCAAGCTCAGTTCCGACTGACTCGAGCGTTTGCTCTGACGCGTCAGATATGGCTGTTAGTGTTGCGTTCTCAATGCGCCCGCAGAAGTACCGGGCGTACGTCTTCCCTAGTCGACCCACACCAATCACACCCACGTTAAGTTTTCTAGTCATGAATCGATCTCAGTCGAAAGACCGGTGCAGTTTGTGCAGACACTCCTGCACGGTTGGAGCGGCGACAATTCCAAAGCACCGAAGGTGCGACCGAAGGTAGCCAGGGGCAGGCGCGAAGCGCCGCAGCCCCTGGGCGAGATTGATTAAAACATGAGAGCCCTGAAAGGGCGATAGACAGAGCCAGCTTCTTCTGTCGCCCCTTCGGGGCTCAAACTCTATTGCTTCCGATCCAGGGGCTGGGGCGCTTCGCGCCTGCCCCTGGCTACCTTCAGTCGCACCTTCGGTGCTCTTCCTCCGCTACTTCTTCAGCAACTTGTTCTTATCGAGAAAAGCCACAACCGCAGTATCGAACTCTTTTGGCCTCTCCATCATAAGGAAATGTCCGACACCTTCCCACATTTGGAACTCGAGGTTGGGAGCTAGTGGGCGCATTTGTTGTTCAATGTCAGGAGGATAGAAGGGATTCTTCGCCATGATTGCTAACGTTGGGACATTGATCTTGTCGTCACCCCAAATCGTCGGATCGGCCATCCCTTCCATCGCGCTCACCAGAACAGCCTGCGGCGTATTCGATGTCGCCGATGTAATTCGCTCCTTGACTTCAGGTGTCATACTGGGTCCAGTCAAGGCTGTGAACATCTGAGCGATAGTGTCCTTGTAATTTGGCCCACGAAACCCATCAATCATCCGGTTCATGGTTGCCGCATCGGCAAACGGCTTGAGTGCGCCGTCAACAATAACGATTGCCAACGTCTTGTCTGGATACTTTCGATAAAACTGTCTGGCGACGGGCGTTCCCATGCTATGTCCAACCAGGACTGCGCGGTTTACCTTCGCATCGCGCATCACAGCCTCCACCGCTCGCGCGAAGTATTCCATGCTGTACTTAACCGCTGGCTTATCGCTCTGACCGTGTCCTGGAAGATCGATTGCGATCACGCGATTGCGTTTCGCCAAATCTGGAATCGTATCCCGCCAGGCATCAACACTTTGCGTCCACCCATGAATTAACACTAAAGCATCACTCCCCTGGCCATAGCTCACGTAATGGATCTTCGCGCCATCGAGCGTTGCGAACTTCGACTGTCCCGAATCGCTCGCCTTTGGCTGAGCCTTTGCAGTCGTTGACAAACTTAGGACGCAAAAGATTCCTACAACCGGAACTAACCATGAACGTAGTTTCCAATTCCTTAGAATGCCTTTCATATAAATCTCCTCAGCATGGATATTAGTTTTTGCCAACCTGAATGGGGGAAATACACACTGCGTTCACTCGCGATCATACGCAAGCGTACGTATGTGCTCAGAGGGATTCAGAGGTAACGGAGTCAGTCCAACACTCGAGATAGAGTGGTTGCGAAGCCATGATTCAAGCCACCCTTCCCAACGGCTTTGCACAAAAAGCGAAAATCCCACCCACGGCAGTGGGTGGATGCGTTCAAGTCCTTTCTACAAAACCAAGCTACCAGAATACATCGAAATCCCCC
>DATBSH010000053.1:0-6056 GCA_036559885.1 Pyrinomonadaceae bacterium
GCAGATCCACCGATTTCCCGATTTCCACAGATTACACAGATTCTGAGCTAGAGAGGTATGTTGAGTTGGTTGGCCTCCGCAATGATCAGGGGGCGATCATTCAACTTACCGCCTAGCTCCTAATCTATGTAATCTGTGGAAATCGGTGGTTCTGCTTTGGTGGATCTGCTTAGGCGGATTCCAGTTTGTACATCACGAGAAAACAGCCAGGCACCTTTCGTTTCGCCTGTTCAGTGGCTTTCGCCTTTTCCCGATACATCACTGGCGCGTGGCCCACTCGCTTCTGAAACAGACTGCTGAACGAGCCGAGGCTTTGAAAACCGACTTCGAAACAAACATCCGTCACGCGTAAGTGGTCAGCCTTCAACAGCTCTTTGGCTTTTTCGATCCTTCGCTCGATGAGGTATTGGTGTGGCGTCTTATTGAATGCCTGCCTAAACAGCCGCAGGAAATGGTAGCGAGAGAAACAGGCCTTTTCAGACATTTGATCGAGACTCAGCGGGTGGTCGTAGCAGTGATCAATGAACTCACGAGCGCGACTGAGCCGATCGAGGGTGTCAATGTCTTGCAGTGTTCCTGTCTCAGTGCGCTTTACGACCATATCGTTTGCGAAAGTCTCTACGAATACGTCCAGCACGTCAAGATAGTTTAGGGCCTCATTTCGACTGGGTATAGTAACGGCCCGGTGTTGTGCCCAGCATCGTCTTAAAAGCAGCAATAAAGGCGCTGGGGCTGTCGTAACCCACTTCCAGCGCAATTGCCGTTACTGATTGTCCCTCCGCAAGCAGACGAAGGGCGCTCAGCAACCGAAGCTGCTGACGCCACTTGCCAAAGGTCATGTTCACATCGATTACAAACGCCCGCTCGATCGTTCGTTTGCTTGCTCCTACGACCTGCGCGAGTTCATGAAGAGACCGCGTCTCGCCAGGTGTCTGACGTAACAGCTCAGCGAGCCTGACAGCGCGTGGATCAAGCGGCATCGGCAGTTGTAATGGAATGCTGTTGATGGTCTGCAGTTGATCGAGCAAGACATCAATAAGATGTTTGTGCATTGAGTTCGTTCGATCCAACATCCCAATCTCAACGGAACGCAGGATAAGTTCGCGAAGTAGCGGAGAGACATTCAGAACGCAGCATTGTGATGGCAGCGCTTCAGTGATGCCGTCTCTCATATATAACGTCCGCATCGAAACCAAGCCATGCATGACGACTTCGTGTACTACGTTCGCGGGTACCCAGACGGCTCGTTTTGCCGGAACAACCCACGACCCGGATAGCGTGTTCACCGTCATTACTCCACGGGACGCATAGATCAATTGGTGCCAAACATGTGAGTGTGAATGAGTCGTGTAGCCGGAAGGATAGTCGACGGCAAGACTGCGAATATCGAGACGATCCTCGATGTCGTTAGCCGGCAGCTGTCGTTTTTTCGACATAGATTGGCATTATAGCGCGAGACGGGCAGCACGAATCGCCAGTAAACTATCGCCGTTTCACAGACGAGAAGCGAAGGAGACTGCAGCCATGGCAAACAACGTTCGACATTTTTCCATCAATGCCGACAACGTTCCGCGCGCACGTGCCTTTTATGAGAAGACATTCGACTGGCAATTCGAACCGTGGGGCCCGCCGAACTTCTATCTAATCAAAACAGGAACAGCTGACGATCCCGGCGTTGAAGGCGCTCTACAGGGAAGGCGCGAAATCGTTGCGGGCAAGCCAATGTTTGGTTTTGAGTGCACTCTCGGAGTTGAATCGATCGACGAGACGATTGCCGCCATCGAGGCAAATGGCGGCAAAATTGTGATGCCTAAGTTCTACATACCCACTGTCGGTTCCCTCATCTTCTTTGAAGACACGGAGGGAAATCTCGTCGGAGCGATGCAATACGATCAGGATTACAAAAGGAACTGAGTGGTAGTAGTTGAAAGGAGTCTCTCATGATCAAGACACATGGCTTGACACATATTCACTTGATGGTCCGAGACATCAACCGTTCGCTGGAATTCTACAAGTCCGTTTTCGGCATGAAGGAAAGCTTCTGGACTGGACCGGAAATGGTTTTCCTCAAAACGCCAGGCGCCAACGATCTTATCGCGCTTCATCAAGCGAAAGATGGCGAAGAAACCGGGTCTGGCGGGGGCATTCTTCATTATGGATTTCAGCTTGAGGACAAAACACAACTTGATAACGCGATTGAGCAGGTGATTGCGGCGGGCGGAACTTTGGAGCAGCGTGGTGAGTTTGGTTCAGGCCTACCTTTTGCGTATGTCCGCGATCCCGATGGTTATGAAATCGAACTATAAGTTAGCAGCTAACTCACGCGACGTATCAACACCCGTCGTCTATTTCCTGCACCTTATCTTGCGCGTAAACCGATATCGCTCCACTCACACAAGGTAATTTTGCTCCATGAGAAAGGGCACACCCGTTGCCAACGATTAAGCGGCGTTATCCATTTCTCATCAGGAGTGATCATGATGGTAAAAGCGGTTTCGTAAATGACATATGAGAAACCGTCAAATGGAATATGGCAAATGATTCCTGCTCCTGCGTGGTGCCCCTGCTCCTGTTCTTTACGGCTTCGGCGGAAGTGGTTTGCTCAAAACCGACGCAATCAATTCATTTAGGCCCGCTTCGGAGTTCTCATGACGAAACTTGTAGTAGCTCGTCAGCGATGCCATCCATTGCGCTTTTGCAGCTTGTGTCTTTGGATCTGATCCGGCAGCCGCGACAGCGCGGGCATACGCATCGATAAGCCGGTCGATCACGACATTAAGTTTCTCGAGAGCAGCTTTGCTCTCGGGCGTCTCGGGCTTATCTGCGTAGTTTTTTTGAAAAGCCGTCGATAACATTCGGTATGGACCAGTCTCATAAGCGTAGGCGAGATAGAAGTATGTGGAGGGACTCTTCTTTAGCTCACTGTCGAACTGCGCTACTTTCAGCAAGGCATCAAGAGACTGATCAGGCGCAGTCTTAAGGTTCAGTGACGCAATCGCATAATAGAGATGGGCCAGCGTGTCGTCCTTGCCTTTAAACGGTATCCAGTCAGTTGGTGCACGACCTGACTCGATTGTCTGGATCGCCTTCCGGGCGTTTGCGAGTGCCTCAGTAGTGAAGGTTCCCGCGGCTGACGCTGGCAGCTTCACAGTTTGTCCGACCGGTAACGCATTATCAGGACCTAAGTTGTTGTTGAGCCGCGAGACTTCTTCTGGCGAGACGCTGCAACGCTGCGCAATCTTTTTGATTGTGTCGCCCGTCTCGGCAACTGCATTTCCGCAATACGTGGCAGCGAGATAACCGGCATATCCCAAGTCGATCTGCGTCCGAAGGTAGTCAGGTTCGTCCGCTAGAATTTGAATTCCAACGCGGTAAGCTTCAGCGAAGTTCTTTTCATTGATCAGAATAGGAAGCTGTTTCTTTCGATCGTCGCGTTCATAAAACATCATCCACTTCGTCAGGTAATCCGTATACCGATCCTTATCTTTCGGATATCGCTTGACGTAGTCTCTTGCTGCTTGGTAGGCGACCGCCGGATTCGATTTATGGTTGTCGTAAAATCGCTTGTAGATATCGATCTTGACTTGATCATCAGTTTCCTGAGCGAAAGCCGAGTTTGCAGTCGCGGAGATCAGATTGCGCCCGCCGACGCTTACCAGACTAAGACCCACAATGAAACCAGCCACCGCCAGTTTCCTTATCAACCACTTCATAATTTCCATGTCCTCCACTTGATGCGCTCGCAAAGCCCCATGAATCCCACCCTGCCATGAATCCTGTTAGACGCTGAAACGCCCACTAAGGGTTTTATCATCGTGAGGTTATAATTAGTCTCGTTGCGAAAGCAAACGGTGCTGGAAATCGGCCGAATACGCTAAAGCCGAGTGCTCTGGCCTACGGCCAAAACCAACGGGAGGATGATTGCGACAGTCAAACGAAAAGAGAGCGGACCAAATCAAATTTTCGGGCCGGATTTTGTTCTTAACTGACGACACTTCGCTTATTCGGCAGCAGCTACAGGTTCCACCCGAGACCAATGAGGCGCGTGTACTCGAGGAAAAATTGGCAGCGCAAGTCTCAAGCGGCTCGCTGCCTCTTATGAACAATATTTCGACTGACGAGATAACGCCCGGGTGGGTGTGCTTCTACTACGACGAAACGCTGGGACATTATGTTTATGTCGGCATGCGTGAAGGCGCTGTACAGAAAGACGAAGTCAGAAATGGCGGATTTGCGGTCGTCGTTTCAGGGTTGTCGAAAGGGTGTGGTTCGTCACGTGAGACCGCTCCGTATGCAGAAAAAGCAGCCGGCATCCAACTTGTGATAGCCCAGAGCATTGAAAAGATCTACGGGCAGAATTCTCAAAACATCGGTCTCCTTACGTCAACTGATTTTGGTCTTTTGGACCGCATCCGGCGCGGCGAGGAGATTCCGTTGAGTGAGTTTACTAAAGGTCTTGATCCAATATCTCAAGACATTGTCACTTACGGAGGCCTCTTCAATTACAACAAAGCCCGGCTCGCCGGAAAAGTGTCTCCGCCCCCTCTCGAAACGCGTCCCCGGCGCATGACTATCGTCGAAAAGATAATCGCGCGGCACGCTTTTGTAACGGCGGGAAAGATTGGTGTGCCGGCTGTGAAACCAGGTGACGCGCTCTTTGCAGTGGCTGATGTTCGCTTTTCACATGAGTACGTGACACCGATGGCGGAGTCGCTGTTCAAACAGGCGCTCGGATCTGACGCTCGCGTCTCTGAGCCCGAATCAGTATTTGCCTTTCGGGATCACCTGACGTTTCTCGGTCGCGTAATGTCGACGAAGCATCGTGAGATGGGACTGCTCGAAAAGGCCGAGGGTTTGGCAACCACTCAGGAGAGCTTCACCGCACGACAGAACATTAAGCTTTATGGCGAAAACCCTGAAGGCGGATCAGAAGCGATTTGCCACAACGCTGTAGTTGAAGATCTCGCGCTTCCGGGTCAGATCGTCATCGGTACTGACTCACATACCTGCATGGCGGGAGTATTAGGTTGTTTTGCCTTCGGTGTTGGGTCGACCGATATGGCGAATGCCTGGTACACGAAGGACATCCGCATCAAGGTTCCGGAGACCGTTCATTACGTACTGAAAGGCAAGAAGCGATCGGATGTCGCTGCAAAAGATGTAATGCTGCATATCCTCGCATCAGACTACATGAAGACCAGCAAGGGTATCGGAAAGGTACTTGAGTTTGCGGGGGAAGATCTTAAGAACTGGCCCATGGACGAACGCGCGACGCTCACGAACATGGCTGTGGAAGCCGGCGGAACGACAGGGATCATCGAACCGGATGAAGTGACTCTCGACTACATCGTTCGGACGCGCGACTTAGACGCGGAAGAGGTACGCAAGGGATTTATCTATAGCGATCCGGATGCCGAGTACGCCGCAGTTTTCGAAATTGATTTGGGCGGCATTCGGCCGATGGTTGCAACGCCGGGCGACCCGCGAAATGGAATTCCGATTGATGAACTCACGGAAGAGGTTCGCATCAACGCTGCGTACGGCGGCTCATGCACCGGCGGAAAAATGGCAGACATGGATATGTACGCCGAAGTTCTCAAGAACGCTTTGGTACAGGGCAAGCGCGTCGCCGACGGTGTTCATCTTTACATTCAGTTTGGCTCACAGAGAATCAAGCAGTACGCACGTCAACAAGGTTATATCGAGATCTTCCAACGTGCGGGTGCAGAGTTGATCGATCCTTCATGCGGTGCGTGTATCAACGCTGGACCAGGAGCGTCACCAAACGCTGAGACCGTTACGGTCAGCGCTCAGAACAGGAACTTCCCCGGCCGTAGTGGTCCCGGAAAACTCTACCTGGCTTCACCGTATGTTGTTGCGGCGTCCGCGATTGCTGGAAAGATTGTCGAACCTGAGGAGTTTCTGCGTAAACAGGAAGAAGCGTTGCTGACGTAACGGCAACTCTATCGAACAGGATCCCTGGAGATATCGGAAGAGACGTAAAATTTCAGGTTGGGAAGGGCGGCTTGCCCCCGCTCAACTTGCATCACCATTCA
>DATBSH010000054.1:0-7009 GCA_036559885.1 Pyrinomonadaceae bacterium
TATACTCTCTGCGCGCGCTGTTGCAAACGTGGCCCTAACACGTTCCGCAGTTCCTTCGTCACGCGCAAACGCTATGACCACGGTGCGTCCTTTTCTTAGCGCGTGCTCGTATAAATACAATTCGTCATGTGGCAAGCCATCCAGAAATGCTTTGTCCAGGGCTTCACCAATTGTCATCCCAGTGACAGTCCCCCAAAGTCCCAGAATAGCCCCGCCCAGGATACCTGCCGCGATGACTGGTCCAACACCTGGAACAATCAAACTGGCTGTAGCAGCTCCCAATGAAGTACCTCCCGCCACGCCTATAGCGCCACCAACGGCTCCTCCCATCGCTTCGCCTTCGCCCGTCGCTTCCGTGTCGGCAGTAGGCACGTCGCGCTCCACCTGTTTTTTACTCATGTCGGGTGTCAAGAGCGCGATGCGATCATCAGGTATGCCCAGCGAATGAATTTGCTCAACAACGTGCTCTGCGGCCTCGCGCGAATCAAAAATCCCAGCTACTGTTTCCATGAGCGCCTCCTTCTACCAGCATCGTTCGTTAACGAGCCGGCGAATCGTCAGTAGGACTTATCGTGGGGAGTGGGTTTCTGTCTAAAAGGAAATGTACAAATTGTATTTCACGAATCAGTCGATCTCCAACAGAACACTCTGAAGAGCTTCCGCGATAGTTGGATGGATATGTACGGCCTCTTTGATCGCCTTGTAAGGTGCGCTGAGCAGAACATAAAGCAGCTAGATACATAGCGCATAGTAGATTACAGCAACTTTACAAAAAAATTCGACGCTTGATTTGATAAGGCTTTGATTTCATCGTCAACGAGTTTCTAGAGGGGCCATGAACATCACGCAACCGGACGCTGGGTGTCCGACGAGCTTGAGCTTGCCGCCTCCAACTCAATCTTTCGTTCAGCCGCGGCGATGTGCCGTCGTGCTGTTTTGATCTCGTTTGACGGTTTCCTCTTCTGGCATTGTCACGTCTCCTGGTCCTTGAGTTCGATGATCTAACCTTAACGGTTCTATTTAATAGGTGGGCTCATAACGGTAATTGTGAGCTGGTTTTTCACGTTCTTTACACCCTCAACGCCACGAGCGACTTTCTCGGCTTTCGTTCTTTGACCGTCGTTAGAAACAGAGCCGCTCAAAGTAACCACCTCATTCTCAACGTCGACATTGATTGTCGAGTCTCGTAGATCATTCTCGTTAGCGAGCGCGGCCCGCGTCTTGGTCCACAGCCAGCCATCGTTGGCACCGGCTCCGATCTTGCGGCCCAACCGTTTCGCTTCTTCCGCATACCTATCTTTATTTTTTTCGTACTCTTCGCGCGTGATTCCTGCCATTGTTGTCCCACCGACAAGCTTATCCTGGATCACCATAGCTTCGAGCTTCGGTGCACCCTTAGCCTTGCCTGTCAAGACGATCGTATAGGTATCACCCGCGTTGAACTTCGCATTCGGAATTGTTAGCACAGCGTTGTTTTGACCTTCGGGACGCACTTCAAGTGTTGCAGTCATCGGATCGACTTCCGTGTAGCTGGCCTGCGATAGAGCATTCACGCCGCCGAATAACTTTTTATTACCTTGTTTGGCATACACGTCCACTTCGCCGGCATCGGCCGACGCGTGAATCACTCGTACTTTCGCTTTGCCCGCTGAAGGAGGAACGAGATCGTCGTCGTAAATAGAGATAGCCGACTTGCCGTTTGCATCCGCCATCGCAATGACTGTGTAGTGCCTGCCATCGCTCAGGCCTTCGCTATTCTCTGCCAGCGGCTGGGCTGTGTCCTGACCTGTCGGTCGAATACGGAAACTGTGACGTTCACCAGACACTTCTTCATAAGGCGAGGTGGACTTGTAGCCGATTCCAGTAAAGAGCTTCTTGTCGTCGGCGAAAAAATCTAAGGCCGCGCCTCCCGGTACGGCATGAATCACGCGCACCAGCGCGTTACCTCGCTGCTTGACCTCGGTAGCAGGCGGTGCGCTTGAAGTGCCGCTATTGGTTGTAGTCGTCACCGACTGGTTTTGGTTTGATTCACGAGAGCACCCAGCCACCAACAACAAGGCAACCAACGCCAACACGCTTTGCGTTCTTAATTGATTGTTCATGAACTTCTCCTTGGTCGACCGTTCTGGCTAGCCACGCGACACCGATTCACACGAGGACTGCCGACTAGCAGAACTCGCAGTCAAACATCTTTGTAATGAGGGACAGCTGTTTCTAGGAGGGAACAAGAATGCCTAGCAGAGAAGTATGTGTTTTCTAATACGAGAAGGAAGAAATCTGAAGCACTCTCGTCACTCGTCTCGCGGAATTTCTCGCGTCTCCATATCATTCGGCCGGGGGCAACCCACAGTTCAGTTCTCAGGAGCCTCTTTACTACCATGACTCCTGGATTCTATGAAGAATGGGCCAGCTCTTGATGTTGCGTGGTGTACTCGTTTCTCGCTGCTTCGAGGAGATCGCGAACTTCTTGATCAGTCGTCTGGGAAAAATCTCTATACCACTGACCCACACCTAGAAATGGCTCGGGTGTAGCGGCACAGACGATCTCATCAACACCCATGCGATATTCGTCACACGTTTGCGGTGCTGACACGGGAACAGCAACAACAATGCGAGCTGGATTTTGCAGCCGCAGAGCGCCAGCGGCAGCTCGCATCGTTGAGCCAGTTGCTAATCCGTCGTCCACGAGGATCACTGTGTTTCCTCTTACCTCGGCCTCCGGGCGATTGCCACGATAAGCGCGTTCGCGTCGCTCGAGCTCTCGAAGCTCTTGCGCTGCCACAGAATCAATTACGCGAGAGGGAATTCTCAAATATTCCACAACATCGTCATTGAGAACACGCACGCCACCAGTTGCAATCGCACCCATGGCCAACTCTTCATGGCCGGGAACGCCAAGTTTTCTGACAAGGAAAATATCGAGCGGTGCACGCAGTGCGCTTGCTACTTCAAAAGCCACTGGTACGCCACCTCGCGGCAACGCGAGTACTAATACATCATCACGGTTCGCATAATGAGAGAGCTCCGCCGCCAAGTCTTTTCCAGCTTCAATTCGATCGCGGTAAATCATTGTTTTCAGCGCTCCTAAGATCATATTCAGCACGGAAGAAAGAAGCTGAGGCGCTCAGGATTGAGTGACAATCGTTCGTTTTTCCGAATACGTAATTTCACTCTACGTGCCCGCCTGCTTATCGCTTCTCAATTACCTACTTTTGGGTCCTCTTTCGCTGCACGCAAATGTTTGTAAAACCAATCGGCGGCCAGACGAGCGACCTCTTCAAGCGTCCCCGGCTCTTCAAACAGATGCGTGGCTTCCGGAACAATCTTCAATTCTTTTTTGCAGCGCAAGCGCGAAAAAGCTTCCTGATTCATTTCAATTACGGGATAGTCGAGACCACCAACGATTAAGAGCGTGGGACACCTGACTTGGGGCAGAGCATCTTCCGCAAGGTCAGGACGCCCGCCTCGCGAGACGACGGCGCCAACATTTTCGTCTAGTTCGGCGGCCGCCACGAGGGCCGCGCCTCCTCCGGTGCTCGAGCCGAAGAAACCAACACTCAAATGACTAAGATCGCCTTTAAGCCAATAAGTCGCATCTATCAGACGCTCGGCTAGCAGTCCGATATCAAACCGGAGGTGACGCGTATGCACATCGACGGCCTCTTCTTCTTTGGTAAGCAGATCGAAGAGCAGCGTGCCGACGCCCGCTTCGCGAATTGTGCGTGCTACGAATTGGTTGCGTGGACTATGGCGGCTACTGCCCGACCCGTGGGCGAACAACACCACGCCTTGTGCTCCGGTGGGAATGCTCAGATCCCCCTGGAGGATTACTTTGCCAGAGCGAATCTGGACATCGCGCGCCCGAGCAGTGGCGGTTTGAGGATTGTAATTCATAGATCTATCCTCGCATCTGGCGGAGGTGGCCTTATTTAGTAATGACGCCGCAGGCAATCCGATCACCAGAATTTCCGGATGGGTCAGTCTTCATATCATCCACCTTCGCGTGAATAACCAGCGAAGTTCCACCATCGGTGAAAAGCGAATAGCTGCCGCTGCCCAAATTTACTCTGGGGTCAGTTAATGTCACAGCCGCACTTCCATTCCTGCGCACGACGAAATTGTTCATGTCTCCGGCATGAGGTCCCATCGGATTTTTCAACCCGTGCTGCTTACCGGCAGGATTGAAATGCTCGCCGGCGGATTCGAAAGTTGGCCCTTCACACTTAGCCATCTGATGAAGGTGAATTGCGTGCTCACCGGGTGGAAGATTCTTTAGATTCAGCTTGAGTCTTACACCACGGCCTGCTGACGTGAGCGTGGCAGTTCCCACGTTCTCGCCCTGGGCGTTCTTTATCTCAACTGTGAAACTCTTCTGTGCACTTGCATAAGGCAAGAGGAAAACAAGAAGAGCTGTCGCGGTCAGCAATATAAGGAGTCGTCGTTTCATAATTGCCTCCGCACTCAGGAGTTCCAGTCCCTTTCTGGAAATTCCTTCCTATTTGAGCCGCTTGTGAATCATGAGTCGCAAATGAAGTGCCAAAAGGAACCTGTCACGTGGATTTCCGATATTCGTTATCAATGCTGTGGCAACTAATGCCAGGCTCGCGCTTCTGCATGTGAAGTCGTACGTAAAGGACTCAGTGAAACATGGCATCACACTTGCCGTTACGTTTGGAGAATCCAAACATGGTCTAAATTTGGCACATCTCTGGAAGTGTGTAGCGTTGAGGTACATGCACACAGCAGAACCGAACACTTGTCCCTTCGAAATCGCGAATGTTAGGAAGTCTGTACGAAGTGACAGATAGGTCTGATGCGCATACATTCAGCAAACTCGGCTAATGGGACATGGATGATCGCACAGCAGTGGTTTCACCGTAGATATCCTACCGCGACAGCGGCAAGCATCATGATCAGCGCGATCACAAGTACTACGATCGTGATTCTAAAAACCTTCATAACAAGCCTCATTTCTGTCAGGAAATCATGTGTCGCCTTTCAGCTCGAGCTTCTGATTCTCGTCGTACTCGAACGCCGCTCCCGCCGCCATTTTCTTCACCCGCGGCAAATAGACTAGCGTGCCGAACGGTCCCTCCCAATACTCGGCTTGCGTGACGCTGATCCACAGCAGCGCCAGCTCCGGCTCTTCGAGCCCGGCTGGGAACCATGTCTCCAGGTCGGCGAACCAAAACTGTTCCATCGTCGCGCGATCGCGCAGAAGGCGCGCCACACCAGACATCGAGACGTAACGTTGATCTTCTGGAGCGGCGTAAGAGACGCAAACCTGACGGTCACGTTCGACCTCTTCGACTTTGAGCGTGGTGAGTTTGGTAAAGAAGTATAGATCGCCATCGAAGTCAGTCTTTTGGGTCGCCATCGGACAGCTGCGCAAACTTCCATCGTCTTGAACGGTAGTCAGCATCGCAAAGTCGATGCCCTTAATCAGTTCCCTGAGTCTTCTAACATTCTGTTCGTGCTTCTCGTGAGTCGTCATTGATGTTTGCTCCCTTGCTATCGATTTTGCCGTACCGATCATCACCTGCCAGTGGTCCACCTCATCGACTGGAGTCCGTTTGTGGCGTTCTGAGTTCGGCGACTCTTCGTCCGTGACAGCCTATCTCTTAAGACAAAACTTGTACCAACAGACTTCTGATTTGAGTCGAGCGATTCAATGGAGAGCAGCACTCAAAGAGTACACAACCTGTCGCCAATGAAGACATTGCTTCTGTCGACAAACCCCCTCCAAAGCGATATTCCACAGGTGATCAGTTAATTGGTAAGCCTTTAATCGGCTTTAAACAAGTGATTTGGCTCAGAGGATGAAGGTTCAGCACGTGCAGGTATTACGAGTAAACGCCCTGGATAAGAGTTACTATGAAAGGAGATCACTAAAATGACAGACGAGAGAATTAGAGGTAAGTGTGCGCATCCGACTTGCCGGTGCCCTGCGCAAGAGGGCAGCGAATATTGCTCAGAATACTGCGCCAACGCGCATGGAGAGACGAACTGTAGCTGCGGGCACCCAGAGTGCCGTTAATTTGCTCATTTTGATTGTGGTCCAATGAACAACCATTTCACCGTCGTTGAAAGTCGTATGGAAGAGGATGGTAGCGTACGTCACGTCGTGCAAGCGCCGGGAGGCTCCGTTGTCGTACTGGAGGACAATGCTGGGAATCTTTCGGGGCGAGTTCGCCGCGGTTATGTTGCCACAGACCAAGAGGAGGAGACGCTCGCTCGCGCCGTTGAAGCTGTACGCCAACTCCGTCAAGGTCCCAGTTCAGCGCAGGAGATCGAATTGAATCGAACCAGGGACTTTCTCGATAAATAACCTTGGTCCACTCCGGTTCTCATATTCCAATCGATTCCCAGAGCATCACGTTGTTCCTCTGTGGAGATGTGATGACCGGACGAGGTGAGGTATCGACCAGGTGCTTCCTCATCCATCGGAACCGACAATCTATGAGCGACACATGACTTTGGCGATTGGTTATGTGGACTTCATCGCCCCAATCCAGCCAAGGACGATTACTAAGCCGTAACGAATCAAGAAGGCGGCTGCTTTCTGAACCAGATTGTTTTCACTTCTTGCGAGATCCATTCCAGTGATAATTCTCCCCCTCTCTATCCTTCGGGCAGATCCACGCTGACTAGGACTCTACAGCGCCATCAGTAGCGCGGAACTTACGGTCAGAAATCGAATCAGCCGCACGGGTAGTGAAGCGGAATGCCTGACGTCGCCGAACTTAGTTATTTCTCGTAGGATAAAGACGCGCGCGCGACTTTCGAGAAGTTTATGTAATGACTGAATCGTTCGGTTCTTTTATAGCCGCCATGTGTGGTAACGAAAATGGGATCCTGTAACAACAAACGAAATACGGCTTGTTCAATGATCCCAAAAACTTTGCTAGAGTTGGGAATAAAAGAAGGCTTTGTGTGTTATAGAGATGTAAGCCTTAATTGCTTAAAGAACAAACGTGTCTCACCATCAAGCGGTATTTGTAACAGTGAG
>DATBSH010000055.1:0-4202 GCA_036559885.1 Pyrinomonadaceae bacterium
GAGTCGCCGCTCCAGGAAGTTCATGAGGGGGTGAAGATCCGAGTCGCTAACGAAGACTGGCGGCATAAGCGGCAGGATGAGCAAACCAAAAGCTTGAGCGATTATCTCGAGTCTGACAGGCGACGGGGTTTTTCGTTACACGAGGTGCCACTGATGCGGCTTGCCCTGTTCCGGCTTGGCGAAGCCGAATACCAGTTGGTCTGGACATTTCATCACGCGTTAATGGACGGCCGTTCCCATCATCTAGTTTTAAAAGAGGTTTTCAAATTATATGAAGCGTATTGCACCGAACAGAAAGTAGAGCTGAAAGAGCCTCGTCCTTATCGTGATTACATCGAGTGGCTACGTCGTCGCGATTCGTCAAAGGACGAGGAGTTTTGGCGCCGAAGACTCGGAGGATTAACCGCACTGGCCCCTCTCGATCTCGATGGAGTACCGGTTGGGCAGAAGCACGAAACCGGCCTTCGTGAGATTCACTTGGAGGAGAGGACGACATCCGCCCTTAAGTCGCTCGCGAAAAGACATGCACTTACGTTCAACACTTTGGTGCAAGCAGCTTGGGCCCTACTCTTAAGTCATTACAGTGGAAGTAGCGATATCGTGTTCGGTGCGACACGAGCGTGCCGCCGGTCACCTTTGGAGGGAACCGACGGTATGGTAGGTATGTTTATCAACACTCTCCCAGTTCGCGTTCGTGTCCTGCCAGGAATGGCTCTGATCGAATGGCTAAAAGAGTTGCGCGAGCAAAACATCGAAGTCAGAAACTATGAACACACCGAGTTGCTCCGGATTCAAGGCTGGAGCGAATTGCCGAAAGGAACTCCGCTGTTTGAGAGCATCCTCGTTTACGAAGACTACGAGTTCAACGATAGCTTAAGAGCACTCGCTGGAGGTTGGAAGAATAGACAGTTCAGACTTGAAGAGAAGAACAACTATCCCTTAGTCGTCGCGGTGTACGCTGGAGCGGAGCTGGTTATCAAGATTCAATATGATCGATCCCGTTTCGCTGACTCCGCAATCGAGCAGCTTCTAAAGCGTTTCCAAAGTCTCTTGAGCACATTCCTCACTGCTCCAGCGGAGAACCTTTCCTGCGGCGACGTGATGCGTTACCTGGTGAACAGTACAGACGAAGAATTGGCCGCCCCTGCGGTTAAGCAAGGCGATCAGGAAACGGACGTCTATGTTTTCCCTGCATCCTTTGGCCAACAGCGACTATGGTTCTTGAATCAGTTAGAACCAACCAGCTCTTTCTACAATATCCCGCTGGTTGCCCGCATCAAGGGCACACTGAAGCACGAGGTATTTAGACGGGCTGTCAATACTATTGTCGACCGTCATGAAGCTCTTCGTACAACTTTCGCTGCCGAGGACGGACAACTACTGCAACTGATTGCGCCGGAGGCAGAATTGACGGTGCCGTTAATTGATCTAACGGAGACGCCCGAGGACAAGCGCGAAACAACCGCTGCACGATTGGCGAAGACAGAAGCGGAGAAACCATTCGATCTGGAGCGAGGTCCGTTGTTGCGAGTTGGTCTGGTAAAGTTGCGACAGGACGAGCATCTCCTCCTATTGACGATGCACCACATTTGTAGTGATGGATGGTCCATGGGAGTATTCCTGAATGAGCTGACCCAACTGTATCAGGCTTTCCTGGTTGACCAGCCCTCCCCACTCCCTGGTCCTTCCATTCAGTACGCAGACTTTACGCTGTGGCAGCGCGAATTGTTGGCGGGAGAGTTCCTGGAAAAGCAACTGGCTTACTGGCGCAAGCAACTTGCTGGCGCTCCTGAAGTGCTGGCATTGCCGGCCGATCGTCCGCGTTCGGCAGTGCAGACGTTTCGTGGGGACAGACGAAGCATAGAGCTTCCTGAAGAGCTTAGAGTTCAACTCTCCGCGTTGAGCCGGGCCGAGGGTGTGACGATGTTCATGACTCTGCTGGCGGCATTTCAGACACTGCTCTATCGCTATACTGGACGCGATGACATTGTGGTTGGCTCGCCCAGCGCTAATCGCAATCGTTCTGAGATCGAAAACCTGATCGGGTTCTTTGTAAACACGCTGGTCCTGCGCGCGAATTTCTCGGGCAACCCGAGTTTTCTTGAATTATTGAAGCGTGTGCGTGAGGTAGCGGTTGGCGCTTACGCGCATCAGGACGTGCCGTTTGACAGATTGGTAGACGAGATTAACCCTGAGCGCAGTCTCAGCTACGGCCCTCTATTTCAGGTTCTTTTTGCTCTCGAGAAGTCGTGGGACTTTGGTCCCCGGATGGGTGACCTGAAGATTGATTGGCTTGAGGCTGAGCGGGGAACTTCAAAGTTTGATCTTGCACTTTTTGTTTACGAAAAATCTCAGGGACTTTCTTGTGTGGTCGAGTACGACACAGACCTATTCTCTGATAACACGATCCTGCGAATGCTGGATCATTTTCAGATTCTCCTGGAAGGTATCGCCAAAAACCCTGAACAACGTGTCGGAGAATTGCCATTGCTCACCGAGACGGAATTAGTTCAGCTTGCCCGTGGCGTGAGTGTTCAGAGCAGCACTTCACCGCGGGTCGCTTGTTTGCATGAATTGTTCGAAATGCAGGTGGAGCGCACGCCAGAACGCGTGGCCCTTAGTTTCGAAAACATGCAGCTTACTTACCGGGAATTGAATGCGCGCGCCAACCAACTCGCGCACCATTTACGAAAGCAGGGCGTTGGACCAGATGTGCTAGTGGGAACTTGTCTCGAGCGTTCCCTCGACATGATCGTAAGCGTGTTGGGCATACTCAAGGCCGGCGGCGCCTATCTGCCAATTGATCCGGCGTACCCCCCTGACAGGCTTTCGTTCATGCTCGAAGATGCAGAATCCAGATTGTTGCTTACGACTGAAGATTTGGTCGAAAAAATTGCTCCGGAGGGAGTGGAGGTTGTTTTGATCGACCGCGACTGGAAAACAATCGCCCACGAAAGCAAAGAGAACCTGGAAAATAAGTGCGTCGCCGAGAACCTCGCTTACGTGATTTACACGTCGGGCTCCACCGGTAAGTCGAAGGGGGTGCTGGTTACGCACGAGAATGTCGCGCGGCTATTTGCAGTTACAGACTCTTGTTTTCGTTTCAGCCAGGACGACGTTTGGACTCTCTTCCATTCCTCAGCCTTCGATTTCTCTGTTTGGGAAATTTGGGGCGCACTATTTTATGGAGGCCGTCTGGTTATTGTCCCGTACTGGGTGAGTCGATCGCCTGAAGATTTTCTGGAGCTGCTCCACAGTGAAAAGGTGACAATACTTAATCAAACTCCTTCCGCGTTTCGTCAGCTTGTTCGCGCCGCAACCGGTTCGCGAAAAGTTGATCTCGCCCTGCGCTTTATAATCTTTGGCGGCGAGTCGTTGGAGTTGAAGAGCTTGAAACCCTGGTTTGATGTTTACGGTGATCGTTCGCCCCGCTTAATTAACATGTATGGCATCACTGAGACGACGGTGCACGTAACTCATCGTCCGTTGAACGCCGCTGATCTTGACGAGAATGCGGGCAGTGTAATCGGTAAGCCGCTGGACGACTTGCGAGTTTATCTGCTTGACCAGCGTCAGCAACTTGTTCCTATTGGCGTGCCTGGCGAAATGTATGTCGGCGGAGCCGGCGTGAGTCGCGGTTATCTAAGGCGGCCCGACCTGACGGCTGAGCGCTTCGTGCCTGATCCTTTCAGCAGCGTTGCGGGTGCGCGACTCTACAGAAGCGGCGACCTGGCGCGTTACCTTGCAAACGGAGACATGGAGTACCTGGGAAGAGTCGACCGCCAGGTCAAGGTCCGCGGTTTTCGAATCGAGCCAGGCGAGATCGAGGCAGTCTTGAAGGAAAACCCGGGCGTCCATGAATGCGTGGTAGTGGCAAACGGTGAGCGGCATGGGGAAACGAGACTGGTGGCTTATCTTGTACTCGATTCGGCACAGCCGGCGAAAATAGAAGAGCTGCGAACTTTCGCAAAAGAGAAGTTGGCGGATTACATGGTGCCGGCCTTCTTTGTTCCGCTGGAAAAAATTCCGCTGACGCCGAACGGAAAAATCGACCAGAAGGCGCTTCCCTCACCCGACACATGTGGGTCGGATTTAGCGGCCGTCTTCGTTGCACCGCGCAGCGAGACTGAGAAAAAGTTAGCAATCATGTGGGGTGAATTGCTGGGACGGCAACAAATAGGAATCTATGACAACTTCTTCGA
>DATBSH010000056.1:0-9059 GCA_036559885.1 Pyrinomonadaceae bacterium
GTTAAAGGAATTCAGCTTGTTCAACCAGAAGTTGAAGCCGGCCACATCGGAATCGCGCCGCAGGTAGCCGGCGTACTCCATAAAAACGAAGGCTCCGTTTAGTTCGCGCTGATTCAAAAATGCCGACTCGGCAACTTTCCGCAGTACTGTGGCGCGAGTGTCGGTCATGGCATTGAGGCCGTCGATAAGAGATTGGCGGAAAGCACTCATCTCGGGGAAATTCCCCCGGATCTCGCCACCACCAAATTGCGTAGTGTGGAAATTGATATACGCGTGACCGCCCGTTAGATTCGCCAACTGCGCGGCGAACGTCGTGCCGTTGCCCTCTGGTGGATCCCACTTGCCGCTTATTGTGCCGCCCACTCCGGGGCCGTCGGTTTTCACCACGTCATTGGGATTATTATCGTTCAGCGGGGCGCCAAAGAAACCCCAGACGACTGGACCATTGGTGGTCGGCGTAACAGAAGCCGCGGCGTGGATATGGGCGGCGACCATGTTGTCATTTGTGTCTGCCGTTTGCGACCCAGTGAAATCGATGTTGCTAATCGTGGCCGTAAATGTCATCTGCGTCTGCGCGGCGTTCATGTTAAAGATGGCCGTCCCGTAAGATGCCGCCCGGCGAGCACCTCCCGTAGTTGTTGGGTTCGTGGGTGGATTCTCCTGACTGTTAGTCAGGTTCACGACGAAGTTGCTCGGCGACATCCCCGCACTTACCAACAGGTTGTCGACATACTGAGTGTTGGTCAGCGTTGACGGGTATTTAGTTACGAACTCAGGGCGGGTGACGAAGTCGTTAAAGTACGCGACTTTGTTTGCTTCAAGCTGTGCATCTGATCCTGCCTGCCCGAATATGAAATCCTTCTGCAACGCCTGCGTGTCACGTTCGAAAGTTCCATATAAGACGGGGACAACCGACGATACGGATCCTGTAAGCGTGCCGAAGGCCGCCCGGTGAGTCAGATAGGCTAACAACCCTGTCCTTTGGAATTCGATTGACAGGAAGAAAGCGGCGCTCACGTTGATACGTCTGACCTCGCGGCAAGCAGCATCTGCACCGCACGATTCAATCTGGTTCACCCAAAAAGCGAGACCAGACGAATCCGGTTCGCGGTTGAGGAAGTCCAGGTAGTGTTGGCGAACGAAGAATGTCGAGTCGTCAATCGGATTCGTTGTAGGTGCGATCGAATCGTTGTCGATGATTCTGAGCTCGGCCTGATTTGGCGTGCCCAGGCCAACCCCTGCACCTGCCGGATTTGAGAGCGCAAGATTGACAACCTCGTCGCCCTCAACAAAGTTGTCATTGACTATCAGGATGCGGACAGTCTTAGCTGTCTCGCCGGGGCTAAAGGTAACCTTGCTGAGCGCTATTTCGTAATCAGACTTCTGCGATGCATGCCCGGGCTGCGATTCGTCGAAGGTGTTGAAGTTAACTGTTGCCGTACCCGAAGCATCGCCAGCGCGGATCAGTGAAACATCAATGTGGCCACTACCTTCGCCGATTGCGAAATCGTCAGTTGCAAACTGAATTAGCGAGGTGGCCGTGGCCGTCGTGGGCTTCAAAGAGCCGAACAGTCCATGCTCCTCTTCAGCAGGTCCCGCGGAAAAGTAGAGCGTGCCAGGGTCACCGCCGTTGACGCCGTTGCCGAATTGCAGGGCCCAAAGCTCATCAATCTCGATGCCATCGCCGTTCTCGTTTTGAAGCGTGCCGAGGAAAGCTCCGGTATTTGGGTTGTAGGCGTGAATGCTCGGATTTCCTTCGCCGAAGTTGCCGACCAGAAGCGCGCCGCCGAAGATGCCGAATGACGCCGGCGCAATGGCCAAACCCCAGGGTGCATTGAGTTCACTAGCCGGGACGTTGTTGATCGCGAACGTCAGATCCCTTACGCCATCAGTGTTGAACTTGCGTACGAGGCCATTTCCGACTCCGTCTACAGGTTCGTCACCCGCTCCGTGCTTCGCATAGGCGACATACAATGACCCACCAATGTTCTGAATGTTGAACGGATTGAATCCTGCCGGAATAAACGGATCAACGAAGCCGCCCGTAGTCGTGGTCAGACTGTAGGTGCCGTCATAGACGTCAATGTTTCCATTCGCGAAGTCGGCCGCGTAGAGGCGATTGCCGCCGGAGTTGCTACCGATAGCAAGTCCCTTATAGACGTGACCAGGGTGACTCGCTGCGATAACGCCCGTCGTTGGGTTGCCGGTTACGCTCGGATTCCAACCCACTATGTTTCCGGTCTCCGATGAGAAGATGAAAGCCGCTGGGCACGCGGCCACTGAACACGGCGTCAGATTGAAGTCGGTGGTCGCGTTGCCGACCACTCCTGTTGGCAGGCCTCCGGGGATTGTAATGTTTGATAGGCCCGGATTCTTCACCAGCGGACTTCCTGAGACATCGCCGCGGTAGAGGCTTGCAGTCGAAGTGCCGTTGTTAGAAATCCAGAAGGGACTTGTGCCTCCTAATGCGATGCCCCATGGGTTTACCAGCAGCGGGTCTTCCGAAAAGGCAAATCCCGGAATGTCAGATACGAAGTTTGTTTGCCTGTAAGCAGAACCTGGTGGAATTGGTGGGACGTTGGGATTCTGGTCATCAGTTGCGGTCTTTGCGGCTAACGTCGCAGAAGTCCATGGCGCAGCTACAGGTAACATGCAAAGATAAAGGAAGGCAGTAAGCGATAAGCTCACTATGAGCCGAAAGTTTGTGGGACGAACTCGAAGCATTTGGGATCTCCTCCTCAAGTAGCGGGTGTTTGATTTTCTTTTTGAATTATTCAGTCAACTCGTGCCAGGCGATTACTAGTGATCGAGACGCAGATCAAAGACAAGAGACACGTGGGGGAATGACTTTGCGTAGCTGATGAGCGCGCATATGTCAGTGACAGACACCTAACCTGGCGCTTGAAATCACTGAGCTCGGACAGAGTTGGGAAACGCGGCAAACTGTATGCTTCGAAAGAGTTGCTGTCAAGATTTTTCTGGGTCACTCGACAAGGGT
Organism: Pyrinomonadaceae bacterium; assembly: GCA_036559885.1. Lineage (GTDB taxonomy): Bacteria > Acidobacteriota > Blastocatellia > Pyrinomonadales > Pyrinomonadaceae > PSRF01. The sequence goes on from DATBSH010000056.1 coordinate 2,999, forward strand.
AGGCACAAGCTAACGCGACGGCGATACGTTTTCGCCGAGCCAACCTATACTCAACTAAAGAACGGGAGCGCAGCGACCGACTGATGTCCGATACGCTTCAACTTGTCCTTATGTCCGATACGCTTTTAGAGGCTCTTGCAAAATTCGGATCGCAGTGGGATGGAGTCAGTACCACCGCGCGGTAGCGGGTGGGTGCGAAGCGTCGACACCTGGTATTCAGTACCGTTCGCGGTAGCGAATGGTCAAGGCTCAAGTGCAGCGTTATCCGCAGACGTGAATTGCAACGAAACCGAGAGCGGCGAATCTTGAGTGGTTGGCCATTCGCTACCGCGAACGGTACTGAATAGGGCTTCGCACCCACCCGCTACCGCGCGGTGGTACTGACTCCATTCCACTGCGATCCGAATTTTGCAAGAGCCTCTGAAGCGTATCGGACATCAGACGGTCGCTGCGCTCCCGTTCTTTAGTTGAGCGGCGTTCAGTACGAACTAACAGCCCGGCCCAGTGAAACGACGTGAAACGACAAAAATTTTCGTGGCGGCGGGCAAACAAATTGTCGATCTTCTGAGTCAAACTGCTGGAAAGTTGAAGGTCCCCCTGCTTGCGGTAAAAGAGACCTTCTGCTTAAAATGGCCGTTCTTTAAATCGCTGGTGTAACAATACTTTTCACCGGCGGTGCGCTGCTCAGCTCCCCGAGAGCATCTTAATCCGCTCGTATCTGCGTCTTTATTTCGGAGGATTTTGTGAAGCAAGCTTTCTGGTTCTTGTGCGCCATCATTGTGGCTGCCTTGGGTAGCGGTGCACTCTTAACTGTTGAGGCCCAGGTCTCAAGTCCAACCCCCGATCCTTTCGTTGTTCAATTAACCAATGCTCCAAACGGTCCCTTCACCGCGGTCACGCAGGACATGACGGCGAATGGTCGTTTTGTTGTGTTCGAATCTAATGGCGATGTCGCAACTGAGAAAACCGCGACCCGCAACAATGCCGATGGGAATCGCGAGATCTTCCTTGCTGATTATGCTCAGCGCCGAGTCTTTCAGATCACCAACACCAAGAACGTTCTAAAACCAGCAGCAACTCCGTCACCTACACCGACACCCAGCCCGACGCCTACACCGAGTCCAACCCCCACACCAGCGCCAACACCTGAAGACTTGACACAAGTCAAAATCAGGATCGTGAACGACTGGTCCAGAATCAGTTTGGCTCCAGTGTTATCGGGTAGCAGTCAGCGCAATTATGTGATCGTCTTCAGTTCAAACGCGCCGAATCCAGGAAACTTCGACGGAACCGAGGGTACGCTGCAAACGGATGGCAACAAGGAGATCTGGATCTATCGCCTGCCCGCAGTGTCCGATGTGGACCTGACATCCGGAGTCGATCTACCGTTACAGGATCTAACAGGCGGAACGTTCGAGAGGATTACGGATACACCTGCCAGCCGCGTTCCTTCACCCGGTTCCACCACCGCATTGCCGTTCTACGCCGATGATAATCGGGAAGCAGCGATCAGCGACGATGGACTTAGGTTGGCTTTTATTTCTACGAGAAACCTGGTTCCCGCTGTTGGAAACACGGATGCCAACCCGGAACTCTTCTTTTACAACATCACCAGCGGTATGTTTGTTCAGGGAACAAAGACTCAGGACGCAGTCCTTGGAGTGGGATTCGTCTTTCAGGAGAATCCGAACCTCTCATCTGACGGAAGTATTGTTTCATTCTATTCAAGCGCTAACCTTGCGGGAGCGAACAACGACGATGGGAACGGCGGCGGCAATGCAGAGATCTATATAGCGAACTTCGATGGCGCAGGGATGACGAACATTCGTCAGGTGACACGCACGAAAGTAGACCCGGCAACGGGCCGAACGGTTAATGTTTTCGCTCCCGGACGTCGTATGAGTCGAGATGGATCCATGATCGCGTTCGAATCATTAGCGAACGATCCGAAAGCGAATAGCACGACAAACAGCGCTTTCTTCGGGTTGTTCGTTTACACCGTCGCCACGGATACCTTCGTTCAGGTTGGGAACCGCGCGTTGGTCGCGCCGGGTGACATCGAACGGCATCCAGTTTTTACCGATTACGATGCAGGCCTGGTTCCCAAAAGTCTCGTGTTCACGTCGGAGTTGAACTTCAGACCTGACGGAACATTTCCGCCGGCAGCACAGGATGCTGAGGGCTTGAATCCAATACGCGGACCACAGCTCTTTCTAACTCAGCTTCCGGCGAGTTCCTCAAACACTTTCGTCCGCCTTACTAATAATCCACGAACGATTTCGGGCACTCGTGCGCTTGCCAGTGAGTCGCGAAAGCGAATCGCATTTAGCCTTGACGTCGAGCTTGGTGGCGGGAATGCTGATTCTTCGATCGAGGTGTTCTATCTGCTAACTCCCATTATCACTGTGGAATCTGCTGCCGTGTTGAGTTCATTCACCGGCGCGAGCGAGATGCCTGTTCCCGCCGCTACGCCGATACCAAGCCCAACGCCAACACCTACACCGACGCCGAGTCCTGCACCTGGTGCGGCGATTGGATTAGCGGCAGGCGAACTTAGCATTGTTCGTTCGACAGTTGCTTTAGCTCCGTCGGATGCGAATGTTGTGTGCCTTCCTATGGTTAACTGCACGTCCGAAACCAAACGAAGTCCGGCGTTACCAGTCGAACTCAATGGGGTCTCGGTTTCGGTAAACGGTGCTGCTGCAGGTTTGTATTTTGCAGGAAACTCTTCAAAGCAGATCAATTTCGTGATGCCAATTGGCTTACCGGCCGGATTGGGCAAAGTAGTTGTCAACGTTCTAGATACTGGTGCTGGAACCGACACTGTTCTAAGGGGATTGATTCCCATCGTGAATGGTCAACCGGATGTGTTTACTTTGCCGGGAAACCGCGCAGCAGCTGTGAACGTGACGAATCCAAACATGCGTTTGACCGAACCATTCAACGTGACGTCACCGGATTCGACTGGAACCAGTGTCGCAACTGTATTAGAACTCAGCGTGACGGGTATTCGATCCGCGACAACGAGCGAAATTAAAGTAACGGTCGGCACGACAGACATTGCTGGCTCGGACATTGTTTTCGTAGGACCAAACCGCGAAATGCCTGGGTTTGACATAATCAACTTCAGGTTGCCGGCCTCCCTGGCCGGAGCTGGGGATGTGACCGTGATTGTGACGTTCACGCGGGCCGGCTTTGCGGTGACTAGCCGACCGGCAGATACGGCGCCAAAGATACACATCAATTAGCAGAGGCAGAAAGCAGAAGGCGGAAGGCAGTAGCGGTGCCTTCCGCCTTCTGCTTTCTGCCTTCTGCCTTCCGCCTAAAAACCTTCAGCCTATCGCCTGAAGCGTGGTACCATGCCTCAACCACCGGCCTCGCAACCGGTCATTCCTGTGGATGATTTCATCCCCCGTTCCGGGCCTCCATGCGATATCAACTCCTGACAATTGGAATCCTGGCGCTTCTTCTAAACACTGGGGGAGCCCCGCGTTTGGAGACTCGCGAGTTTTCCGAGTTGGAGCCGGCAACGCCAACTGCCCGCCGAATTAAGTGGCCACGCCGGACCATCGAGGTAACCTTCTCGAATTCGCTACGATCACCTGCCGCACACATTAAACCTGGCAGCGACGTCGTCGGCGCTGCCCGCCGTGCACTATCGCGTTGGTCCAACATCTCAGGTCTCAGCTTTGTGATTAGCTGGTCCTCTGAGATGTCTGTTAGTCCGGCCGACCAGGGCGACGGTATTAGCCTGATTACGATCGCCGATACTCCTGATAACGAAGCTTTCAATGCCGACTCAACTACGGGGCGCACTCGCGTCTTTTTCGATCCGGAGAGCGGCGCGATACAGGAAGCTGATATCTCGATCAATCCCAAGCCGCGCTCAGCTGAAGGCGCCGATCTTCAGTTTTCCACCGATGGCACTCCCGGCACATATGACCTTGAAGCTACGTTCACTCACGAAGTCGGGCACCTGCTTGGCTTGGACCACTCGAATGTCCTCGCATCGACGATGCAGAGTCATCAGGCGTTCAACGGCACATACGGGCTCCCCGCTTTTACTGAACGAACGTTAACCGAAGAAGATCGTCAACGCGTGCGCAGTCTTTATGGACCGAAGCAACGGATCGGCAAGATTGAGGGTCATTTGTTCGACACGTCTAATGGAACATTCACGGCCTTAAAATCCATTCACGTGTGGGCCGAAAGTCTCGCAACCGGCAGAGTCGTGGCTAGTGATGTGAGTGCGGACGACGGAACTTACGTTCTCAGTGACCTGCCTCCGGGTAGATATCGGGTGTTAGCAGGAGGTGGAGACGAAGCGGCGTCCGGCATAACCGCGGTTGGACCACAGCGAATGTTCGGAGACATTGAGATCTCGAATCAAGTCAATGTAAAAGAGAGTGCTAGTACGACGGTAAATTACAACGTTCTGCCTCAGGCCACCGCTAAATTGAATCCCCGGCTGATTGGACTGAATGGCGACTTGTCCGTCGTAGCTTTACCGCTGGAACCAGGCAAACGCTTCAAGATTTATCTGTCTGGTGAAGGAATTGATAATGTGCCGGGCACTAGCATCTCTGTGAATTCGCCCTACTTCACAGTTGACGCGGCGTCACTAACGCGGGAGCAATTTCAAACTTCACTGCCTGTAGTCAGTTTCGATGTGAACGTCGCCGCTAACGCTCCGTTCGGCGACTACACCCTGCGCCTGCAATCTAACTCAGGCGAACTCGCTTACGTTCCCGGCGCTCTGACGATCGATCCGGGAGTGACAACATCAGTTGCCAATCCGATCGATGATCCGCGGTTCTTCGTGAATCAGCATTACAAGGATGTAACCGGTAGGACACCTACAGCGGATCTCCTCGATCGACTTACTTCTCAACTGTCAGCATGTGGCACACGGAACGATTGCTTGCGCAATAAGCTTGACCTTTCAAACACTTTGATGCTGCAGGATGACGTGTCAGCGAGCGCCGGATTCATTTATGGACTTTACCAGGTTGGCCTGGGCCGTCGACCAAAGTTCTCTGAATTTGAAAACGACCGAAATACTTTGAATCGTGACGGCAATGTAGAGGAGAACCGCTTAGCCCTGGCTATGGCGTTTGTCAGTCGACCGGAGTTCGAGCGAAAGTACGCGCGGTTAACAAAAGCTGATCAATTTGTGGACGGCCTGACTTCCTCTATCGCACAAACGACGGGCCTGAATGCCGGCGATGATAGACAATCACTTTTGAGCCTCTTCGATGGTACGAACGCTGGTCGGGCAAAGATCCTCGTGCAATTAATTACACAACCGGCGCTGGTGGATGCTCAATACAACCAGTCGCTTGTTTTGCTGCATTATTTCGCATACCTCCGCAGGGATCCCGATAAGGCTAATTATGACTATTGGGTCAATGTTCTTAAGAGTAAGCCGTTGAGAGATCCCGCTGCTGCCCGTTCGATGGCTTGTTCTCTCCTTAACTCATCCGAGTATCAATCTCGCTTTGCGATGGTTGCGACGCACAACCCGAGCGAGTGCACCGAACACTAAGTGATCATGCGACATCGCTCGCCACTTAGTCGTCGTTTGTATAACTCAACGCAGTGGCAAAACAGTCAGTACCGAAAGGCGGTAGCGGATGTCCGATACGCTTTAGAGCCTCTTGCAAAAATCAAGACAATGCCACGCCCTTGCGGCGTGGTACTTCACGTTTGTACCTACACAAATGGAACTGACGAGCTAAGGATGCCACGCACTTGCCGCGTGGAGGCTCACGTTTTATCTAGAATATGCTCATCACCAGTTACAACCGTGAGACTCCACGCGGCAAGCGCGTGGCATCCCAACAATCGGTTCACGGCTGTTTGTAGCTGCAAACGTGAAGCACCACGCCGCAAGGGCGTGGCATTGGATTTTTGCAAGAGGCGCTTTAGCTTGTCGTGACTTACCGTATATTCAACTTCTTTCGGGAATATGTGCCGGTTCAGCGCACTGGTTCAAGCATTTTCAAGTGCAATTCCCGAAGGCAGTTGAATCTGCAGCACGTCACGACAAGCTAAAGCGTAT
>DATBSH010000057.1:0-18667 GCA_036559885.1 Pyrinomonadaceae bacterium
CAAATGAATAGTTCGGACTTGAACGATCCCCGCACTGCCGTGTGGGGGATTTCGATGTATTCTGGTAGCTTCGTTTTGTAGACAGGACTTGAACGCATCCACCCACTGCCGTGGGTGGGATTTTCGCTTTTTGTGCAAAGCTGTGTGGCCTCCGTGTTCTCTGTCTCTCTGGGGTTGAGTCTAGCGAAGACCAGCAAAACCACCCAGGCTCAGAGCTCACAGAGACTGCATCACAGAGGTCAAATCGATGCATTTCGTGCCTTTCCGGCTAATTTGGTCGAATTGTGTCCAGCCATTATAATGCCCGTCTTTTGAAGCAATTAAATCTGTCTTAGCTTGTCGTTGCTAACACTCAACGTAGTGGCAAACAGTCAGTACCGTAACGCGGTAGCGTCGGGTCTCCTAAACCAAGACTCAATTTCATGCAACTCGATCATTGTTTGGCAAGTTATTGCGTGCTAGCTGGACGACCCGACGCTACCGCGTCACGGTACTGACTGTTTGCCACTACGTTGACTGGTAACCAAGTCAAACCCGTGAGCTAAGGCGTACCCGAGACTGAGAGGGGAAACTTAAATTGGCCAACGAACAGTTTGACGTGGTGATTATTGGCAGCGGGCCAGGAGGTTATGTAGCTGCGATTAGAGCAGGACAGCTGGGGTTGAAAACAGCGATAGTCGAAAAAGATAACCGACTCGGTGGCACCTGCACGCTTCGAGGCTGCATTCCTACCAAGCAGATGCTCATGTCTGCGCACGTCTATGAACAGATGCAACACGCGGCCGACTTCGGGGTGCAAGCTTCTGAGATCCAACTGGCATTTGCGGACGTTCAAAAACGAAAAGACAAGGTGGTACTCAAGAATTCAAAAGGCATCGAGTACCTGATGAAGAAAAACAAGGTGACTGTCTTTAAAGGCACCGGAAGAATTGCATTGCCAGGAAAAGTGGAAGTCACCGAGGGTGAAGGCAAAAAGCAGACGCTCCAAACCAAGAACATCATCATCGCTACCGGATCTGTTGTTAGACCAATCCCTGGCTTTGAAACTGACGAACAGCACGTCGTCAATAGCGACCATATCCTCGAACTTAAGGATGTGCCCAAATCGTTGATCGTGATGGGCGCTGGTGCAGTCGGAGTTGAGTTCGCATCCGTATATTCCCGGTTTGGCGCTGATACAACTATCGTCGAATTATTGCCTCGCCTTGTGCCGCTTGAAGATGAAGAAGTATCAAAAGAACTAGAGCGAAGCTTTCGCAAGCGTGGTATCAAATCTCAAGTCGATACGAAACTCGACAAGCTCGAAAAGACCCCGACAGGTGTACGGGTCACGGGTAAAACGTCAAAAGGCGAGAACGTTAGCTTGGAGGCTGAGATGTTGCTTGTGGCTGTTGGCCGTATGCCTTACACCGAAGGTTTAGGACTCGAAGGGACTAAGATAAAAGTTGATCGCGGGTTCATTCAGGTGGACGAATTCCAGCAGACTGCGGAGAAGGGTGTTTATGCCATCGGCGATGTTGTTCCAACTCCATTGCTGGCCCACCTTGCTTCCAAGGAAGGCATCGTTGCCGTCGAACACCTGGCAGGACGCAACGATGTACGGCCAATCAATCTTCGGCTAGTGCCAAATTGTACGTACTGCGATCCTGAAATAGGTTCAGTCGGGCTGGCGGAAGCGAAAGCCAAAGAACAAGGCTACGACGTGAAGGTTGGAAAGTTTCCGTTCTCTGCGTCAGGCAAAGCTCGCATCATCGGTGAAGAGGAAGGCTTTGTAAAAATCGTTAGCGAGAAGAAATACGATGAGATTCTTGGCGTGCATATCATTGGGCCCCATGCAACGGAATTGATCGCAGAAGCGTGTGTGGCAATGCAGCTTGAATCAACCGCTGAAGAACTAGGAAAAACAATGCACGCGCACCCAACCATATCGGAAGCGGTAATGGAAGCCGCCGAAGCAGTTCACGATCTGGCTGTGCATATTTAAAGAAACCACCGACTTTCAGTCGGTGGGGTTTCAGTTTCTACCTACCCGATTGCGTTCGAAGATCTGCGCGCGAAGCGCGCCGGAGGTCGAACATTCCTGGTTAGGTTGAAATTGAACCACCACGGACATTAAGTCCGTGGTCTCCGACGCGATAATGGACAAGAACCAAAACAAAGCTCAGACCGGAAAACCGCGTCGACGACGCCGGCCGCGTCCGCGCTTTCAAATGCGCGTGAGCACGAAGTATGCGGCACGAAAGCCTCCGGAAGGTGAAGCGCTGAGTTGCACGACTGACACTAGCCTCACGCCAGAACAACAGGTTGAACTTTATCGCTACTTGCAGCTGACGAGACTGGTTGAAGAGCGATTGGTGAATCTTTACCGGCAAACCAAAGTTGTTGGTGGTGTGTTTCGTTCGCTTGGACAGGAAGCGACAGCCGTTGGGAGTGCTTACGCACTGCAGCCGCAGGATTTCGTCACGCCTCTTATTCGAGATCTCGGGGCGGTCCTCGTAAAAGGAATTCGCCCGCGCGACATCTTTGCTCAATACATGGCTAAAGCGTGGGGTCCATCCGGAGGAAAAGACCTCAACATTCACTTCGGCGACATGGAGAAGGGCTTTATCGGTCCGATTTCACATCTCGGCGACATGATACCGGTGATGACTGGGTTGTTATTGGCTGCACGGATGCAAAAGAAGAAGTTTGTTGCTGTGGCATACATTGGTGATGGCGGTATGAGCACCGGAGCGTTTCATGAAGGATTGAATTTCGCTGCCGTACAGCGACTGCCATTGGTCGTTATCGCTGAACATAACCAATATGCCTACTCAACACCGACCAGTTTGCAAACGGCAGTGCGCGATCTGGCCGAGAAGGCCACCGGATATGGAATACCGGCGCACATCGTCGACGGTAATGATGTGATTGCGTGTTACGAAGTAACGAAACATGCTGCTGAATATGCGCGGCGCGGCGGCGGTGCGGTTCTAATTGAGGCCAAAACTTATCGTAGAAAGGGACACGCTGAGCACGACGATCAGCGATACGTGGCTGAGGGTGAGATCGAGTGGTGGGAGAAGAACAACGATCCGATCGATAGATGCAGAAGATTTCTCCTGGACCAAAAAGTTGCGACCCAGAAAAAATTGGACGAGATTGTTGTCGAAGTAACGCGGCTTATCGACGAGGACTGTGCGTGGGCCGAATCTTCGCCGCTGCCGGATCCGGAGGTGGCTGCTTACAACGTGTTTGACAATAATCTTGTGGCGCCAGCCTTCCGTCCAAAGGTTTTGGAGTCATAGAAAGAATAGGACATACGAATCTATAGGACCTATTAGATGTCTACCGCGGTTAAGAAAGAACATAAATCTCCCCGCCCAGAGAGAGGCGGTCAAGCCACCCTCGTGGAAGCGATTCGCCAGGGTATTTGGGAAGAAATGGAACGTGACCCTACCGTGTTCGTCATCGGTGAAGATGTCGGTGTATACGGCGGCGCATTTAAAGTCACAGATGGGTTGATCGACCACTTTGGAAAAGAACGCGTTATCGACACGCCAATCTCTGAAGGAGCGATTGTCGGTGCGGCATGCGGCGCGGCTTTGATGGGTATGAAGCCGGTAGCTGAGTTTCAGTTCATCGATTTCATTTCTGCCGGCTTCGATTTGTTGACTAATTATGCCGCCAAGTGTCGTTACCGTTGGGGTGCAGGAATCTCAGCAGTCTTTCGTGGCCCATGTGGTTCCGGTGTAAGGGCAGGCCCGTTTCACTCTTTAAATGCTGAATCATTTTTTCTGAACACTGCCGGACTGAAGATCGTCGAACCATCAACCGCGTACGATGCGAAGGGTTTAATCAAAGCTGCCATTCGCGATCCCGATCCGGTGCTGTTCTTCGAACACAAGAAGCTCTACCGTCTGCCTCGACTGCGAGAACAACTTCCTTCCGACGACTATGTTGTTGAGATAGGAAAAGCGCGCATCGCGCGCGAGGGTCGTGACCTAACGATTATAACGTTTGGTGCGATGGTGCTAACGGCGCTTGATGCCGCTGCCGAGCTTGAGCGCGAAGGTCTTGATGTCGAAGTAATCGACTTGAGGACACTCGCGCCGTTAGATAAACCGGCAGTTCTAACGAGCGTCAAAAAGACGAACAAAGCGATCGTTTTGCATGAAGCTTCGCGTACCGGTGGCATCGGTGGAGAGATAGCTGCGATCCTTGCCGAAGAGGCATTTGAGTGGTTGGATGCCCCGGTGTTAAGGATCGGGTCACTCGATACGCCCGTTCCATATTCACCGCCGCTCGAGGACTACTATCTGCCGCAAATCAAGGATGTTGTTGAAGCGGCGAGAAAATTGGCGGCTTACTGAGATTTGAGATCTGAGATTTGAGATTTGAGATTTTAGATGTGAGATTTGAGATTTGAGATGTGAGATTTGAGATCTGAGATCTGAGATCTGAGATCAGAAATTGAGGATCGCAAAGAGAACTGACAAAGACACATATCCCAAAGAGAGATCCGACAGAAAGGAAACAATAACTAACATGCCAAGATACGTAATTGAACGAGACCTACCCGGTGCCGGTAACTTGTCGCCCCAGGAACTACAGGCAGTGTCGCAGAAATCGTGTGAGGTTTTAAGGAACCTTGGCCCACAAATTCAGTGGGAACATAGCTATGTAACTGCCGATAAGATCTATTGTGTGTATCGTGCTCCCAGTGAAGATCTAATTCGCGAACACGCCGCACAGGGTGGCTTCCCCGCGAATCGTATTTCAGAAGTCAAAACAATAATCGATCCTACTACCGCCGAACCAAAGGGCCGTTCAGCAGGCGACGTCGCGTAGTTTATTGGAGACGAGATGAGTACTGAAGTGGTTATGCCGCAGATGGGAGAGTCCATTGCGGAAGGAACAATTACGAAATGGCTGAAGAAGGTTGGCGACCGCGTCGAACGTGACGAGCCTCTTTTTGAAATCTCCACGGACAAGGTTGACGCTGAAATCCCATCACCGGCCGCCGGAACCTTAACTGAGATTCGTTTCAAAGAAGGCGATACAGTCGAGGTCAACAAGGTGGTTGCTGTGCTTGATGGAGATGGCACTGCGCCAGCAGCAGAACCACAGAAAAAAACTCAGCAGGAATCAGTACCTAAGGCGACGACCGAGGAAGTACCTAAAGCCGAAACTCCCGCACCTGCGCCTCCACCAGCGCCGAAACCGCAACCGAGTCCGGCTGTTCAGAAAGCGGCAGCACCAGCTCCTGCCCCGCGGCCTGCGGAAGCCGCAACTGCAAGCAGTGCGAAAGCCCCAGCTCCAAAACCGGCACAGTCAGCAGCGGTTGATGATCTGCGTCGAACAAAGTCGAGTCCTCTCGTCCGCAGGATTGCCGAAGAACACGGAGTCGACATCACTCAACTGGAAGGCACAGGAATGAGTGGTCGTGTCACCAAGAACGACATACTCAGCTTTATTGAATCCGGCGCGGCAGCACCCGCGGCCCGTCCATCAACCGCACCACCAGCTGTACCGCCTTCCTCGCTCCCCGAACCAGTAGCACCTGCTCCGCCGAAGCCGCTCGCCGGCGATCGCGTCGAGCAGATGAGTGTGATGCGCAAGAAAATCGCCGAGCATATGGTCCTGTCTCGTCGAACTTCTGCGCATGTTACTACGGTCTACGAAATCGATATGACGCGAATAGCAAGGCTAAGGGAGCAGCATCGCGATAGCTTTCAGGAACGAACAGGGACCAAGCTGACATTCATGCCGTTCATATTCCAGGCTGTAAACAATGCACTTCGGAAGTTTCCCATTTTCAATGCACAGGTCAGTGCGGATCAGATCATCTACAAACAGGACATCAATCTCGGAATGGCTGTGGCCCTTGATTGGGGTCTGATTGTGCCGGTGATTAAACGCGCTGATGACCTCAGCCTATCTGGTTTGGCTCGCGCCGCTAATGATCTCGCTGAACGCGCGCGCACCAAGCAATTGAAGCCCGATGAAGTTGCTGGAGGGACCTTTACGATTACAAATCCTGGCGTTTTTGGTGGGTTATTTGGCACTCCGATAATCAATCAGCCACAGTTGGCGATTCTCGGCGTAGGCAAGATCGAGAAGCGGCCCAAGGTGTTGACCACTGCGGACGGAGACGATGTCATAGCAATTCGCTGGATGGCCTACTTTGCCCTGAGCTTCGATCACCGTGTGATCGATGGCGCAGACGCTGAAAAATTTCTTGCATACATTAAGGACCAACTCGAGGCAGCAGACTTTTCTGTTTAACTTATTACAAATTTCAAGAATCAGGGCGGCGACGACTTTGTCACGAAGTTGTCGCCGATTTTATTTGCAGATATCGCAGCGTATTGCGATAAAGTGGTGATTCGATGAAGAATGGGAGAGCCTATTGACTTACATTCGTTGAAGGTCTAAGAGAAGTCATCCGCTAAAACTAGCTGCGGAAAAGCGAGGTCATTCTCGCTTTAGGACCACTTTGAGAGACGTGACGAGGTACGTCACTTTTAAGCAAAACTTAAGGAGAGTAAATCAATGGTATTCACAAAATTCCGACTGTTTTCCCCGGTAGTACTTGCTACCTGCCTTCTGGTCTGCTCAGCCTCCGTAGCTCTCGCGCAAGATAAAACCAACCCGACTGGCTCGCGCACTGTCGCTAGCGGTCAGAAAATGAAGATCAAGGGCGTGGTCACACGACGTGACGCCGACACGTTCACGGTTCGCGACCTGAATGGCGTGGATACCGTTGTTCGTCTCGACGACCGGACCAGTGTGAAAACGAAGGGCGGGTTCATGCGCGGTGGCACAAACTACGCACAAACAAACATTCTTCGTGGCCTGAATCTCGAAGTTGAGGGACGCGGCACCGGCAATGGTGAATTGGCTGCAGAAAAGATTCGTTTCAATGAATCGGATCTTCGTACAGCGCGCGCTGTTGAATCACGGGCTGCGCCGCTCGAGGAGAGAGCGTCGAACACCGAGTCCAAGCTTAGCCAGGTCGAGGCAAATGCGCAGCGGATGTCAGGTCAGATAGAAGAACTGGCAGCAGTTTCTAACGCTGCACGTGGTGGTGCGAAGGCGGCCCAGGCAACAGCAGATGCAGCGGTCGCAGGCGTTAACGCGACGAACGAACGGATCTCAGCACTCGACGATTACGAGCCACAGACAAGTACAGCTGTGAACTTCCGTACCGGCAGTGCTGTATTGTTACCTGATTCCAAGACCAAGCTTGACGAGATCGCTACAAAGGCGCTCAACGCCAAGGGCTACGTCCTGGAAGTGTCGGGATATGCTGATTCCAGGGGAAGTATCGCCCTCAACAGGCAGCTGAGTCAGCGTCGCGCCGATGCGGTTATCCGTTACCTGGTTGAGAATCATAGTATTCCTCTAAGAAGGATTGTGACGCCGTACGGTTACGGAGAGTTGAATCCAGTAGGGGACAACACCTCACGCGAAGGACGCGCTGAGAATCGACGTGTGGAAATCAAGCTTCTTGTTAACAAGGGCTTGACCGCTCCATCGCCGACAATGAATCCTGGTAGTGGTAGTGGCAATTAAGGGATTCACGAATGAATGTCTTTTCGGAGCGCGCGATATTCTAATGCAACTCCGAAGAGCATAACTGGCACCAAAGAACCACGACTCATGCCGTAAGTCGCGCGGCTGATATAATGAGTCGGTCAAACGGTGGGCATGAGACGTGGTTCGATGACTGTCAAAATGATCTTGAGAATCAGGGGAAAACTTTTTTGGCCGGCACTTCTTCCGGGGGTGCTGGCCCTTGTTCTGTTTGCCGGAAAAGGCACAGCGCAAACAACTAAAGATCTGCCACCACCACCTCCCGTTCCGCGGCTGAAACCAACACCGACGCCCACGCCACCTCCACAGGAAGTTCTGGATGTCGTTCGTGTCACGTCTAACTTAGTGATGGTGCCCGTGTCTGTAACCAACAGTCAGGGCGAAGCAGTTCAGGGATTAACGATTAAAGATTTCAAGCTAAAGGAAGAGGGGCGGGATGAGCAGATAACGGAGATGGGCGATCCCGAACAGGTCCCGCTGGATATCGCTTTGCTGTTCGATATCTCGAGCAGCGTTAGCCAGAAAGGCTTCTTTGCATTTCAACAAAATGCCGCGGCTGCTTTCCTGAAGCAGGTAATGAAGCCCACAGATAAAGCGGCTGTTTTCGGCATTTCTGCCGAACCGATTTTGATTCAAGGCCTATCGACTGCCGAGTCCGCAGCAGCAAAGATTTTGACGATTCCACCCGCGACATCTCCGGTCCCAACCGCGTTCTACGATACGGTGGCCGCCGCGGCACAATATCTAACCGAGAATTCTCCGGGACGTCATCGAAGAGTCATTATCGTGATCTCTGACGGTGACGATAACTTTAGTAATCGAATTCGCGAATACTCGATTGCCGACGCGCAGGCTAATCTGCGAGGCGAAATTCCGGCGAGTGGCGTGCTGGCCGCGCTCCAGGCCAAGCATCGGGTTGCCGTTCAGGATACGCAGAAGGCCGTCCAGAAGGCAGATGCGATCTTTTACTCGGTTAATCCAGGTGGTCCATCAGTACGGATGAACGTAATCAGCAGTCGAGCGCAAGCGGGAATGCAAGTAGTCGCGGATGCAACCGGCGGCACAGCCTTTCTACCGGATTCAGATAAAGATCTGGAGAAGGTATTTCGTCAGGTTGCGGCTGAATTACGCGGGCAATATCTGCTGCAATATTACGGTAACTCCGAAGCGACGCCGGGCCAGTTTCGCCGGATTCAAGTAACCATACCTGCGCAGTCCGAGTTGCGCGTTAGAGCGCGGCAGGGCTACTACGCGAAGGCTGGTGAGAAATAAGACTTGGTGCGCACGTCCAATTACAGAACGGTCGCTTCGCTCCCGTTCTGTAGTTAAGCTATCACCACAAAGTCCAAAGCACGACAACTACTTCATAATCACCAGCACATCAGTCAGTCGGTTGATTACACCTAGCAGCGTCCTCCCCGCCGTGTCGAACTGATTATTCGCTGCTTGCTGTTCAGCCGTCGCTGCACCGGCGGCACTTCCCGCAAGCTTGATGTAATAGGGGGCCAATTCCGGTGTCGCTCTAAAATCAATCTCCAGTTTGTCTAAGCCCTCTCGTACGTTCCGAATGCTTGTCCGTACCGTATTCTTGCTTTGTTCTGCCTGCTGCAACACTGCGGGTGATGCCTCGTTTCTGCGAGCAGCCTCATCGACACTCTCCAGACCTTTTGCGACGCCACCGAGTAGATAAATAAACCGTGAGAGGACTTTGATCTGATCGGCAACGCGCATCGCGCCGGCGTTACGGACAACCGCCGCCCGGTCAGCAGTACTTGGTGTTGGTCGCGAAGTTGATCGTTTTCGGGTTTGAGCTGACGCGCCAACTGGTGTGACCATGACGACCGCCAACAGAGCTAGTGTTAGACGTTTCAAGTTGTTCTCCTTATATTTGATATGCGGATGTCCGATACGCTTTAGCTTGTCGTTTGACTTGGCCACCATTCAATACGGTGGCAAACAATCAGTACCCTACGCGGTAGCGTCGGGTCGCCTCCGCCAAGAGTCAATCTAGTGGAGACTCCACTACTCCGATGCATTGCGTGTTGGCTAAGACGACCCGACGCTACCGCGTAACGGTACTGACTGTTTGCCACTATGTCGAGTAATCGCTAAGCCGACGACACACTAAAGCGTATCGAACATCAGAACGACAAGCTAAAGGATACCGGAGACTGATAGAATGACGCCAAACCCCGAACGTTTGGTTGCACAATGACCAGAAGAAAATTATTGGTCCGTCAGCTGGGCCGTCTAGATTACGAATCCGCGCTTACCCTGCAGAAAGAAACTGCCGCTGCCGTAAAGGCCGGGCTCGAGCCTGACACCCTGCTCCTGCTCGAACATCCTCACACCTTGACGATTGGCCGTCGCGGCGACAGCTCATCCGTATTCATATCGGAAAGCGAACTTACCAAACGTGGTGTCAGACTGTTTGAGACGAATCGAGGCGGAAAAGTCACGTACCATGGATTGGGCCAGATCGTTGGATACCCGATCATTAACTTAAGCCCTGATCGCGAGGATGTCCATCGTTACGTCCGCGACCTTGAAGAAGTTCTTTTGTTGGCAATGCGAGACTTCGGAATCGAGGCTTTCCGGATCGAGGGTTTGACGGGGGTTCATACGACGCGGGGCAAAGTAGCCGCGATTGGCGTGCACATTGCCCGTTGGATCACAACACACGGATTTGCGCTGAACGTGAATACTGACCTGAGTTATTACAACTTGATACTACCCTGCGAAGGCGAGCCGGTTACTTCAATCGAGCACCTGCTAGGCAAACAACTCGACATCTATGACGTCGAGGATCGGATCGCTGTGCGGTTCGCGGAAGCCTTCGACAGGGAGATTATCCGGGCTGCTGATTCGGTCACGGCCTAAGAGAATCCGCAGATTACGCAGATTGCACAGATTTCTATTTGGGATTTCGGAATGCGGATTTCGGATTTCGTGTTGATGACGTTGCTCAAATGAATACCAATGTACTTTGAGATTTGAACTCCAATGCCGGAAAACAGCAATTCCGGGAGAGTACGAAATCCGAAATCCGCATTCCGAAATCCGAAATAGAAGCTGTGTAGTCTGTGGATAATCTTTCTTGAACCATGCTGACACTCAATCTAATCAATGAAGCGCGCGAGCGGATCAGCGGTCGCGTCCATCACACTCCTGTCATGTCTTCGCGACTCTTTAACGAAGCTGCCGGCAAAGAAGTGTTCTTCAAGTGCGAGAATATGCAGCGCGCCGGCGCTTTCAAGATCCGCGGAGCCACCAACAAGATTCGTTCGCTAACACCCGACGAAAAAGCTCGTGGCGTCGTCGCCTTCTCGTCAGGCAATCACGCGCAAGCAGTTGCGCTTGCAGGTCGCGAAGCGGGAGTTCGCGTTGTTGTCGCCATGCCTGACGATGCGCCGAAAATGAAAGTGGTTGCAACGCGATCATATGGCGCTGAGATCATCTTTTACGACCGGCAGAAACAGGATCGTGAGGCCTTCGCGCTTGATTTGGCGGAACGACAGCGACTCGTCATGGTTCCCCCGTATGACGATTACCTGATTCTGGCCGGGCAAGCGACGTGCGGATTGGAACTGATGGAAGAAACACCGGAACTTGATTGCCTGCTTGCTCCCTGCAGTGGCGGTGGACTCTTTGCCGGTGTTGCGACTGCGGCGAAAGCCGTGAATCCGCGAATTCGCTGCTTCCCAGTCGAGCCTGATACCGCTGACGACACGCGGCAGTCGTTCGTGAAAGGCGAACGTATCTCAATTCCGCCGCCGGCGACGATCGCAGATGGACTGCGTGTGCAGATACCAGGGAAACTTACCTTTCCGATTGTTCAGCAAGTGGCGGAAGATGTGCTCACCGTTTCCGATGAAGAGATCATAGAAACGATAAAGTTCATTTTGTTTCGGATGAAACTATTGGTCGAACCATCGGGAGCTGCGGCCGCGGCCGCCGTGTTGTTCAAGAAGCTTCCCGCAGATGTGAAGAGAGTGGGCGTCGTTCTATCGGGAGGAAACATCGACCCAGAGATGTTAACAAGGATCCTGTAATCCTGTCGTGTTTTAGTAGAGTCCAAACCATTCCCAGGCGTTCAAGAACTCACCGACTCCAAACGAAGCAAGATTGGCAAGCACAATCGCGGCGAAATCTCTCCACATTGGCTTGCGTACAAGATCTTCTTTTGATCCAAAGGCGAGCCAGAACAACAGACACTCAGCCACAGGTGCGAACGTCTCCGCTACGACCAGAAACTGTCGGCGTGAATAATTCGCCAGTACGAGAGGCAATACCAGCGTAACGATCGGATAAGTACACGCAGTGAGCCAAACACCGGCGAACAGTTTTCGTTTCCACGAATGCCGATTTGAAAGTCCGACAAGAAGAATTGGCGTCTCAATGGCGATCGTTACGAGATAACCGATTGGAAAGAAACGCCACAGGTAAGTTGAAGAGGGCTGCAGGAAAAAGAACATCCATAGATTACACAGATTAGAACGAGGGGCAGGAGCAGCAAGCAGGCGCAGGAAAGACCTCCATGTCCCTTCGTGCTGTTCCGGGTCTTGGTTTTTGATCCGTGTAATCTGCGTAATCTGTGGATACTCTTTACAGCATCTTTAGCAGAAAAGGCGCCTCGGCGAGAACGTGCGTAATTGCAACGGTGAAGTAGATGTCCCGCGTCGTTGCGTAGTCAATAGAGAACCCAAACCACAGCGCTAAAACCACCACTGCGGCAAAGACCAGTGCCGTCATGATCGACCTTGGGAAGCCACGTGGATGCCGGACCAACGGTACACTCTGAAGACTCCAGACCCTTGAGTTAACGCGATTGGACTGAGCAACTCCGCGCGTGACTGGAACTATCAAGGGCAAAGCGATGAGCCATACCCCGTAATGCAACATTTCCAGAAACAAATGGACCGACACCAACAAGTGACTCGACACAGATGGTAGGAGCTCGGCGCCTGAGTGCTGGGTAATTCGCCAGAACAGACCATTGTCATCGACAAGCGGAGCGGTTTGTGAGAGTCGCCAGATCATCAGACCGAGAGCCACGGGTAGAGCAACAAGGAATCGTCGGTACGCCTGTACCCACTCTGGCCTCGTCCGGGTGAGATGTCGATCGAGAAACCAGAGCGCAATGAGCGGGTGAACATAAACTATCGCCAGGCTGACCAGCATTGGCGCAAGCCAGTTCAATGCAGCTACCGCCAGCAAAACAGCGGGAACCCAGGACCAATCAGCTCGTCGCTTTTGTCGAGCGCGTAACCAAACGAGCGCTCCCAACCAGCACAACAGCAGACTATTCCAACTTGCAATGAGCATCGACCAGGATTCTTCATTCCAGGCCGAGAGACGAAACAACAGCGGCAACGCGAAGTACGTGAGACTTAAAACGCCGATACCGGTGAAAGCAGTGACAAAGAAGCTACGCGATTTGCCGAAGCGGGCCGGCAGTCGAGTTAGGAAATAGCGCAGCTCAAACCAATTGTGTGGTCCGGCGAATAGAAAGACCGTTACGACGGACACCTGCAAGGGTAACCAGCTGGCAAAAACAGCTGACGAAACAGTGCAGAGAGCAAGCGCCGACACGAACAATGTAGCCCGCGTGTCGTATGAGCGACTCGCAGCCCGTCGGTCCCAACCTATTCTTACGTCAACCGTGCTTTGCATGGACCGCTATTCTTCACCTGGCTTCGCAAAATTTCGGGATGGGATGAGCAGTCTCATTCCGCCACCTCTATTGGGATCGTCGGGTATGATCTCCACATCCAGACCGCCGGACGTCGGGCGACCTTGTGTCAGCGACTGCGGCAGCGTTCTCCAGCGGAAATATCCTGGAGGTCCGGCGTTGCCGCGCGTGACGATAGCCGCTGCTCCGATGGTCGCCGCTCCTATCAATACTGCCGCGACGGCTTTTCTCGTGCGCGTGGCTCCAGAAGTCTTACGTTGCGATCGCGCCACCCAGACGCCGGCGCACGAAAGCGAAAGAAACATCAGGAGTCCGGCAATGATCGTTCGAGTTGAACTTCGCGTTACAGTCGCAGCGATGTTTGTATTACCCCCAGCATCCAGAGCCGCCCGCAGTGATTGCAGATCGCTTTCGTGGATTTGAAGCCGTGCCTCATAGATTTTGGGGTCGGGAGCCACTTCGATGCTGGTGTGCAACACAACCCGACTCTCTTTCACAGTCGCCGTAGGTTTTGGCTTGGCGATGTCGGCGTCTGCGATTTGAGTCGCAATCAGAAATAAGAGAGTTAGGGAACAGATCGTGAGAATCGCTTTCATTGGTTCGTCTCCTTTGGCGAGATCGGGGTTTCGGGGTCTCAGTGTACTTTATCCGTGTTTGACAAAGAAGATTGATTGCGAAGGGATGTAGTAGCAGCTCAGCGATCGTCTGGAGCACAGAAGTTTCGCGCAAAGGCGCAAAGCCGCAAAGAAACGCAAAGAGCAAAAGCATCAAACTGGTCCAAAAAAGAACTCGCGGTGAGGGTGACTTACCGGCAGGATTGTGCGTTTGTCTTTGCGGCTGGCGCCTTTTGCGGCTTTGCGCGAGACTTTTCCTTTTCGAACCGACCACCTATTTCTGAGGCTCCGTTTTTCGAAATTGAGCCTGCCGTGTAGAATCAAATCAGAGGTAATCTCCTGGTGCGTGAGCTTAAAGTAATCAGTAACACTCCAAAGGTACGTCAGCCTAAACCCGATTGGTTGAGGATCCGGCTCGGCGATCCAACAAACCAGAACCATGTGTTGCAACTAATCGAGGGGCTGAATCTGCACACCGTCTGCCAGGAAGCACGTTGCCCGAACATCTTCGAGTGTTGGTCTGATCGTACTGCGACTTTCATGCTGGGCGGCGATATTTGCACGCGCCACTGCGGCTTTTGTGCTGTCGGCAAAGGCGCACCTACCGCTCTCGACCCGGAGGAGCCAAGGCATGTAGCCGAAGCGGTATCGCATTTGAATCTGGCCCATACTGTCATCACCTCCGTTAACCGCGACGATCTGCCGGATGGAGGTGCGGCCCATTGGGCTGAGACGGTGAGACAAGTTCGAGCGCTCAATCCCAAATGCAAAATCGAAGTTCTGATACCCGATTTCAACGGAGATGAGGCTGCACTCAACATGGTTCTTGATGCGCTGCCAGACGTGCTCAATCACAATACAGAAACCATTGCGCGCCTTTATCGAAGAGTTCGGCCCGACGCGGACTACCAACAATCGTTGACTTTGCTGGAACGCGCTGCCGCACGCCGTGATCGTGAGGGACGCGGCATGCTTACAAAGAGCGGAATAATGGTCGGCCTGGGCGAGACGTTTGAGGAAGTCGTCGATTTGATGCGCGACCTGCGCTCGGTCTCGTGCGACATCATGACCATCGGACAGTATCTCCAGCCGCATGCTCGACGGTTGCCCGTCGAACGTTATGTAACTCCGGCAGAGTTTGATGAATGGCGCCGCCTCGGAATGACAATGGGTTTCTCACACGTACAATCGAGCCCGCTGACTCGCTCGTCGTACCACGCCCGCGAGCAAGCTAATCAAAAACCATCCACAGATTACGCAGATTACACAGATTAAGAAACTGAGACCGCTAAGTTGAGCGATTAAGTTACCGCTTGCGACGGATCTACTAGCTGAACTTAGCTGTCTCAGTTTCTTAATCTGTGTAATCTGCGTAATCTGTGGATGGTTTTTGCCGCTGTGGGTTTCATCAGTCCCATCCTGAGGCGCAACCCTGTTCAGCGCCGTGTGGATCGTCCTGTTTGAATCGATCCGCACGTTGTATGAATTGGCGCTGATGAACATTAGAAACTCGTCAGCTCTTGCCCTCTTCCTCTTCGTCGGTGCTTCATTGTCCGCCTGCCATTCAGAAAAAGTTCGCAATCGTGCAAATGAAATGAATCTTCCCCCCGTAATGTTGTGGGCGTGGGAACGGCCGGAGGACCTGCGATTTCTTAAGTCAGGGCGTTACGGTGTGGCAATGTTGGCCCAAACCCTGGTCTTGAAGGACGACGAAGTTATTTATAAACCTCGCCGGCAACCGCTGCTGCTGCCTCCAGACGTTCGAGTAGTCGCCGTCACCAGGATTGAAACACAACGTTCTGATAACAAACGGCCCTTGCTTTCGAGCCGACAGTCGATGCGGGTGAGTGATCTGGTTCGCAAGACTCTTGAACTGCCCAATGTCTCCGCATTGCAGCTTGATTTTGACGCTTCCGCGTCTGAACGCGACTTTTATCGTCGTCTGCTCCAGGAAATTCGCTCAAAGCTTCCTGAAGAAACTCCACTTTCAATAACGGCTCTTGCTTCGTTCTGCGTTGGCGATCGCTGGATCAAAGATCTACCCGTAGACGAGGCGATCCCGATGGCATTTCGCATGGGCACTGACTCGGCAAGAATCAAGACAATGCTTGCCTCGGGTTCAGATTTTCGCGGCGACCTCTGTCAGCGCAGTTATGGAATCGCGCTCGATGAACCTTTGAATGTCACCTTTGACACTGGTCGTCGTGTCTATGTTTTTAACTCACGCTCCTGGAAAGAGTCTGACTTAAACGTGCTTGAGGAAAGGCTCGGACAATGAAGTTGTTGCGTCAAATCGCCGCATTATTGGTTCTGTTTACTGTGTCCTTCAGGTTCATACCTGAAGCAAAGGCGTGTGGACCTGAAACATTGGAGCCCATCTTCGTCTTACAGAACTCGCCTGATCCTCCTTTTCGCGAATTCACGCAAGGCAAAATTGGGATCGTGAAGCCTTCGTTTGGTCGGAAGACTTTGGTGATTGCCTATCGTTATCTGAACGGTGGAGTTTTCAGTGAAGACGAACAAAAGGAACTCGTTGAAGCCCTGAAGGGTGCCAGTCCTGAAACGGATAGCAACGACGCGGTGGAAGCATGGATAAAGGCACGTAAACTTGTACTAAAGGATCAAACCGAGTTGCCGGAGATTTACCAGGAACGGCGCTACAGAGGGTATGACTTCTTCCCGAACTGCACGGCAAACGCCTTTGAAGTAGCAACGGAAACTTTAAAGGATCGCGTGGCGCGTTTTGGTGCTGAAGACAGGAATGTGGGTGAGTGGCTAAAAGGGCAAGATGTTGTCTTCAGCAACTGCTCAGGTGGTTCAGTGATGCCCGCCGCAATCGGCGCCGAAAGTCCGGGCTGGTTACGTAAAGATCGCGATTATCAAAATGCAGCCGCGCTCTTCTACTCGCTGAAGTTCAACGAGGCACGTGTCCGCTTCGAGAAGATTGCGCAAGATCCCGAATCTGACTGGCAACAAACCGCTGATTATCTCGTCGGCCGCACGCTTATTCGTCAGGCCAGTCTTGAACCGAATGAACAGACAAAGCGAAGTCTTTACGAAAAGGCAGAGATGTATCTAATCAATCTGCTTCCTCGCACAGCGAAGTATCGCCAGGCGACCCAGAAATTCCTAGCGTTGACCAAATATCGACTGCGACCGGAAGAAAGAGTGCAAGAACTGGCTCAAGTGTTAGAGGAGCAAAGTGGAAACGACAATGTGCGTCAGGATCTAATCGACTATGTTTGGCTGCTCGACAAATTCGAAAATCAAGCGCAGGAAGCCGAGGCTCAGCGCCTCAAGCTTCTCAATCCGACACCACAACCGTCACCGCCGCCGCCGACCCCAACACAATTAGAGTGGAAAAGGAATTCGGAGCTTTTAGAGCGCGGCGAGTTGATCCAATTCTGGGTACCGTCCGTCAATGCCGACGGACAAATCAACTATACAGACTCGAAGACCTTTTACTTCAAACCCGACGCCTCTGCACCAGAGATTTTGGAAACAGTCGAAGCAGCCTTCGGCAGAAAACTAACAGAAGCCGAATCAAAGCAGCTTTGGGAAAGACATGCCGAAGCTTTGGAGTTCCGAAAGTATCGACTCAGTCCGAATCGCAAGTGGGACGGGCGTAGCGATTATGAGGGATGCGGTTACGACTGTGGTAAACCGCGTCTTGATCTATTGCCCCCGTTCGTGCGGACGGACGAGTTGAGCGATTGGATCTTTACCTTTCAGACGAGTGAAGAAGACGCGTTTTCGCATGCAGTAACGAAGTGGCGTCAAACGCATTCTGACGCCTGGTTTGTTGCGGCTCTGACGAAAGCAAACAAGGCGTCCCCCTCGTTGAATCGTTTGCTGGCCCAGGCGGCAACCGTTCAGCCCGACACGCCGATTTTCGCCACAGTTGTCTATAACCGGGTTCGCCTCCTCACCGATTCAGGTGAACAGGCGCAAGCGCGGCAAGTGCTGGATGAAATGATCAAAACTAAGTTCGATATGTTTCCTGTTTCGGCTCAGAACCAGTTTCTCGAGCAGCGAATGGATTTAGCCACGAGCGTCACGGAGTTTTTGAAGTTTGCTGCAAAGAAACCCGTGATCTTTTATGAATATGGGACTGGCGGAACGATCCGCGAAATTCTCCAGGTTGAGAAGGAATATATGGAGGAGCAGGGTGAAGAGAACGATCAGCAAAAGGAACGCGTCGAAAGACTTTCCGCGTGGGATGATCGGGTAGTTTTCGATCAAAGGGTGGTCGATGTTTTGAACTGGCACTTCCCTACGTCGGCCCTGATGAGCGCTGCTCACGATCCGGTTCTACCTGATTATCTTCGTGAACGACTTTTGTTCACCGTTTGGACCAGAGCTTTGTTGCTCAAAGATGATGCCATTGCCCGTCAGGCGGCCACTGAGATTGTTGAGAAGGGACAAGATGAGTCAGGTGTGTTTCGTGACTATTTGAAGGCCAGGTCCGCGGTTGAAAAACAAGATGCAGCGACCTATGCATTACTAAAGCTACCATCACTTTCGCCATACATAGTCTTTGGGATTCCCGAGGTTGACACTGGGGAGAATGGCGATTATTTCGAACTGGCGTGGTGGTGCGCGTTATCCGAAACTGAATACGACGCGCAATACAAAGAAGTACCTAAGCACGTTGCCCATCCGCCGTTCTTAGCCGGTGACCTTCTCACGGCTGCAGAGAAAGAGCGGGCCTCGATACGAGGGCTGGGCGATGCTAAGAAGCTGATTGGGAACCGAGTGAGCGAATGGGCTAAAAACAGGGCAA
>DATBSH010000058.1:0-5794 GCA_036559885.1 Pyrinomonadaceae bacterium
GTGTTGCTTTTAGTCGGTGTGTCGCTCACCTATCTTGGCGTAACGCGCTACGCCAATGCCCAATTTGAAAGCTATGGTTCTTTAGAGGCATTGCAAAGGAGCCGCAGTAATTTGGCTAACAGCGCTGAATCTGGTTTTGGACGGGAAGTCGATGTCTCGACCACTGAGGGTGCGATTTCAACAATTCCTATAGGGTTGGTCTATCTTCTGTTCGCACCGTTTCCCTGGCAACTCGCTTCATTACGCCAAAGTATTACTCTTCCCGAAATGATCATATGGTGGCTGTCATTTCCGTTACTGGTCCTGGGTATTTGGTATTCAATAAAGTACCGCTTGCGGCAAATCTCACCCATTCTGATCTTCACGACAATGTTGTCGATCGCCTATTCGGTGTTTCAGGGGAACGTGGGTACGGCTTATCGTCAGCGCGCACAACTCCTGGTGTTTTATTTCGTGTTCGTCGCTGTGGGTTTTGTTTTACTAAAAGAAAAGAAAGAGGACCAGGACCGATTGAGACAACTGAAGCGTTAATTCATTTCCCGTCTGAATCCTAATGTGTGGCATCGTTGGAATAGTTAGAAGCGACGGTAAGGACGTCCATCAGCCGCTGGTTTCGCGCATGTGTGAGGCGATCAGGCATCGCGGCCCAGATGACGACGGGTTCTATTTCAACGGGCCAGTCGGTCTCGGCATGCGTCGCTTGTCAATTATTGATATTGCTGGCGGCCAACAACCCATTCACAATCAGGATCGAACCGCGTGGATCGTCTATAACGGCGAAATCTACAACTATCTCGAACTGCGGGATAAGTTGGAGAAGCTGGGTCACACTTTCTACACCAACAGTGACACCGAAGCGATCGTTCACGCGTACAACCAATACGGGTCCGACTGCCCGAAGCATCTGCGGGGCATGTTTGCGTTTGCGATCTGGGACGAGCGAACGCAGGAGCTCTTTCTTGCGCGCGACAGAGTCGGAAAGAAGCCTCTCCTTTACTCCCACACGAACGGACAACTGATATTTGGCTCGGAGTTCACGGCGCTGCTCGCGCATCCAGACGTGAGCCGCGATATTGATCCAAATGCGCTGGACCAATACCTCTCTTACATGTGTGTACCGGCGCCGCTAACCGCTTACAAAGCAATTAAAAAGCTTGAACCAGGACACTGGTTGCGTTGGCGTAAAGGCGAAATCAAGACGGAACGTTACTGGCTGCCCGATTTCTCTCAAAAGCTAAAGATTAGTGAAGAGGAAGCAGGCGAACGGACGATCGCAATACTGCGAGACGCCGTACGCGTCCGCTTAATGTCAGAAGTTCCCCTGGGCGCGTTTCTCTCCGGTGGTATTGACTCGAGTGCGGTAGTCGCGTTGATGAGCGAAGAGTCATCAGAACGTGTAAAAACGTTCTCGATCGGCTTCGAAGAACAGGATTTTAGCGAGCTGCATCACGCGAGAAGAGTGGCAGAACACATTGGCGCAGATCATCACGAGTTCATCGTGAAACCAGACGCGCTCGAAGTTTTGCCGGTCCTGGTCGAACACTACGGTGAACCTTACGCGGACTCTTCTGCTATTCCTACTTATTACGTATCGCGAGAAACCCGCAAACACGTAACCGTCGCGCTGAATGGAGACGGTGGCGATGAAGCGTTTGCGGGATACGAGCGATACGTTGCGATGGCGTTGACTGAACAGTATCGCAAGGTGCCCTCTTTAGTACGCGAGTCATTCGTAAGGCCGGCCGTTAACTTAATTCCAACCTCGCAAACCAAACGCAGCAGAATGGCGTCAGCCAAAAGAATGCTTGACGCCGTCCCCTTGCCGAAGCTCAATCGGTATATGCAGTGGGTGACCGTGTTTAATGAGCCGGCCAAAGTGCCACTCTATTCTGACTGGTTTAGAGAGCAGACTAGAAATGCAGACGCTATTGGCGTGTTGAATACGTGGTTCAGCAAAGCGAACGGTGCTTCGATTGTAGATACTGCTCTTCTGACCGATCTGATGACGTACCTTCCCAACGATCTACTTGTGAAGGTCGACATCGCCAGCATGGCAGTTTCTCTGGAAGCACGATCGCCGTTTCTTGATCACCACGTTATTGAATTCGCTGCGAGTCTTCCGGCGGAAATGAAGGCTCGACACCTCACGACAAAGTACCTTCTTAAACGTGTGTTAAGACAGCTGCTTCCCAAAGAGAATCTGAACCGGCGCAAAATGGGATTTGGTATTCCCATCGGGCACTGGTTCCGTGGAAAGATGCAGCCGTTTCTGCGGGAAGTGCTCCTGTCGGAGAAAGCACTCAAGCGCGGATTGTTCAACCGCGCAACTGTTGAACGATTGATTGACTTACATGTTCGACGCGAGCGTGATTACGCTCACCAGCTCTGGACCTTGCTAATGCTTGAACTATGGTTTCAGCGCTTCATCGACTGAAGACCTACACGGCTGGCGTCAAATCTTGATGCGGTGAACGCCGCATCGAAGTCAGTTTGGGAGACTCGTTAAAATTTAGGCCGAACTTTGATTCAGGAGGAACAGCAGTGAAAGGGGTTGTCTTAGCTGGCGGATTGGGATCGCGTTTGCGACCACTCACCTCAGTCACTAACAAGCATTTGTTGCCCGTCTACGATCAACCGATGATCTATTATCCAATTCAGACGTTGGTGAACGCGGGCATCAACGACATCATGATCGTCACTGGCGGGAGTTCAGCAGGTGACTTTCTTAGGTTGTTAGGTAACGGCAAAGCATTTGGCCTTAAGCATCTCAACTACACCTACCAGGAAGGCGAAGGCGGAATCGCACAGGCACTCTCCTTGGTCGAACACTTTGCGGGCGGAGACCCGGTCTGTGTTGTGCTCGGCGACAACATTATCGAGGGAAATATCCGATCAGCGGTCCGTTCATACCGCCATCAGGGCGGAGGGGCAAAAATTATCCTGAAGAAGGTCCCCGATCCGGGTCGATTTGGTGTGCCCGAACTCGACGGACGCCGGGTAGTGTGCATTGAAGAAAAGCCCGCGGTTCCTAAATCCGAGTACGCGGTTATCGGTATATACATGTACGACAGTGAGGTGTACGACATCATTCGCACGCTCAAACCTTCGGGACGCGGCGAGCTGGAAATTACTGATGTCAACAATGCTTACATTGAGCGGGGAGAAATGACGTGGGAAGAATTAGATGGTTGGTGGACTGATGCAGGAACATTTGAGAGCTTGCTGCACGCCTCCAACCTCGTGGCCGAAACGGGTGCAAACAATATCGAGCCCGCCCACGAAGTAAGCATTAACGCTTGAGCGCAAACCGCCGTCGATGACTGCATCCGGGAAAACAAAGGTCCTGCGAATCATTGCCCGCCTCAATGTTGGTGGGCCGGCGAAACACGTCGTGTGGCTCACTGACGGTCTTAAGCAATCAAATTTCGAGACGTTACTCGTTGCCGGCACTGTTCCGCAAGGTGAAGAGGATATGGCCTACTTCGCGAGGGAAATGTCTGTGGAGCCTTATTACATTCGCGAGATGAGCCGTGAGATCTCTCTACGGGATGCAATCACGATTTGGAAGTTGTGGCGACTATTTATACGAGAACGGCCGGACATTATTCATACGCACACGGCAAAAGCAGGTACGGTCGGACGAGCTGCGGGCTTCTTATATCGCTGGTTTACGCCTGGGGTGCTCATTGCACAACCGCGAAGGTGTAAGTTTGTCCATACGTATCACGGTCACATCTTTCACAGTTACTACAGTCCGATGAAGACGCGTTTGTTTCTCTTTATCGAGCGCGTACTTGCGAGGCTCGTCACGGATCGTCTACTCGTGGTAAGCGATCAGCAACTGAGGGAGATTAATACGGAGTTCCGTGTCGGCCGCCAGCATCAATTCGCCGTTGTACCACTTGGTCTTGATCTGAAAGTTTTTGACAACGCGTTGTCGCGCCGCCTTGTCTTCCGTCGTGAGTTGGGTCTAAACGATGATGTGATCCTCGTTGGCATTGTTGGAAGGCTGACTGAGATCAAAAACCATCTGTTCTTCTTGCGCGGTGTTGCTCGCTGGAAAGAGATGGCAACCGATGAGTCACAGCCGCCAGTTAAGTTTGTAGTCATCGGTGACGGGTCACTGCGTCCTCAGCTGGAGGCACTGGCGAGTTCGTTGGGCTTGAACAATGACGTTATCTTTGCCGGTACTCGTCGTGATCCGCAGAACTTCTATCCAGCGCTGGATATCGTCGCGCTCACTTCGAAGAATGAAGGAACGCCATTGACATTAATAGAAGCGATGGCGAATTCGCGACCTGTAATCGCAACAAGTGTGGGAGGAGTCGTTGACTTACTTGGCGAACCTTTACCGACGAGCTTGAACTATCGTGAATGTACTCGAGGGATTAGCATCACTTGTGATGACGAAGACGGTTTTGCGAAAGGGTTGATGAAGCTAATTGAAGATGGCGAGCTAAGGAGTCGAGTAAGTAAGAACGGAAATGATTTCGTGAAGCAAAACTATTCGAAGGACCGACTGATTGAGGACGTCAAAGGGTTGTACGCCGAACTAATAAGCGCGCAGACTGCCAAGATTGAATCAAGAACTTCTGAACACAGTTTGGAATCGCGCGCTTAAAGCCATCGCTTCAAGGAGGAACTGCAAGTTTGCGAGTATTGATCACAGGAGGTGCAGGTTTCATCGGTTCACATTTGGCTGATGCATACCTCCAAAGAGGTGCTGATGTTTACGTCATCGACGACCTTTCCACCGGCAAGATCGAAAACATTCAACACCTCAAAGGCAATCCGCGATTCCATTACACAATCGAATCCGTTCACAACCAGCCGGTGACGGCTGAGCTCGTGGATCCGTGCGACGTCATCTTTCACCTGGCAGCGGCCGTTGGAGTGAAGTTGATCGTTGAGAGTCCCGTGCGCACGATCGAAACGAACGTGCGCGGCACCGAAGTCGTCCTCGCGCTCGCCAATAAGAAAAAGAAGAAAGTGATGATTGCCTCCACGTCGGAAGTCTACGGCTTGAGTTCCGATGTGCCGTTCCGTGAGGACGGAAATCTGGTCATGGGGGCCACGACAAAGGGCCGTTGGAGCTATGCCTGCTCGAAAGCGATCGACGAGTTTCTCGCACTCGCTTACTGGCGTGAAAAGAAATTGCCCACCATCGTCGTCCGCTTATTCAATACGGTTGGGCCAAGGCAGACTGGTCAATACGGAATGGTGATTCCCACATTCGTGAAACAGGCTTTGGCGGGACGGCCGATCACTGTTTACGGAGATGGAACACAAAGCCGCTGTTTCGGCTACGTAGGCGATGTTGTCGGCGCACTCATTGGCTTGATGGAAAACGAAGCCGCTGTTGGCCAAGTCTTCAATATTGGCTCAAACGAGGAGATTACGATCCTGGAGCTGGCGCAACGCGTAAAAGAATTGACGAGCTCTTCATCTGATATTGTCTTCGTGCCTTATGACGAAGCTTACGAGGAAGGCTTTGAAGACATGCCCCGCCGCGTGCCGGATATTTCGAAAGTAAGCGAACTCGTCGGCTTCCGCCCGAAGATGAGACTCGACGGAATTCTCAAGAGCGTGATCGATTATCAAAGCGGCCGGCGTTAACGATTTGTTGGAGTGCCCCGACTTGTCACCGTTTTCCATTGGTCCGGCGGCAGATCACTGCCGCTTAGCGTGACAAGTCTCCACAGTCCAAGAGCCGGCTTGCGTTGGGCTTCTATTTCTAATAGCTTTCCTACCGATAAAAGGCTTTCAAACTTCTGCTGTCCCTGATATCCGACCC
>DATBSH010000059.1:0-14972 GCA_036559885.1 Pyrinomonadaceae bacterium
GGTTGATAGGCGGGAGGAGCTTCAGCGACTTGCGGTTTGGATTTGTTACATGCCGTAATAAAAAGACAAATAACGATAACAACCGACAAACTCAGAAGACGATGAGAGCGGTGGTAGGCATCTGGTTTCTTCATCACTGGCCTCTGATGGTTCTATCGATTAGCGAAGTTAAGGTTGGGGAATTGAGCTCGCCGGATTAAGTTCACCCGGCGAGCTCAAAGTTAATGCCTCATCTTTCACCTCTAGAGTGATAAGACGAAGGCGATCAAGTCATTCCTTTGTCCTGCCGTTAGCGCATTGAATGCGTTTCGGGCGCCAGTGGCTTGACCAGCATGGAGTTGGATTGTGTCGAAAATCGTGATGTTCAAGCCCTCGTGCAGGAATCTGTTCCGAGCACGAATACCCCAGAGAGGCGCGGTTCGCATCATATTCGCCGTACCTTGCCCTCCGTTTTGGACTATTCCATCACCCGTTCCGATGTCATGCAGCGCGAAATCGCTGAACGGATGGATCAGCTTGTTTCCTAATGCTGCCGGTACTGTGAAAGCTCCACCATTGATGGATGTACCGGGAGTAGCAGTTTGGAAAGTTCGCGTATGGCAAACCGCACAACCAACTTGTGTGAACAGCGGGTCGCCACGAGTCGCCGCAGCTGGAATGGGGTTCTGACGTCCAGGAGCCCTGGTAGCAGCCATGAAGTCGGCGAAGGCAAGAACATCGCCACCGTCGTCTTCGGGATCTGCTACTGGATCAAAAGGCGCCCCAGTGCAGTTCTTAACACCTTCAGCCGTGCTGCACGGATTTTCAGTTGTACCGGCTGCCGGATCATTCGAACTCCGACCATTCGAACCGTCGAACTTGTTGGTAATTCCCATTTCGTTTAAATACGCATCGCCGGCGAAGGAAAGAAGGCTGGCATGTTGAGACTTCCAGCCAAACCGACCAATACGTAGCGTGTTGTTTGCCTCTACTACGGGAACAGCTGTAAGTGTTCCACGTTGAGCGTCGGGTTGCGCATTGACATTGTTTTGCAACGTGCCATTTGCAACGCACTCGACGAAGCCATCACCTAGAGCCTGCGTCACAATACGAAACGCCTTCACCGTTTCAGCAGTTGAAATGTGTTCGACGATGTCTGAATCGGTTCCACGAGCGTGGATGAGTTGGCCGCCCGGCGCGTCAACAAATTGGCCATTGCTGATATGCCCGGCCCGGAATTCCATCTGCTGGCCGAATGCGCCCGTATCTACTGACTGGTGGCATTCAACGCAGCCGACGTCGTTGTAAGTCGGTCCAAGGCCGTCATCAACAGTTTCGCGTTCGCTGAAGATGAATTTGTTGTCTTCGAATCTGCCGTTACCACGAGCGGTAGGTGGTACAGGCTCTGCTACGCACTCATCAATTGGTGTTCCCAAAGCGCCAAATCCATTGAAAAGATCATTGGGTGTCTTTGCATCCATATCAGTGGTTGGAGCTTCAGTTACAGCCTGACTTTCGACGGAACTCGGGATCGATAGAGGCAAGGCGAGCGCCGTCGCGAACAAGAGTAAAGCTAAGACCTGCAAGACTCTCCTCATTTTGATTACCTCCTAGGAGCTACGAAACGCGGGTACCTTACAAAACTGACAACTTGCCCGTCGGCAAATTGCGCGGTTCTGCCCTGAGTTGGAAACCTGATTGATGCTTAGTTAAATGGGAGGCAGCTCTTAGTCTGTAGACAAGAGTAATCAATCCTCTCACGCAAGAAGAGAACTGAAGTGGAAGCCCTCAGTTGTGAGAGAGAGCAGGAGCTAAAAGAATCCTGCAAAAGCGAAATCTAATAGCTGGGCTTGCTAAATTAGGTCGGGAGTGCGCGCACTCTAGTCCAACCTGAAAATGAAGTCAAGACAAAATTGCCACAGCCGATGGCCGCTTGCCGGAACTCCCAGTTTCAGATAAAAGACTGACAGCAATGCGTAATCGTCCCACCGGCAACAACCATACAAGTCCAACTCTGAGGCCAGGCTCGAATCACCGGTTCGCGCGGCCTAAATATCCCTTTGTCGCAATCGTTGGACAAGAGGATATGAAACTCGCGTTGATCCTTAATGTCGTTGATCCACTGGTCGGCGGCGTCCTGATTATGGGCCACCGCGGCACAGCCAAGTCCACCGCCGTAAGAGGATTAACGGATCTTCTGCCGCCGATCCGAGTTGTCTCCGACTGTGCTTACCAGTGCGACCCGAAGGATGAGAAGAATCTCTGTGACAGCTGTCAGTCCGCTTTGGACGCAAACGCTCGTTTGACTTCCGAAGTACGGCCGGTGTCCGTCGTTGAACTGCCACTTGGAGCTACGGAAGATCGAGTTTGCGGCACAATCAATCTCGAACGAGCATTGAATGAAGGCGCCACTGTTCTTGCACCGGGACTACTTGCTCGCGCTAACCGAGGATTCCTTTATATCGACGAGGTAAATCTGCTGGAAGACCATCTGGTGGATGTTTTGCTGGATGTCGCCGCTAGCGGAGTGAACCGAATCGAACGCGAAGGGGTGTCCGTCGAACATCCTTCGCGGTTCGTTCTAATCGGATCTGGAAATCCGGAAGAAGGTGAACTGAGGCCACAACTGCTC
This sequence comes from Pyrinomonadaceae bacterium, assembly GCA_036559885.1. Taxonomy (GTDB): domain Bacteria; phylum Acidobacteriota; class Blastocatellia; order Pyrinomonadales; family Pyrinomonadaceae; genus PSRF01. The sequence goes on from DATBSH010000059.1 coordinate 2,612, forward strand.
GACCGTTTTGGTTTGTACGTCCAAATATCAACCGAGGCCGATCCAGAGCGACGCGCTCAGGTCGTTGAGCTTCGTGAAGCATACAATCGAGATCCGGTAGCCTTTAGTCTGACGTTCGCTGACGAGCAGGATCAATTGGTAAGCCGCATCGTTCGCGCGCAGAGAAATCTGGTTAAGACAAAAATTGATCGACCTTTACTGATGCAGGCTGCGGAATTGTGTGCGGAGTTGGCTATCGAGGGACATCGCGGTGAATTAACGCTCGTGCGCGCAGCCCGAGCGAACGCTGCGCTACACGGTCGTACGAAGGTTACCGGCGATGATTTAAGGCGAGTCGCAAAAATGTCGTTATGCCATCGCCTGCCGCGAAATGCATTCGAGGATGGTGCTGCAGCAGACCGAATTGAAGAGGCGCTCGATCGGCTTGAATCAACTGCGGCTAATGCGGTACCGAACAGGTCTGACCGCAAGACCGCCGATAGCCAGGAGCCAACCGCCGGTCAATCACTTCGTAGTAAAAATTCTGAAAACGGAAATTCTGGCAACTCGGAGTTTCCCGCACCGCCCGCGAAAGCTGTGAAGAAGATGCGGGTGAATCTCACGAAGAACCAAATGAGTTCCGTGGTTGAAGAGAATTCCCGTAGCTCAGGGAAAAAACGACGCCGCATCAATCAAGAAGGCGGAAGATATGTCAGGTCTGTCAGCTTTCAAACTACCGCAAAGCGAATTGCGTTGGCGGCTACGATACGTGCCCTGGTGATCAATGCTGGCGCTGCTCGTATGCGCAAGACCTCCGTATCGTTGGCGGAGCCTGGCCCTTACAACTCAATCGCAGAATCACTACGTTACAAGCTGTTTTCCAGGAAGCATGGAGCGCTTTTCGTTTTTGTGATTGACGCCTCGGGCAGTATGGCCCGTCATCGCATCGGACTAGCCAAAAGAGCAATACTCGACCTGCTGCGCCAGTCCTATCTTGATCGTGACATGGTCGCCATCGTCACTTTTCGCGGCACTACAGCGTCAGTCTCTCTACCACCTTCCCGGAGCATTCTGCGTGCTCGCAATTCGGTCGATTCACTGAATGTCGGTGGCGGCACTCCGTTGTCTGCAGCTCTTCTTCGAGCTTTGGAGATTATCAGGCGCGATACGCAACCACAGAAGTGGTTAATAGTATTCACGGATGGTCGCGCAAACGTCTCTCTCAGATCAGCCGCGTCTGCGGCGTCACGCAATCGCGACGAACGCATCGCTGACGAGGTAAAACAGCTCGGGGCGTTATTGCGAAAACTCGGGACGAACATCATTGTGGCCAATACGCAACGTGAGTTCGAAAAGAGCGACGATGCCAAACAAGTGGCCCGGTGGCTCAACGCACAACATTTTCGCGTATGTGAAACGGCAGATGCGGTGCAGTAGCCCGACTGTGAAGGAGGGCTTGGCTGCAGCGATTGACGTGAGCCCTCCTTAACAGTCGGGCCACCTTAAATGGAACTCCAGATGTCTGAGTCGCAACTCAATAGTGTAGAGCGCGACAAGCGTGTCCTTGATCTCTATGAGCAACTCGCCGAGATTGAGCAGCGATTGATTCCGACAGGTCTGCACGTCTTTGGACGTCCTTCACAATCCGCAGAGAAGGCAGATCTCCTGAGGATGATTGTCTCCTTTGACAGAACGGAATCCAAAGCCAGAGCTCTAGCAGATTTAATTGCGGAAAGTCTCAACCTCGACCAAAACGAAGGTAACCGGTCAATTTTAGTTGATGAACGGATCGACTCGCTTGTAAAGCAATCGATTGGAGAGTTCATCAACAGTGGACTAGCTGAGGCACAGTCGTTTCTCCAACGTGAAGCAAATGTTCCCCTGCATCAATCTCAGCCCATCTTTAATCTGTTACAGGATGTCAGTGAGCAACTGAAGACCAACGCTGAACTCGATTCTCTGATTCGGGCACTACGAGGCGAATTCATAGAACCGGGACCGGGTGCCGATATCGTTCAGAACCCTTCGGTGCTGCCAACAGGAAGAAACACACACGCAATCAATCCTTATTCAGTTCCATCTGTCGCGTCCTTTTCGCGTAGCAGAGTCGTTGCGGAGAGCCTGCTGGAGCGTTTCAAACGAGAGCGTGGGGCATATCCGGAGTCGATGGCCCTGGTGCTGTGGGGCCTCGACAACATCAAGACGCAGGGTGATGGAGTTGCGCAAGCTCTGTGGCTCCTGGGAGTGCGACCACTGCGCGATGCTTTGAATCGCGTGACTCAAGTGGAACCCATTTCGTTGGAAGAGCTAGGACGGCCACGGATCGACGTCGTCATGACCGTGTCAGGAATCTTTCGTGATCTGTTCAGTCCTACCGTGCAACTCCTGGATCGGGCCGTTCGCCTGGTGGCACGTCTCGATGAGCCACACGACCTGAACTACGTGAGGAAGCATGCAGTGGAGCAAATTGAAAGCGAACGCTGCGAAATGGACGACGCCTGCACGCGAGTCTTTTCGAATGCGCCTGGAAACTACGGAACCAACGTTAATTTCATGGTGATGGATTCGCAGTGGGATCGGGAGGATTCGCTTGGCGATCTGTTTGTAACCAGAAAGTGTTTCGCGTACGGCCGAGATTCGCGCGGGCAGGCAATTGAGGGCCGCGAAGCGCGCAAGGCGATGGACAGGGCACTTGCGAGAGTTGAAGCCACATATCAGAACATCGATACATTCGAAATCGGCTTAACCGACGTGGATCATTACTTCGAATACCTTGGCGGCGTGTCGAAGGCGGTGGAGAAGCGTGCGCAAACGCGACCGGCGATTTACCTGTCTGACAGTTTGTCTCGTGAGGTGAAGATTAGATCCCTCGAAGAAACAGTAACACTCGAGTCACGTGCAAAGACATTGAACCCAAAATGGTACGAAGGAATGTTGAAGCATGGCTTTCGTGGAGTGGCTGAGATCGAGAACCATGTTTCAAACACATTTGGCTGGAGCGCTACAGCTGATGCTGTTGGTGATTGGATCTACACGGAAGTCGCAAAGACGTTCGTGCTTGACGATGCGATGTTGGAGCGGCTCCGTGGTTTGAATCCACATTCGGCGCACTCGCTCGTACAGCGATTGTTGGAAGCGAATGGTCGTGGCTACTGGGACGCTGATCCCTCAGCACTAGAGAAGTTGCGGGATATCAGTCGTAGCTTGGAAGATCAGCTAGAGGGTGTTGCTTAAGGGTCGTAGTGAACACAGGGAAGGAAAAATGATTCAAGTTACAGAGGTTTTCAGGTTGGGAAGCGCCTGAGAACTATCGCAAGTCATGTTTTTTAAATGAAGATATCTGTTCTCTATGTAGGTTCCAGTCTTCCCGGTCCGTTGAAAAATGCGGAGCGGGAGATCAATCGGCTCTACGATCTTCGACTCACCGTAGCAGCGTATAACTTTGGCTCTCCGTTAAGCGATCGTGATTGGCAGCGTGTGGAAGAGGATCTCGCTCAATCGCAGATCGTCTTCGTGATTCACGTAATGGATGGTGAAAACGCCTCACGCCTTTTGAGGTCACTCGATCAACTCAAAGAAAAGCACCGCGCAGTCGTCGTAATCAACTGCATGCCTGAGCTCATGCGACGAACCCGTATGGGCCAGTTGGATATCACTGCGCTGCAAGAGTCACCTCAAAGCAGCGACTCAGCGACCAGGTCGCGATCACTTCAAGCGATCAAAGCTCTCGCGTCCGCCGCGACGTGGCTAGGTAAACACGCTCGCGGAGAGAAGCGAAATGGGCACTCCCACGGACAGTACCTGAAACTAGTTGACCGGTTGCCACAGGTGCTCAAGTTTGTTCCGACGGCGGGAGCGTTTACTGACGCGAAACATTATCTATATCTGTTTTGCTATTTTCTTCAACCGACACCAGCGAACACTCAGTCGATGCTTCTCTATGCCATCAAACATTATGGAAAGAGTCGCCGGCTACTGACGGCAAAACTTAGAATTCCTCAACCCGAGCAGATGCCGACGGTGGCTATCTATCACCCGGCGGCTCCTCGACTGTTTGAATCCTTTGATGAATACGAAAGCTGGTATTGCAAATATCGATCGAAGAACAAAGAACAAAGGTCAAAGTACAAAGAAAGGCCACTCGATCCTCGTGCCACCATCGGCCTCCTGCTGATGCGTCCTCAAGTTATCAGCAAGACCACACGACACTACGACGCATTGATTAATGCCATTGAAGCCGAAGGCCTTAACGTGTTACCGGCGATAGCCACGTTGATGGACAATCGAGAGGCGGTTGCCAAGTTTTTTGTCCAAAGTCCAAAGTCCAAAGACCAAAGCCCAAAGGCCACAGTCTCGCAGATCGTCTCACTTACCGGTTTTAGCTTCGTAGGTGGTCCTGCAATGAATGACAGCGCGGCAGCCGCGGAGTTTTTGCGTCAGCTTAATCTTCCTTATCGTTCTGTCGTCAGTCTCGACACGCAAACGATCGAAGCCTGGCAGGACTCGCAAACCGGTTTGAATCCAGTGCAGGCGGGGATGCAGATCGCCATTCCCGAGATTGACGGCGCGACCGAGCCATTCATTTATGGCGGTATTGGCGAGCGAGGAAGGGAACCGGAACCTTTGGAAGAAAGATGCGTCCGGCTGGCTAGACGTCTGAAACGCTGGAACCGTCTCCAAACTTCACCGCGCGAGCAACTGAAACTGGCTTTCACTCTTTTCTGTTTCCCGCCCAACAAAGGGAACATCGGCACGGCGGCTGATCTCGATGTCTTTCCGAGCCTTTGGGATACATTGAAGCGTTTGAAAAGCGAGGGGTATACCGTTGACGTTCCTGAATCACCTGATGCGCTGCGAGATTTACTCTTACAGGGCAATGGTGATCAGTTTGGGTCGCAGGTAAACGTGGCTTACCGAATGTCCGCGAGCGAGCATCGTCGTCTGTGTCCTTATATAAAGGAGATTGAAAGCGAGTGGGGCCCATTTCCGGGAAACGTCAACTCGTTCGCTGGGGAAGCGCTAATTCAGGGCATTACGTTGGGGAATGTCTTCGTGGGGGTCCAACCCACGTTTGGTTTTGAAGGTGACCCAATGCGCATGATGATGGCTCGGGGCGGCGCACCTCATCATGGCTTCATGGCCTTTTATATTTATCTGACAAAAGTGCTGAACGTGGACGCCGTGGTCCACCTAGGCACACACGGTGCTCTTGAGTTCATGCCGGGCAAACAAATTGGACTTTCATCAGCCTGTTGGCCCGATCGCCTGATCGATGAATTGCCCAATCTGTATGTGTACAGTGTGAATAATCCTTCTGAAGGTTCAATCGCGAAACGCCGATCCTATGCAGAGCTGATTTCGTACCTCACGCCGCCGATAGAGAATGCCGGCCTTTATAAAGAGTTGGCGACCTTGAAAGAGATGGTGATGTCGTATCGCCAGTCGAGCGACGAACGTGAGCAGGAAAGGCTCTATGAATCGATCGCGGACCTCAGCAAGAACCTGCATTTCACCACAAAAGACTATCCACAGATTACGCAGATTACACAGATCTAAGATAAGACAGGAGCAGGGGTAGGCGGCAGGGGCACGAAAACTCCCTGCCTCTGCCTCCTGCTCCTGCCCCTGATCTTAATCTGTGTAATCTGCGTAATCTGTGGATAGTCTTTTGATCGCCGCGCGGAACTCATCAGGTCGGAGACGGTGCATGAATGTCTCCACCCCATTAATCGTGATGACCGGAATGTTATATTTATACTTCACCAGCAACGCCGGATCGTCCTCAATGTTTATTTCAGCCAGCGTGATCTGATCGTCACATCCGGCCGCCTTGATCGCCGCCTTTGCCTCCTCGCAAAGATGGCAACCGGGCTTTGAATAAATGATCACGTGAGCTTTCGTCGACAAAGAATGTCCTCCGGTTGACCGTCGCTGTCGTTGCTATCGCCCGCTAATTTGCTAATAATTCTTGCCAGAGAATCAGAAAATTAGGTATAAATAGGCCGCTGGGCGACATTATATTGATTGTATTAGCTCGGCGCTCTTCATGATTAAACTTATAGCTCGGTCGATTGCGCAGAGAGCGATCCCTGTCCAAGGGGGGATTGTATAGTTTGGTCTCTGCTTCATTCTCGAAGTCTGCCCGATGTAATCTCGTATATCCCGGCATAATGGAGATTCGATTTGGATAGTCAGAATCAAAGTCTATCCACTGACGCGCCTGCGAGTGCGCCGCCACCAAATGGCGGTGGCTTGCCTTCGACGCCTGGGGGCGCCGCGCGCACGCCACCAGCTGCAAAACCGGCAGACGTTTCCGCATCCGCGAAACCGACTGCACCTGCCGCGCTGGTTGAAAGCACCCCTGACTCGAAGGTTAATAAAATGCGGCGCTGGATCGTTTGGTCGTCGATCGGCAGTTTCTTGTTGATCGATTTCCTAATGTTTCTGCGGTTTTTCCTGCCGCGTTCCATCTTTGAGCCTTCAAGCGTGTTTCGCATCGGGGTCCCAAGCGACTACGCGCTGGGCGTCGATACAAAGTGGCAGCAACAGTATCGAATCTGGGTGACCAGAACATCCGATCGGCTGTTTGTAATTTACGCGCGCTGCACTCATCTCGGGTGCACGCCTGACTGGAAGGCGAGCGAAAACAAATTTAAATGTCCTTGTCACGGTAGCGGCTACGACAGTGAAGGCATCAACTTCGAAGGTCCTGCACCGCGGCCGATGGATCGCGCGAAAGTTGAGCTCGATGCCGAAGGGCAGATAGTTGTCGACATTTCTACGCTGTATGAACAACCGAAAGGCGGATTCGACGACCCGCATTCATTTATTCAGGTATAGGCAAGTCCTGTTTCATAACAAGAGGTAACGGTGGCTGAAGGTCCGGACGACAAAGAACAAAAACAATTAACGACGGGCGAAGAGAGGCCGAAAGGCTGGCTCGCGAGAATCCGAGAAGGCAGCACTTCGCTGAAGGGACGCGCTGTCGAGGAAGCCAAGACTTATAAGGATCCACAAGACACTCAACTGTGGAAGTCGATCTTCCGTGTCTCTCACGATCGTTCCGATCCCCGCAACCGCTCACTCGCAATTCTTTCCAACGTCTTCCTTCATCTTCATCCGGCGAAGATCAATCGCGACGCGGTTAGATATCCATTTACCTGGGGAATGGGCGGAATCACGTTCTACCTCTTCATCGTGCTGACGTTCACCGGGGTTCTCCTGATGTTCTATTACCACCCGACAAAGGGAGACGCGTTTAGAGACATTCTTTATCTCGAACACGATGTGCCGTTTGGCAAGCTCCTGCGCAACATGCATCGCTGGGCGGCCCACCTAATGGTGATCACGACCTGGTTGCATATGTTCCGAGTCGTTTTAACTGGCTCGTACAAACGTCCGCGTGAATTTAATTGGTGTGTCGGTGTTGTTCTGCTGGTGTTGACGCTGCTGCTTTCATTCACAGGCTATCTGCTGCCCGACGACCAGCTCGGCTTCTGGGCGGTGACCGTTGGAACAAACATGGCACGCGCCACACCCATGCTCGGTCACGAAGGACCTTTCGGCCCGCAACTGGGCATGACCGCTTATAACGACGTTCGCTTTGGACTATTGGGTGGGTCGATAGTGGATGCCAATGCGTTGTTGCGTTCGTACATTTGGCACTGTATCGGGATTCCACTTGTAGCTTCGATCTTTATGGCCGTGCACTTCTGGCGAATAAGAAAGGACGGAGGAATCTCAGGCCCGGCTCCGGTAATGCTTGAGTCGGAGATGAAGGCGGTTAAGAAGAAGACTTAGATGTCCGATACTCTTTTGCTTGTCGTGACGCTCGTTACATTCAACGTTGAGCATAGCGAACCCTCACGACAAGCTAAAGCGTATCGGACAACAGGAACAAATGCGTAGATTCTTGAACAAGTGGACTTTGCTGGCGATCGTCGTGGTGTTGATTGCCTTCGCTGCATTTTTCATACAGGACTGGCATCAGCTTGGCGTAATTGCGTCCGCGCCCGACAACATCCCGATCGTAGCTATGCTGTTCCTGGTTCCAATCTTCACCTGGATGGGTGTCAGACAGTCAGTTGCCAATGATCGATTGATTCGGGAGTTGGAATCCGATCCAAAGCTTGCAAAAACACACCATCGGAAAGTTGAGCCGTGGCGGCCTGGTTGGGCTAGAGAAATTCACGTGTGGCCTTATCTGGTTCGTATTGAGTTTCTGGTGACGCTAATCGTTACCGTTCTTCTGTTTGTCTGGTCGATCCTGCTTAACGCACCGCTCGAAGAACCTTCCAATCCCAACCTGACGATGAATCCCTCGAAGGCGCCCTGGTACTTCCTTGGGCTGCAGGAGATGCTCGTTTACTTTGATCCATGGATTGCAGGCGTTGTGATGCCCAGCATCATCATGATCGGCCTGATGGTGTTTCCATACGTCGATTCGAATCCGCTCGGCAATGGTTACTACACGCTCCGCCAACGACGCTTTTCTATCATGATGTTTGGCTGGGGCTTTCTGATGTGGATTCTTTTGATCTTTATCGGAACGTTTATTCGTGGACCAGGTTGGATTTGGTTCTGGCCAGGCCAAACATGGGATCACAATGCAGTTGTATTCGATAAGAATATCGATCTGCATGATCTGATCGCGACCAGCCGAATAGGAAAAGCGTTGAGTCTTGGTGTTGTGCTTCAGAGCACTGTTGGTAAGGCAGTCTTCGGAGCTCTCGTAGTCGGCGGCTTCTACATCGTGGGTGTGCTGTTCTTCCATTGGCTGATGACGGTCGATTTCAAGCGCATTTCACTGCGGCCGTTGCGACTGTATCCAAAGGATGAGTTTGAGCAGAAGCTTCTGGCTCGCACGAGTCTTCTGCAGTATCTGACGTTTCAGTTTTTTGCAGTGAGCGTCTTATTAGCTTTGCCGGTAAAGCTGCTTCTGCGGTTGACTTTGACGATCAAGTACGTCTGGGTAACACCCTTCTTCAATATATGACGTGGGCGGAGGACCAAAGATAGTGGCTGATTCTCAGGATCCGAGAGAGTCGCTAATACGAAAAGAGCCTGACGTTCCGGCGCATGATCCGATCGTGAGTCGCTCCACGAGCGGCTTGATGCTGATCTCTGCGTTGTTACTTACTGCGTCGTTAGCCTGGGCACTCTACGACGAAACGTTTGGGCAGCGACCATGGAAAGGGATCCAAAAAGAATACGTTGCTCGTTACGCGCGATATCTCGACAGCCTGAAGGCTAAGGCTGGTGTCGGCGAGCAAGAGATCAAGGAGAGTCCGGAGTTTCAAGCGCTTGACGAAGAAGCGAAAGCTGCTAAAGCCCAGGTCCAACCTGAAGTCGATCAACTCAATGCCGACGTCGGACGCATTCAGAACAAACTGAAAGCGGTGACTGATCCTTTTCAAAACCAGCGGGGCAGGCTCACAGTCATCAACTACAACGTCGAAACCTCAAACGGGCGAGCCAAGGAGCGTTACCGGCGTCAGGCCGATGCGAAGATGAAGGAAGTTGTAGAGATTGAGATGCCGGCTGACGACAGTTCGTCTCGACCTCAGGTAATGCGGATGGACTACCGCACGCTGGAGAAAACGTACAACGACCTTCGCGATGAGAAGGCGGCAAAGCTTGGAAGAAAAGCTGAACTGCTGAAGCCCTCTCAAGAGGCAGAGAAGAAGCGTGACGATTATCTGAAGAACCAGCTAATTGGCTGGAGTCCGAGCCAGATAAGCAGCGCTAAGAGCGGGCTTGAGAAGTTCAAATATTCCATTCTCGATCATCAGGTCAGCGTGATGCAGTATCAGTTGGTCGACCGTTGCCAGGTTTGTCATCTGAACGCAACGTCACCACTTAACATTAACGCTTCTGACATGGCGCCAGGTGGTCCTGGGCCAAACAGCAAACCTGATGCGCTGGCGCGAGCTTTTGTGAGTCACCCCAAACGAGAACTCCTTGAAGTTCACAAAACAGAGAAGTTTGGCTGCGCGAGTTGTCATTGGGGCAATGGCCGGGCGACAACCAGTGAAGTGAAAGGGCACGGCAGACATCGCTTCTGGCTGTGGCCGATGTTCGAGAAGGAAAACACTGAGGCTGGGTGTCAGCAATGCCACGCGAAGGATCGAGTAACTCAGGGAGCCGAGACACTGAACCTTGGTCGCGACCTATTCATGCAGCGCGGCTGTATGGGTTGCCATCGTTATGAAGGATTTGATCGTGAAACTGACTCCCTGGCCAGTACTCGACAGACGATCGGTCAGCTCCAGGATCAGATGACCGCAAACGACAAGCAGATACGCGAAGAGACGGCTCGATCCGGCGACGAGAACACTAGCGTTGAGGAAGCCAAGCGCCTGCTGGCGCACGCTGAAAGTCTTCGTGTGACGAACAGTTTGCTTGCGGCGCGTATCGATCAATTAAACCTTCAGTCGAAGTATCTCATGCAGGATCAAAAGAAGGTTGGTCCAAATCTAAAAGACATTCGCTTGAAGCTGCGTCCGGAATGGGTCCCGCTTTGGCTTCATGATCCGCAGGCGTTTCGACCGGGTACGAAGATGCCAACCTTTTGGCGATTTTCGAATCCTGAAGGCGGCGATAGACCGCCGATGCGCGATAAAGACGGCGAGCAACAGATACAAGCGATCTCTGCTTATCTCTGGCAGGACAGCTTCAACGGTAAGCTGCCCGAGCAGCCGCGTGGCAATGCCGGACATGGAAAAGAGCTTTTCGAGTCTCGCGGTTGTCTTGCCTGTCACTCCATCGGCAATGAAGACAACAAAATCGGCGGCACCTTCGCTGCGAACCTGCAGAAAGTTGGTGAAAAAGCGAATTTCGACTACATCGTTCGCTGGATTCACAACCCACGCGAGCGCTGGGCTCCGTACTGTCCAAAAGAGAAGCGCGATCTGACACCAGACGATTACGCGAAACACAATCTGCCCTTCGAATTCGACACCGAGTTGCACTCGCGCTGCCCGAATGATGGCGCAGAGCTTCAAGTGCAGAACATGACGGTGATGCCAAACTTCCGTCTGTCAGAACAGGACGCTCGCGATATCGCCACGTACCTCTTCTCATTGTCATCACCACCCAGCTATGCGGATGCGTCTTTCATGAATGATCCGAGCCTAAAGGAAAAGGGCCGGGCTCTCATCAAGCAATACGGTTGCGCGGGTTGTCATGAGATTAGTGGGTTTGAAGAGGAACAACGCATCGGCAAAGAACTGACGGTTGAAGGCGCCACTCCCATCGAACGACTCGACTTCGCCTTGCTTACGAAGCATGCCGAAGAAGGTGAAGATCCGCTGAAGCTTCATTCGGAACAAAAAGAGAAACCCTGGTACAACCACCGCGGCTTCTTCGAACACAAGATTACAGAACCTTCGATCTACGACGAGGGCAAAGAGAAGGATCCGAAGGATAAGCTACGAATGCCGCGGCCGTATCTGACTCCGGAGTGGCGAACCGCACTGACGACATTTCTCCTCGGCAGTGTCGGAACTGAAGGTGCGAATGTGCCCGGTGGTCTCTTCTACAATCCACAGGATCAACGGCGCCAGGATATTCAAAACGGCTGGTGGATCATCAAGAAGTACAACTGTCAGGGTTGTCACCAACTCCAGGTGGGCCAGCGCTCGGTTGTGATGGATTTGCCGTTCTATCAGACTCCTGAGGGTAAAGATCTTTTGCCGCCTCGTTTAACTAGCGAAGGAGCCCGCGTCGATCCAAACTGGCTGCTGAAGTTTCTCCACGATCCATCGTTAAGCGGGGAAAAGACACCACAACAGCAACAACAGATCAACGCTTTGTCAGCGACCGCTCCAGCTGTAAATCCGACTGCATCGCCATCAGCATCGCCGCAAGCAAACAACACTGGAGCAAAGCTCAAACCACAGCCGGGACTCGATCGGAACGGTGTGCGTCCGTATCTGCAATTCCGCATGCCGACGTTCAACTTCTCGCCGAATGAACTTCAGACGTTGGTGCGATTCTTTATGGCGATGTCTGGCCAGCAGGATCCTTATATACGTGAACCTCTGCAGCCACTGTCTACTGACGAACGACTCATCGCGCGACAGATGTTCACGTCTGGCACGCCATGTTTGAAGTGCCATATCACCGGCGAACCGGCACACGACGCGAAGGCGATTGCTCCGAACTTTCTTTTGGCCAGTGAGCGTCTGAAGCCTGATTGGACTTTCCGTTGGTTGCTTGATCCCTCGCAGATTAGTCCGGGAACCGCCATGCCGACCGGTCTATTCCGCCATGAAGGGGATCGTTGGGTCGTTAATATTGCTAATCCCCCACCGCGCATCGGTGGATATCAGCAGGATCATGCAAGGCTGCTGGTGCGCTATATGTTCCTGATGACCCCGGA
>DATBSH010000060.1:0-12337 GCA_036559885.1 Pyrinomonadaceae bacterium
AATCTGCTCATTACCAGTCTCAACCGTGAGACTCCACGCGGCAAGCGCGTGGCATCTCAAAAATCGGTTCACGGCTCTTTCTAGTTGCAAACGTGAAACACCACGCCGCAAGGGCGTGGCATTGTCTCGATTTTTGCAAGACCCTCTGAAGCGTATCGGACACTTGGTTGATTAGCTCTACTACCCGTTGCCCTTATTTTTACCTTTTCCTTTACCGCCGCCAGGGCCCGCCGCGGGTGGTCCACCGTGTTTGTCTCCGCCGTGCTTTTCCTGCAAACTTCCGCCGCCTTTTGGCCCAGCTTGTTGCTGATGCTTAACTCGGCCCGGTGCTTCTTGCTGAACAGCCGGTGCCGCTTGTCGCATCGGTTGCGCACCAACATTGTGTTTTTCCTGATGCTTGTCAGGTCTACCATTTGGCCGCTCGATTCGCTGCACCTCGGGCTGCGCTCGGCGAATCTGTTCTACCCTGCGCTCAACAGCAGGGTTAGCTACCCGCACGCCTTCTGCACCGAAACGACGCTGTTCGATTTTTTGCTGCTTGTCTAGCTTATTAGCGCGCTTCAACTCCTGCCGCATCTGCTTGTCTTCTTTGACACGGAAGGTATCGCCCTGATCTTCTCCTACAAGCCGGCTCGCCTGCTTGTTGGGCCGCTCATCTTTAACCTTAAACTGGTTTTGTTTCACACGCTCCGGCACAGTCGTCACCGCGAGTCGTTGATTGAAGTCTCTCCTGAACGGTGGCGCAAGAGGCGTGGTGCTCACTATCACCTGAGTTTCATTCAACTTCTTCGCGATTCCAGGCGGCAAATCCTTTTTGCCTCGACCCCACGCGGAGTGCAGCACTGCGTTGCGCAATGGGGTCAACAATAGAGGATCCAACACAGGATGTGTGCCTTCGAAATCTCGCGTATCCCAGCGACGAATTCGTTGGTCGCCGAAGCCGCGGGTAAAGTCGTCGATCGGCATCACGGCTACTGCGCCGGGCACACCGAGATTAATTACACGCTGCTGAACAATCTGTTGCCGCGATAAGTAATAGGGATTCCACCGTTCGTCGTAATACCGGGCCACATACGGATCACCGGGTGCTAGTGGCACCCAGCCGATCTCGTTCTGCTGGTTTGTCGGTATAAAAGCTACGAGAGCCGGTGAATATGTCGGCGTCGTATTCACACTGTCGGGGATCCAGTACCAACGATCACCGACAAAAGCCCAACGCCCATAGTGATAAGGCGCGTAACCCCACGGCTCAGTCGACACCCATGTTGGTCCATACGGATAGTCATTGATCCAGTAACCTTGTTGATAAGGCGACCAACTCGTATCGACGCGCGGTGTCCAGCCATATCCGTACCCACTCACGTTCTGCCAGTTACCGTAGTAATCGAGATCATTCAACCCTGGAATGTACGGACTTGCATATTGGTAACTGATGCTTCTCCGATATGGATCGAAATAATAAGGATCATTAAGATAAGTGTTGTAGTTGACGTAGCGACCGTCGTAGTACTGCGGATATTGATAGCGGTAATAGTCGTCTACAAGATAACCGGCATCACGTCCGTTCACTTGTGAAAGGACGACGTCTGCTGCTGTCTGACCGATCAGTGTCAACATCTCGCCCTTACTAATCCGTCCGCTACCGCCAAGACCTACGACTTGCGCCAGTCCTGAGAGAACTGAAACGATTACATTCCCGTTGTTGATTCCGACGTCATACAGGCCAGTTTGCGTCAGATCTACTGCACCGTAAGGAGTCGCGACTTCATATACCTGCCCCGGATAGAGGTAACCCACATCAAACATAGCGGACCCATCACGCAGTGCAAGTTGGGTTCTTCGACGATCGAGCGAGAGAACGTCAACAGATGTGTTCGGATAGAGTCGTACGAAGTTCCTGCCGGTTAATGCGAGACTCGCGTGCGAGTTATCACGGGTGTAGATTCGATCTCCCACCGAAAAAGGTGTGTTGGGTGCAGCAGCATACCACTGTCCGTTGGTCTGCGTGTCTGTGAGCGTGCTCGTCACAGCAACATCGCCATCAATTCGCTGAATTCGGCCGGCGGTAAGTACAGACTCCGCAGCCGCTTCATTGCGACGTTTCATCCACCATCCACCAACAGCGCCCGCAATCAAGGCACACACAATCGCAACGACCGTAAGATGTGGCCAAACTTTCAGTTCTTTCATTGCTCTCCCCTTTGCTCAGTGCTCGACCTTCGCTTGCTCGAGGTCGAAGACAAAGTTTTTCTGATTCAGTTGAAGATTGAGCAAGGAGCATGCCTGCAGGAAAGAAAATTAGGCGCAGGCGTGGTTACGGAGGATTTAGGTACGCAACGTTTCTAGAACGTTTAGAAATTTGCATTAATCATCGTTGACGATCATCTAATCGCTAGATCATCGCAGCACTGTTGCAATCAAGTTGGAGAATTTAATTGATTGGTGTGGCCCATCTCGGCAGCAGGCGCACGATTTCCTACATAATTGAGCCGCAGATTGCGTGCCTTTTGCGACGAGCTACTTCAAGGCAAACCCTCTGCGTTTTATCTGTTTCACACAAGTTGTATCCAGATTCTTCGCACTTCCTTGTTCGACGAACTCTCCAATGAGCTTTTGCACACATTGAAGGCCATCCAATCCACCGAAACCATGTCCACCGTGGGGAATAACTACCTGTAGGCTGTTGGGCAGTGACCGAGCAGCAATTTGCGCATTGGTTGGCGGAGTGACGGGATCCCACTCGCCTGTCAGCATGAGTACGGGTGCCGAACTTCGGACCGCATAGTCCGTTTGAGCCTTTGCACGCGGCCAAAGAGCGCATGCTTCAAGCTGCTGCCTGACACGATAATCTCCGAGGAACGTATTTGCTGCGAGATTGGCGGCTTCGCTCTGCTTGAACCACGGTAAGTCTTCAGCGCACGTGACCGACAAATACATTCCATTACTTCCTGTCGCAACGAGGGTTGAGCGAAACCGAAATGCGATTTGTGCCAGCGGCGCAAAGTTTCCGGTTGCCGCCTGATGCAGGACGAGTGGAACTCTTGCAGCCGAACCAGCAGAGTAGAGCATGTAGCGAATGGCTTCTGCGGCAAGATCGCGCGAGAGCTTTACTTTCGCTGTTTTAGCCGTGCCGGTTTGACTGAGCGCAGGTGGAATTGTGATCTCCGTCTCGACGGGTCCTTGCAAGAGCCGCTCAAGCACGGCTTTCATTTGTGTGCGCAGGTTTGGAAACGCGCTATTGCAATCCGGATCGGCCGCGCACTCGTCAATAACGCCTTGAAGCGCGCGCTCACTGCGTCGTGCGAAATCGAAAGGAATATAGTCACCCGCAGGTACGACACCCTGGAGTGTAATTGTCCGCACACTCTTCGGATGCTGCTTTAGATAAACGAGTGAGGCACGAGTTCCATATGAGCCTCCGAAGATGTTGATTTGATCGTAACCAAGTGCTGCTCGCACATCATCGAAATCGTCCATAGCGATCGATGTCGTGTACTGAGTGAGATCGGCTTTTTGTTCCAGTTGAGCCCGACATTTTTTGACCTGCTCGAGCGGGAAGAAATAGCCGAAGCTACTCTGTGGGTCGTTCACGTCATAGAAGCTGCAGTCGAGCGGGTTCGAACCGCCGGTGCCGCGTTGGTCGACAAACACGAGATCGCGATGCTCGCGGATATTCGCCAATTGTATCGCGACGCCCGGAGCGTCTTCGGTTGAGGAGGAGCCTGGCCCGCCGGGTATGTAGAAAAGGGGATCTGGTTTCCGATCTGGACTGGTCGCCGGCGCAACAACAATCTTGAGACTGATTTTCCGTCCTTTTCTTGCGCTTCTATTCTCAAACACGTCAAAGGTGCCGCACTTGACCTTCTCTTTGAAACCCTGAACGTCACACGGCTGAAGTTGAATCGCCGATTGGCTTATCGAGTTGTGAGAAACCGTCAGGCCGATGATTGTGAAGGTGAGAAAGCAGAAGATTTGTCTCATAGTGTTTTCCTAACCGAGTATGAATACTACTAACAATGCGTAGGCTTCAATATTGTGCATCGCAGTATATACTGGCTTGCTAAGACTCCTATCGTAGCTTGTCGTATACGTTTCAACTCGTAGTCGAGTTTCGGAAGCCCAAGTTAACAGAAACGCGTCAACCACCGGCTTTTTCTTGCAGCCTGAAGCGGCTTGCGACTAACATCCCGTCCGCCAAACATCACTCTCAAACGAAAGGCGCCTCCAATGGCCAAACCTCCAAAAGAGAACTCTCTTGTTACTCAACTTCGCCACCACGCCAGCGAAATCACACAACGACAGATGAAGATTCTCGGCATCAATCGCAAAGACTACCTGCGTTTACTGGACGAAGGTTCCTCCGTGGCGCGACAGCTCTCAAAAGATTACCTCCATAGTAAGGAGCAAGATGGCTCTCGAATCGCTGCGCATCAGCAACGGCGTCTTGCCGCTCTTCGAGCAACACCCCGTCGTGCTCGTTGGGAGGCTGCTAGTTTTCCAAGGGATCCGAGCGGCTTTCCCGGAGATCCCGGCGATCCTATTGGTCCTGACCTTCCAATTGGCCCGGACGACTTTCCGCCGGAGGGCTTTCCGCCTGAAGGCTTTCCGCCTGAAGGTCGACCGTTCGATGACAAGCCGGTGTTTCCTGAAATCAAATGTTTTTACAAGCCGCTCACAACTCTCGATACCGTCGCTCGTCACGTTCACCAGAACGTTGTAGACGGCGTAGTCACAGACGCGACTTTTACCGACGATTTAGCGGCTGGTGTCAATCTCTGTCATCCAGTTGCCGAGATCGTGTCGTTGCTAGAAGAGGGCGAGAAGGAGGTCGGCTTTCTAAGCTCCTTTCGCTTCAATTTTACTCCCGCTGGATTTGGAACATTTCGTTTCAAACCGGCGGCGTTTGTAAACGGTTTCGCTTTCACCTATGAGCAGAGTGGGATATCGGGCGGAATATATGTAGGCCCGCAATGGTCGATTTCCGTGAATTTGACACTGAGGGTGTCGCAGTTTTTGTCAGGAACGTTCCAAAAAACTACTCGACCCGTGTTTTCGGCAACACAAGGTGATTTGCCGTCAGCGGACGTCTTTTATGACTCAACTTCCGACACAGAAGCGGACCTGGCCGTTGATTTAGAATCGAATCAACGAGCACATGTCGTCGTAACACTCTCTACTACCTTGCGCTCATTGAATTCTTTTCCGAGTTTGCGGTTTGACGGAACCGAACAGTATTTCAAGGTACCTGAAATCTATGTCGACCACCTTGAGTGTGTGCGTCAAGGAACGTTGCTCATTCGCACTTGAAACTGATCTCAGTCCCTAACATCGGATCAAAACTAAATGAAAACTTTGGTAATTCTTGCGCTGATAGTTACTGCGCTTCCCCACCAGCAACAGCTTCAGAAACTGAAGCAAACGCTTGTCGATTTTCGACAGGACCGCACGACACCTTCTCCGAAGATTTCAGCCGCGACTGAGCGGTCCGTGCTTTCCAAAGTCTTTCGACGGTACTTAACCGACAGCAACAAGTGCGATCAGCAGTTTGATGCGAGCAGCAATAACGATCCGTTGAAGGCAGCACGAAACGTGGGGCAGATTGTTCCAACAATAGAGGACGTGGCGACCGGCAGTTTCACCGCAGCTGGACAGACCGAAACCGCATACGTGATTTTCGTAAGCGAATGTAATGCATCGCACGCTGACAACTACGGGACCAAGCGTGTCGCGATCTTCTCAGGGCAGCGATTAGTCGCGGATATGGACGCCGATTTCAGAGGCAGCATCGCGCTGAAAACCGATCTGAACAGCGACGGAATCAATGAGCTGCTAATGACAACCGGGGATCTAAATCAAGGAGTTACAACAGAAACAGCGGCGTTAGTCAGTTTTCAGAACGGCCGCCTGCGAGTAATCCATGATTTCGGCACGGTGGTAGAAGACTCGTGTGCTTCAGAAATGCGGGGCAGCTCTGCTAAGGCCTCAGTGATTTCGATTTCGGATGTCATACTCGGCGAAATGCCAAAACTGCGTGCTGATAATTATGTCGCGGGCTGTCGTGGCACCAAGCGCTGGCAGTTCTTATCAACTGGACGAATGCAATAACGAATCTACATGTCACACTTCACTCGCCGTGAATTCATTGGTGCCGCAGTCGCTGGAGCAGCGTTTGGGGCAAATATTACGCCGGCACAACGACATTCGCGTCCGAACATCTTGTTCATCCTTGCCGACGACTTGGGTTACGGCGATCTGAGTTGTTATGGACGCCCTGACTATCGCACTCCAAACATCGATCGGCTTGCCACAGAAGGCGTGCGTTTTGTTAATTCATATTCGGCTGCACCTGTCTGTACTCCAACTCGATGTGCGTTCATTACGGGACGTTACCCCGCACGCACTCAGGTCGGTCTGGAAGAACCCCTCAATGAAAGAAGTGCGTTGGGCCAAAGAGCATTGACGATCGGTTTGTCGCCTGACTATCCAACCATCGCCTCGTTGCTCAAACATAACGGCTACGACACAGCGCTTATTGGAAAATGGCACCTTGGGTATTTGCCCAACTTTGGACCAATCCAGAGCGGGTTTGACGAGTTTTATGGAATCATGAGCGGCGCTGTCGATTTCTTCACGCACAAGGACATGACCGGTAATCTGGATTTTTACGAAGGCAAAGTTCCCGTCGAGCGCGTGGGTTACGTGACGAATATCCTTACACAACGCGCCGTCGAATATATTTCGCGCCGACAGAAAGGTAAGAGCGACCGTCCTTTCTATCTGAGTCTTCACTACACGGCGCCGCATTGGCCGTGGGAGGGACCAAACGATCAGAATGTTAGCCGGTCGCTAGGTTTAGGTTACGACGCCTTCGTGTCTGGTGGCTCATTGAAAACCTACGCGGCGATGATGAAGAGCCTCGATGATGGAATTGGCGAGGTACTACGAACGCTCACTAGTTCGGGCTTGGCTCGCAACACCCTCGTCATCTTCACGAGCGACAACGGCGGCGAACGCTTCTCGTATAACTGGCCTTTCACGGGTCAAAAATTTGGTTTGTGGGAAGGCGGGATTAGAGTGCCGGCAATTGTTCGGTGGCCAGGAATGGTCAAGCCTGGTCGTGTCAGTCAGCAAGCGTCGATTACGATGGATTGGACGGCGACGATCCTGGCGGCGACACAAACCAAACCTGATGTCGCTTATCCGCTCGACGGCATTAATCTTCTTCCACTTATTGCGGATTCACGTCCTGTATCCCCACGAACCTTCTTTTGGCGCAACTCCAATCAGTCAGCCGTTTTAAAAGACCACTGGAAGTATCTTAACGATGGCTCGCGCGAATACCTGTTCGACCTCAGCGTCGATCAACGAGAACAAGCCGATTTCCGCGAACGTAAACCCCAAGTGTTTGAGCAACTCAAAAACCAATTCAAAGAGTGGGAGTCAACAGTCCTGCCCCGGCCACCTGTGAGACGTAGATGAAGTCTCATCGTCCAGGTCAATCTTATATATGCCCATCCTTATTGGCGGCGGTACCGAGTCGTGGATGACTTCCTTTCCGTTTTCGCGAGTTCGCCATCGTGAATACGATAAACAACGATTGCATCCTTAGTGTTCTTTCGTTTGGGAATGATTTCTTCAAGTGTGATTCCAGTCAAGCGCGTTCGTGTGCGTATTCGGGCGATGACTGCTTTTAGTCGTGACCCGGGCAAATCTTTGTAAACTAGAAAGCGAATCTGGTTCGTTCTCAACGATTCGAGAAAAGCATTATCATCGGCGGCCGGCGAATTGTATTGGTCCTTGAACTCTTCCAGCGGAATTCCAGACAACACTCTAATCGCTCCATCCTCACAGTAGATCCTTGTCGAAGGGTCGGCCTGTATTTGGTCCCCAAGAAATTCTGCAGTCACCACGTTTGGATCACTCTTAACTGTCATCCGTGTGACGTCAACCAGCTGAACGCAAAACTGTAGGGCGAAGAATGCTCCGGTCACGCAGGCAACAGCGTGGCCCTTGCGAAGACAAGTAGGGAGAGTTCGTTGTTCGCGTTCTTGTGTCTGCAAGACGCGTATGCGGCAAGCGAGCGAAGCCAGCAGCGGCAAACCAAGTGTGAAAAAGATTAATCCGTAACGCGGCCATATCTCAGGTTGGTTGTTGGTGAAGTATGCGAGCAGAAGAAATGCCAGATGTGAGAAGAAGAACATCAACAACAAACCTTCGGCTGTTGCAAGAACGTTGCAGAGTCGCGAAAGACTCTTTGTGAAGAGCGAATCACCTGTCCAACCCATCGGTTCTGTGAGTCGCACAGCGATAACAAGAAGCGTTATCGCCGCATACAGCAGTAGTGGGTTGGCGGTGTAGAAAAGTCGTAGGAAATCGAAAGCAACTCTTCCGGCTGAAAAGCCGGCCAGCGAGGGGTTGGCCGCGAGCGTTTCAACGATGTAGTTGTTTCGGATTTCAAAATACTTGCCAAGGTTGCCAGTTGTTTTCCAGGAAACATAAAGCCAGAACAGCGGACCAGCGACTAAGATGAGAGCCACAGCTATCGAGGTCAAAAACGATCGTAATGCTGGTCGACGGCAAGTAAGGCCAGAGTCTTTGTGGACCGCAGCAGACTGCTTCAAATACTGAGCTAAAGGAATGAGAGGGATTAAGGTCCAGCTTTCAATCCGCATCAGTCCCGCTGCTAGGGCGCAGAGGGACGCGAGTAGCCAATGATCCCTGATGCAGCAATAGGCGCACAGCAGGATAAAAAAGGCGTGTGGCACGTCCGTCATTGCGGATGACGAGTAAAAGATATGGTACGGATTCAAAGCGACTAAGGAACCGACTCCGATGGACAGCCATTTGTTGTGTGTCAGGTCGTATCCCAGAAGGCTAACCAACACGCAAACGCCGGCGCCGGCCACAGCGGAAACCAGCTTGGGTACGTAGAATGGACTGCCTATTACCGCACTGATGGCGGCACATATGAGCTGATAGAGGGGTAACCAAAAGCCAAACAGATTCGACACAGAGAACGACCCTGACAGAATCGCTCGGCGCATGTAGTAGATCTGTTCGGTATAGGCGTACGCATCACCGAAGGCGTTCGGTAACCAGAGCGCACCGATGAGCCGGGGAATTAGTGAAGTTGCAAAGACTAACAGGAAGAGAGCACGCGGTGGTGCGTTGGTTCGCATGGCCGACCGTTGAGCAATCGGTGGGCCAACGCCGTCGAAAGCTTAACCTTAGCGCGCACCTTTTGCAGACAAAAGGAGGGCGGCCACAAGAGGGCCGCCCCAGGAGGTCCATTAGGTAGAACCTATGCGCCGTGCGCGGCGGCCATTCGCTTGTTCATCTCTTCCGGTGTGACGTCCTCTTTATGCGTCGCCACTGTCCATACGTGGCCGAAAGGATCCTTCAGTGTACCTGAACGATCACCATAGAACTGATCCTGCAAAGGCTTCAACTCCACGCCACCTGATGAGATCGCCTGTTTGTAGATCTTATCGACATCTTCAACGTAAATCATGAGGCTAACTGGTGTACCACCCAACGCCTGAGGTCCGACATAGCCCATGCTGGGTTGTTCGTCCGCAAGCATGATCGGTGAGTCGCCAATTTTGAGCTCGGCGTGCCCGATCTTACCGCCATGATCCATGCGAAACAGCTCAGTCGCTCCGAACGCTTTCTTATAAAAGTCGATAGCGGCTGCGGCGCCATTCATAACCAGGTAGGGGGTAACAGAATGATATCCTTCGGGAATCGGTTTTGTGCTTGCCATTTTGAACTCCTTTCGATTGTTTGTGTGGAGTCAGATTAACACAGCGATCACGGAGCTTGCAGCAGGATACGTGCTGAGCTTATGCCGCCGTTTTCTTTTCTCGTCTCATCAACTAGAATCAACGCGCCACGTTGCTCGTTCCGTTTACTCCCGTTAGAAAGACTCGCCAGGACTCCATGCTGAAACCATTTATTGCATCTGTTGTTTTTCTCATTGCATCGTTGTCACCTTCAACCGTGCTGGCCCAGGACTGGAATCAGTTTCGAGGCCCGAATGGCGCCGGCGTTTCCGCCACAGTTGGCTTGCCGACCGAGTTTGGTCCGAAGACGAATGTGGTCTGGAAAACAGAACTTCCACCGGGTCACTCCTCTCCCGTCTTAACTCGGGATCGGATCTTCGTCACTGCGTTCAGCAACGTTGCAAATGCAACGAGCAACAACACGGCAGGTGGCGACAAGCAGAATCACAAGCTGCTTGTATTCTGTCTCGATCGCGCCACGGGAAAGATTCTCTGGCAACGTGAAGTGCCGCGCACGCGTGAAGGACGGTTGCAGAACGTCAACAACCCTGCGTCACCAAGCCCTGTCAGTGATGGATCTAATGTCTACGCGTTCTTTCAGGAGTTTGGTCTAATCTCTTTCGATCGCGCAGGGAAGGAGCGGTGGAGACTTCCGCTCGGGCCGTTCAATATGTTCTACGGCTTCGGAGCATCGCCAATCCTCGTCGACGACAGCGTGGTCCTTCCCGTAGATCAAGACTATCCGGCGTCCTACCTAATAGCCGTGGACCGAAATAGCGGTCGAGTGCGTTGGAGGGTTGAGCGTCCGGCGGTTATCTCGGGCTACTCGACGCCGATCGTATACCGGCCAAAGCAAGGCGCAAAGCAGATCATAATCCCTGAATCGTTTCAACTCTCCGCATACTCAATCCAAGACGGAAAGAGAGTGTGGTGGGTGCGTGGGCTTGCTTGCGAGATGAAGTCGATTGCGAGTCACGATTCAGAATATCTGTACATCAATGGTTGGGGCTTTCCACAGAATCAACCAGGAAAGCAGATCCCAACCATCTCGTGGGATGAAGCGTTGCCGCGATTCGACAAGAACAATGACAAACAAATTGCGAAGGCTGAAGTCCAGGCAAACGCATCCAAAGGGCAGATGGAAAAGATATTGGATGTGGCCTTTGAAGCATTCGACATGGATCGCAATGAGAAATTGAACGATAAAGACTGGGAAGTGTTTCGCTCGATGATGGCTGCTGAGAATGGCCTACTCGCGATCAAGCTCGGCGGTCAGGGAGATCAAACAGCGAATGCGATTCGCTGGCGCTATCAGAAGCCTGTGCCCCAGGTCCCCTCCACGCTGCTATACAAAGACGTGCTTTACATGATCAACGATAGCGGTATCTTGATCTCATTCGATCCCGCGACAGGCAACGTCATCAAACAGGGACGGCTGCACGGCGCAATCGATAAATACTTTGCCTCTCCGGTGGCCGCTGACGACAAGGTGTATTTGATCGGACAGGGAGGGCAAGTTTCAGTTTTGAAAGCTGGTGGTCAATGGGAAGTGTTAGCGGTGAATGAGTTGGATGATGAAGTATTTGCGACGCCCGCGATCGCTGATGGAAGGATTTATATCAGGACACGAAGCGCGTTGTATGCGTTCGGAAAGTAAAACGGAACATCCGCATTCCAAATTAGAAATCCGAATTCCAAAATCCGAAATCACGATCTGTCGATCGGTTTCGTCTTATGCAGCTTCCTGTAAACCCACCGATTCTTCCCATGTTGGCAAAGCGCGTTAGTGAATTGCCTGAAGCTGGAGACTGGATCTTCGAACCAAAATGGGATGGGTTTCGCGCCCTGGTATTTCGCGATGGCGACGAGGTCTTGATTCAAAGCCGCGATGAGAAACCGCTTAACCGATACTTTCCCGAACTCATCCAACCACTTAAAAAACAGCTGCCAAAACGCTGCGTACTGGATGGCGAGGTCGTCCTGGCCAGAGATGGAGCACTGGATTTCGACGCGCTGCAGCTTCGCATTCATCCGGCTGAGTCGCGGGTGAAAATGCTCTCGCAGCAAATGCCCACTTCGATTGTTTTCTTCGATCTGTTGTGCGAAGGCAAACGAGATCTTCGTAACACGCCTTTTGAGGAGCGACGACGAAAGATGGAATCGCTCCTGTCATCTGTAACTTCGCCCATCCACCTAACACCGGCGACTGATGATCTGACAACTGCAAGAGATTGGTTTCGCCGCTTCGAGGGTGCTGGACTGGATGGCGTTGTAGCTAAACCGGCTTCCGGCACCTACGAATCAAACAAACGGGTGATGCTGAAGGTAAAGCATGAACGCGAGTGTGATTGTGTTGTGGCCGGTTTTCGCTGGCACAAGAAAGGTGAACGAACGTCAGTCGGCTCGTTGTTGTTGGGTTTGTATGACGACGGCGAACTGCAACATGTCGGTGTCTGCGCGAGTTTCAGCAACAAGACGCGAGAGGAGCTTGTCGACTTCCTAAAGCCCTATCGAAAAGACGCATTGAACGATCATCCATGGAAGAGATGGGCCGC
>DATBSH010000061.1:0-10590 GCA_036559885.1 Pyrinomonadaceae bacterium
TGATGTCTGGGGGGACAAGGGTCTTTTTTAGACGGCTATTGATCTTGCTCAGTTCCCAGAAGATCAGAATAAGGAGAATCGTGATCACGAACAGCAAGAATTGGACGATCATTAGTCTTTAGCTCTTTGGCTGCCAAGCAGCTAGGAGTCGTTGGAAATGCGCTCGTTCTTTTGTCTGACGCGCTGCTGCTTCTCGTTGAGCAGGCGGTTGATCTCCGTAACCAATGCAAGGAGTCGCGCAGGGTCCTGCTCTACAGCGGCCTGTTCACAGAGGACGAGCCATCGTTCCTTTGTATCGCGATCCATTTGGTGCCTCCTTCTATCGTCGGAGGAAATAGCAGCCCGGTACTGAGTCACTAGAGTGCCCACCCAGCGGTAGGGTGCAATCAGGCGACCATTAAGAGTCGTGGTTGAACTCCTTGCAACTAGGGGTTTTGGAGTAGCAATCCACAGGAGGATACCGGATTCACTGTAGGGCGAACTTACCAAACAGATTGTTCAATTTTGAGCAGACGCGAGACGCGCCGCATTCCATAATAGTGCGCATGGTCACCGATCCTGAAGCCGTATTGTCGCATCAAGAAATCGTGGATCGCTTTCGCAGAGTGTTTGGTAGAGAAATGACTTCAGCAAAACGAAGCGGGTTTTTCCTCCCCGAGCCAACGGAAGAGGTTAATCCCGACAAGCCGGAATAGAATCAGGTCCGCCCCTCTGCTTTCGAGATACGCCCCTTCGGTTTTCTCAGCTTGCGCTCCTTGACACCCGCGTATTGCGTGCTCTTGCCGACCAAAGACCGGTCGGGAGATGAGACGCTTGCTCGGAGAGGCCGAGCGTCTATCCTCCAATGCGCCAACTGACGCAAAGCAGGCGACAATCTGCGAGGCAATAGTGGCACGGCTGAGAAGGATTTCATTCGCATTCCCAGTTTCCGGTCGGCGAAGAGCCCGCCGTTCTGACTTCGGTCTCTGAGCAGTGTTCGGATGGGAAATGCGCGACCTGCCCCGGCATCTTCCACGGACACGAGTATCGCGGACAGTCTATCCTTTGCGTTCATCCGTGCCATGCAACGCGGAACCAAGGAAACTAGCCCGGTCCCCTGAGGCAATGTCTGTTCTGCGATAGCGCGTCCAATGACAGTGGACGGTAGGGGTTATACTTCCGGCCATGAAGACTGCTAGGTGGAACCTTACCTCGCCGCTCCCCCCTATGCTTCTGCTGCTGTTAGCTTCAGCGTCGGCTTGGGGACAGATCAAAGTGTCTACAATCGTAGATGTGAGCATTGAGTCGTCACAGACAGTGATGACCGACCTGCGCTCCAAGCTGGCCGCACATCCAAAGCAATTTACCTTGGTCAACGCAAAAGATTCGGAAGCTGGGCTACTAGTAATGGTCTCGTGCTTTCAACTAAATCAGAAGGCCGACCCGTTCGTGTGTTTCTACACTGGACATTATGCTGGTGGAACATCGAAGACACTCCTAGGCGCGGGGATTCAAGTCGCGACTACGTCTAGTGAAGTTGCGGACAATCTCCTCGCATCGATTGCGCAGGATATTGCTGAAAGCTGGAACACCACGATGCGCGCGAATGCAATTGAAAGTCTCGACGCCTGCCTCTTTCTAACGCAGTCGAGTTGTAAAGTACCAGATGAATTGCAGCCAGAATTGAAGACCAAGATCATCAACCTATCCCAGTACCTTCAACAAGGCGGACTAAAGAAGTGATGCCGCGCTCGAAAAGGATCCACGAGATGCCCACGCAAAAACAGAGAGAGTTGGTGAGTTATTACATGCGAATGTGGCCACGTGAGATTTTTGAATCGCGAGGACATCATTGGAAAGGGCAAGGATAAACAGCTGGATGTGCTGAAGGAACCGGGAGTGTACGTCCTCTACCGCGATGACGAACCCTACTATGTCGGAAAGGCTAAAGACAGCATGCGGGGGTCGGATCAGCCAGCACGCCACACGGCCCACGAATCGCCTCTACCCTTTCTGGAACTATTTTTCCGTCTTCGTCATTGATGATCCCAAGCTGAGGTCAGAGGTGGAGGCCATTCTTATCGCGGCGATGCCGACCGTCAACAACGCAAATCCCAAGCTGCCAACGAAAGCAATGCCGAAGGGCGTTCAAGTTCTTCTCCGCGAATTGCGAACGAAGCGCGCCTTCGCTCAACCACCACTAAAGCGCAAGAGGACGAAACCATAGGGCGCGGGCCATCTGCTGTGCCAACACCCTAACTGTAGTCTGCGGTTTAAGAGGGTGCGGAGTGGATGAAATCAGGAACACCCCACGATCAGCCTTGAGAGAAAAGTAGCAGTACAGGTGAGAGCCACCGCACGACGACAGCAAGTCTAGCCGGTGTACGGGCAAAACTTGATCCGGCCAAGCAGCATTTCGACTACATTGAAACGACTATCAAGGAGTCACTGGCCTTTAAGGAAGAGGATCGCCATGCAGCTGGCTATGCAATGGATTACGAGAAGCAGCATCTCATCATTACCTCTCCCAAGGCCACTCCTGTTGATCCCGCATTACCCCTTGTTGTCGGTGATTGCATTCATAATCTTCGATCTGCAATGGATCATTTGGTTTTACAACTCGCCATTCTCAACAACACTTTCGCCGGGGCAGAAAAGAGGACATCCTTTCCGGTATGCTTAACGCCTGAGGCATTCAAGCGTTCTGT
Organism: Pyrinomonadaceae bacterium; assembly: GCA_036559885.1. GTDB lineage: Bacteria > Acidobacteriota > Blastocatellia > Pyrinomonadales > Pyrinomonadaceae > PSRF01. The sequence continues at coordinate 2,688 of DATBSH010000061.1, forward strand.
CAAACATGACATCGCCCCATTTATTAGCCCAACTGCTCTGGCAGTAATCGAGAAGTACCAGCCGTACCGAACCCATACTCCAGCCGAAATGTCTCCGCTATGGATTCTCTCCCAGCTCGACATTATCGATAAACACCGAGTGATCGTTGTCGTAGGCTTTAAGTTCAGCCCTGTCGCATTCTCAGTCGAAGTTCCCACGGGAGAGACCTTTGAACAGCAGATTCCCATACCAAAATGGAAGTGAAGATCCGACTCCAAACAATGAGCATGGCACAGATTCAGCAGGCTGGTCTGCTCTGCGACGGAGAAAACCTCGAAGCTACGCTGAGGTGGTTCAACGATACCGTTGTGGGTACGGTCTCAGCGTTTGGCAAGCAATTTTTTGGGGAGTGAGGTCCTTGAACAAGAGATGCGAAGCTACTAGTCGTTTAACGTTGGGCACTGTGACGAAAACCTTCCCGCATTTTGTCAATTTCCGACTTTGGGGTCCCTGCAATTTCATTTAGCACAATCCAGACGGCATTGGACACGAGGATACTTCGGTTTCGATAGTCCTTATAGAACACGTCAAGGCCATCATCAATTTGAACGTTGACAACGTGATTGAGAAATTTTTCGTTGTGTTCTTGATAAGAGGAAAACACTTTTTGAATACATCCACTCTTGTCATCTTCGAATTTCCAGTAGCTGAAATGCCACCCTAAAGGCATACCATCAAAGAACCCGACCATGTAGGTGAACTTCGCAGAAGGTGGTTGTCCGATCCACCAATTCCCGTCGCGCCGATTCTCTTGTTGCGCTGCAAAAGACCAAGGTAGCAACAGGATGAAGAGGCTCAGTGTGATTTTCATGCGCGGCATTGTGCCACGACGCAGAACAGGGATCAAGTTATCGCTTCGGTTTGCTGTTTTCTTTCAACGCTTGTTCAACGATGAACGTGCAGTACCCGCAGTTGCCCGGAGTGTGTCCGTAACCACAAGGCACAGCCGGTTGGATATTCACAACTCCAATATCCCGACGTCTCTTGGGGAGTATCACTCATACTTGAGGAGGTCGTTCATGTGGCTGTTCATGGCGTCGGATTCCCAGAGACCGACTCTTGTTTCGACAATGCGCACGGCAGGCGCTTGGTTAACCTTTCGGTGGTAAGCGGTTTCAGTGTCTTCGGGTCGAGCATTGCCTGCATCTTCCAGCGCGATGATGAGTCGGCTCGAACAAATACTGCCTTGACCCTCGCTTTCTGGTACAGGAGCGACCGAGACGACATTCCATTCTTGCTATCAGGCTTGTCTGCGTCGGGCTGTCCACAGTTCGTGATCAGGGTCGCCGCGTCATCGGGTGGATCGGGCATGATTGGCTGACTGCTTGCCGCTGGCGGTACAAGCGAGACTACCTTCCAGATTGCTACGAAGGCAAACAGAGCGAGTCCCAACACGACGGAACTCCCATACAAAAACGGCTTTGACTGTTCTGGCAGAGAGCCACAGTGCGAACAAAATCGCGAGGCATCGTCAAACGACGATTCGCACGTTGAACACTTTGCCATATAACGGCCTTTGCACCAAGTTGGGGGTAATGCACATTGTCTTCCAAGTGGCAGCGAAGTACAATCCACATCGCGAGTTATGGGCTGGTATCTCAGGAAAAGCTTCGGCCTTGGTCCCTTCAGACTGAACCTTTCTAAGTCTGGGATTGGGTATTCTGTCGGCGTTCGCGGCGCAAGGATAGGCGTTGGACCGCGTGGCAACTATGTCCGTCTTGGCCGTGGGGGCGTGTACTACCAGAAGTATTTCTCGACACCAAGCTCACAGCCCGGAGATGGGGCACATTCATTTGTGCCTGCCGAAGTGCCCGAACTGGGGACACGCGTGGTCAGTGCTGACGCTGCCCTACTGCATGACGCGACATCAGAAGGTCTGCTGCGTGAGATTCAAGCGAAACAGCGTAAGACCCGTCTAGCCCCTGTTGGAGCGATTCTCTCTTGCCTGCTCGTAGTGGCAATGCTGGTTGTGAAGGTGCCGCTCTGGTTGACTCTTGCTGCCATTCCGCTGCTAGTGTGTATTCATGTCTACTTGGCGCACACCGATTACGAATCCAAGCTCGTTGTGCTGAACTACGAACTCGACTCCGACGCACGCACACGTTACGTCGATCTTCTCAACGCGCTTCAAAGCCTAGCGACTTCGGCTCGACTCTGGCGGGTCACTAGTCAACTGGACTTCGTTGACCGCAAGTACAGCGCGGGCGCTGACAGGTCGATTAACCGAAAGCCTATTTTCGTGCGGCAGGCTGCGCCTGCCCATGTTCAAACCCAGACTGCTGTGTGGTCACTTGGACTAGGCGACCAGACGCTCTACTTCTTTCCTGACAGGATTCTCGTCTATCAGGGCAGCGAAGTGGGCGCAGTTAGCTATGCAGGGCTGTCGCTTGAACTGCGTCAGACTCGCTTCGTCGAAGAGGGCGACGTACCTTCAGACGCTCAGATCGTTGACCATACGTGGCAGTACGTAAACAAGAACGGTGGCCCTGACCGGCGCTTCTCGAACAATCGCCAGTTGCCCCTTGTACTCTACGCTTATATGACAATTCGCTCAGGCACTGGGCTGAACATGCTTTTACAAAGCTCTGACCTGAACAAAGCTACAGCGTTTAAGGCGGGCTTGGACAGATACATCGGTTCAAGCGCACGGAGTTGAGGTAAAGAAGATGGAGACGTATGACATCGCAACAGGCTGGAAAGATTTGAGCACCGGCGAACAGGAACGCGCAATAAACCGTGCATCAATGGAGGAGCTTGAAAAATGGGCAAGCGATCCTTGCTGCAACCAGCGTTCTTTTGTAAGTACGCGCTTGGAGTGGATGCGAAAAGGTTACGTCAAACCACTTGGAATCGATACTGGCGGTCCGTTTAGCCCGCGCGTGGATATCAGCGCGGATGCCCGTTATATCTCGGGACGAATCGTGAAGCATTTGTGGATCATCTTCGTCGCCTTGCCGTTCGTTTTGGCCGTGCTCTTCGTCATCCTGAAGAATTGATCCACCATGGCGTTATTCACGGCCTACTTCGATGCCTCTGGGAACGCTCGGGATCAAGCGTTTGTTGTGGTCGCCGGTTACGTCGCGAATTTCATGCAGTGGCGCGCTTTCGAGGGAATGTGGAAGCAAATCCACGATGAGCACGGCGTACTCCTACCGTTTCACATGGCAGAATTTCAATCTGCCCATGCCAACCCTAAATACGAGACTCAAAAGAATGCACGGCCAGACTACGTTGCGATCTCCAAAGACCCGAAGCGAGGCGCAAGTTTCTTTCAAAAACTCTGCATTGCACAACAGTCAATGGTTAACTGCGGAATTTCCTGCATTGTGGAGATGAAGATTTACGACAACATAAGCTCACTGCTGGATTTGAGAAGTGTTGTGCCTCCGTACGCGCTAGCGGCCCGGTCCTGCATGGCGCGCGTTCACGAATGGGAAGAACAATTCGCCATCGAAGAGTCAGTTGAGTGCGTCTTTGAGGCTGGGGATTTTGAACAAAAGAAGTTCACTGAACTGGTGGAGTCTGAAGGTGGGACTTCACCCATATACAAAGACAAGAAGGACTGCGCGGGCTTGCAAGCAGCCGACCACTACGCGTGGGAACAGTTCCATGATCTCAAGAGAGAGCTTACCGGGCAGCGTTTCCCGATGCGGGGAGCGTTCAACTTTTTGCTAAAGGCGATTCCCAAAGCACATCTCGTGGTGACCACTGAAGGGCTAATCAACTTGTGCCACAAAAAAGGGATTGACCTGAGGACTGGAGTCAAGCGCTAGGGCGAACACAAGGCGAAACGTGGTACAATCCTCTGCGTGGATGAGGGGCGCAAGCGCGTGCTGCTGATCGCCGCCGCCATCCTCGCGGCGCGGAAGCTGGCGCAGTATCCAGCAGGACCGAAGGTCCCCGCGACAGTTTGTGCCATCGCGGACGCCGTCATTTGGGCGGAACAGATCCTCACGGAGATTGATCGGAAGTGGCCGACGAAGTGAAGTGTTGTCACACGGCACGCGGCCCCTTCACTTCAGTTGAAGGGGTCTGTTCCGGAATTTTGTGATCAGTGTGAAGCGCTTGCGATAGGGGCGGCACCGGCGGTGTCTCAGTTGTCGTCTCAGTCGTCGGTTTTGCAGTGGCGGCTTGGCTTTGCGGAAGAAGTAGTTTCAGGATGACCAATGATACTTGTAGCACCCGCTCTAGTGGTACCTCTGTGAGGCGCTCGCCCACCGCGACCCCAAATAAGCCGGACACGGCGAGCATTGCATTCCGCATGACCGTGAAACCACGAACCAACAGAATCAAACCAAGGCTAGCCTCCAGCAAACGAAGGTTTCCGTCACCATGTATCGTGGCTGCGAGCATCAGCAGTAGCCCTGTGGAGAGATTGAACAGATATTGCGCTCTCTGTCCGGCAAAGTATTCAAGCATTCGGAACTTTCCTGCCGTCGCGGCACCCAGAATGGTACCTCCAACAAAATGCTGCAGCTCTTTCGGCAGGTTATCTAAGAGAGTCCCAGATTTAGTCACAGCATCCCGCTTTCGAACTATTTCCTCTATACCAGTGACAATCGCGAGAGCAACCTTACCGAACACGTAAGACACCAAAAGCGCACAGGCGATCTTGGTTTTGTAACCCAGGTTCGGATACGCCATAGCAGTGGTTGTGACCGGCGATCCCTTGATCAACAGGAGGAGAGTAAAAAAACAACCGGGGAGAAATGCGCCGAAAATTTCGTCGGCAAGCGAAAGGGGTCCCAGCAATGTGCGGTGAAGATCGGGCTTCAGCTCATCAGGCAGACTCATAGATCACCGTGAGGACCCTACTTCATCGGCGGTTTCCCCGCTTCGCCGAGCTTCTGGTTGAGCGCGTCTCTTTTCTTCTGCCGCTGCGCGGGTCGCACGAAGTAGAAGTCAAATAGGTCTTCCAAGACAGTCCAACGTCCACTCAGCCTCACCTGGCTCGACAGTCGAGAATCTCTCCCGATTGTGTGCTCTTCATCGGGTGTGCGGCGAAGTTGCCGATGTTCCGCACCGCGTCGATGGACTCGTTGAGATCGGAGGGTAACTTGCCACTGTCGATGACCGCTTGGATCTCGTCAGCAAGGTTTCCGGGTTTTACCTTCGCGACCTCACGAAGCAGGTTCTGTAGACAACGCCTGCCAAGAGCGGCAGCAGACTTAGCGCTGTCAGGAAGGACGAGACAACCCTCCGAGTAGTCGTCGGCAAATTTCTTCGGAACTTCCACGGCCACGGGTAGGCGGCGGCTGCCTTTGGGCTTTACTAATTGTTCACTGCTAATAATGCTGAACCCACCAAAAACCCTTTGATTACCCTGAGACATCCCCCACATTGCGTTAGCGCCGGCTGAATTCTGCAAGTGCAAGATAAGCTTCTTACACACTGGACATGTTCGTTTTATCATCCCCCACTCGCCGTCTACGTCTTGCCCGATGTGAATCGGCTGAGGATTGTCATGAAACTCGACCATGCAATGAGGGCACTTCACGGCATGGATTGTAGCACTCAACTAACTCTAGTTCTTCTCACGTGCCCTGCGCCACAGCGTGGTGCGCGATGCCTTCGAGTCCTTGACGCGCGGACGGTCCTAACCTCACGCCCTGGGCCTTGAGCCTTGAGAGGGTGGCGGTGATGCGTTCGGATCGGCGCACGTTCTCCTGCTTGCCGATGGTCGCCATGATGGACACGACGGCGTCCTTGAAGATCCCGGAGGAGTCGAGGTACTGCTCGGTGTACGAACGGCACGCGACCCCGTACTGCCATTTGCAGTTTCTATACAGCCGTGCCTTCCGCGCAGCATTGCGGGACAACTCTAACGGCTCCTTAGCGCCGCATGTTCGCAGGGACTGGAATAATCGCGTCCCACACCTGTTCGAATGTTCCGGTCTCCCACAGTTTCTGAAATTCATAGCGCCGGATGTAGTCGTCAGCAGCGTCCTGAATTTCGTGTAGTCGGCCCGGTGGACCGCAGATCGGGCAGTTTTTTACGAGACTGATGTACCGCCACTCCGCGCAGATGGGGGCGGGTTAATTACTCTTCGTCATCTAACCGACCCTCCAAAACTTCCGGCCATAGAGACTCCGGCACCTTAGCCGCCAATAAGCGCGACAAGTCCGCAATCCTTCGATAGACCGTGCGGTCCTCACACTCATTCTGTTTACCAGCCTTCGCGAGATTGAGTATTGCCGCGCCCTCCCAGCTAGGTGACCTACGACGTCGCTCCGGCCTCGCGGGAATTTCGACTTTGACCGGATGACCAGCCCTAGTGGAGAGGTACTTCTCGAGCACAGCCTTCGGAATGCGCAGAATGCGGTACTGGCGTCGGTGCCGATTCTCCGGCTGTCCGAAATCAATTACACCCGGAACCTTCGCGAACCTTTTCACCACTACGTCTTCTGAGCAGCGCAGAATCGCAGCTACATCTCGCACAGTAAGTAGCTCGCTCATACGCTTGCGCTCCATGACCGCGTAGGAACCTTTGCGAGGCGTTCAGCCATGCGTTTCGACAGTAGCTTTCGATAGTGCTTCTCCACGACTGCGACGGTATCGCCGAGCATCGCCGACACTTCGACGATCGAGCAGCCCGAGCCTAACCAGAAATCGACGGCCGTGTCGCGGAAACGATGCGATAGGTTGCCCTTAATCCAGAGGTCGGCATCTTGCATTACGATGCGCAAGTCATCCTGCCAAAGGCCAGTCGCTGACGTGGGTAGACTCGTGCCATTCCAAAACAAAAACCGCGAATTGTTGGTGGCAACGGCGAGTAGTTCCTTATGGAGGCCTGCATCAAGCTTTTGTTCGACCGGTTTGTTCGTCTTCTGACGCTTAATGCGAAGCCAGCCGCCAGCGATGTTGTCCCGCTCAAGCTGAATCGTGTCGCGTATTGCAAGGCCGGTTGAAACCATGAAGTGAATCAGCGTGGTTGTGCGCGTGATCTTTGCCGGATCCCGCGCGAATGTCTTCGGCACTTGGGCAAGAAGCCTCTTCAAATCCTCTTCGCTGAACGGCTGGGGCTCCAGTCGCGAGAGGTCGGTCTTTGACAGCCGGATTGTCTTCAGCGCCGAGAGCAGTTCGGCGAGATTGCCTTTGCAGCACGTTCGAAGAAATGCGCGAACATTTCCCTGAGCCTTCTGCCGCGTCACTCCGGAACCCCACGTCCACCCAGCGCGGAACTCAATCACGTCCGTCGGTGTGATATCCGTGGGGAAGAACTTAGACCGCTCGGCTAAGAATCGTTCAAGGCCGCCAAGCTGATTTCGCAGTTTGCGGATTGTGTCCGGGCTGCAGCCCTCGCTCCGCTTGGCTGTGACGAACGTTTCGATGTACTGCGCGATTGTCAGCCGCTTCAATTCTGCTATTGGCGACGTCGATTCTCCGGTATCGAGACGGTGCTGTAGCGCGGCGCGTTTCTCTTCTGCGGTTCCCCAGGATCTTGTGCCTGCGGAGATGCGATGCTGGCGGCCGGTGTGCTCGTAGCCGCACAGGCATGTCTCGCCGGAGTATCGGAGCCACTTCACGCACTTGCAATCTCGGACGAATGCGCGGTGGCTCTGCTTGGCATACCGGCAATCGCCGTGAGATCGGACGTAGACGGCAACGACCGGCTGTCTCTCGGACATGCCTTAGGCTAGCACGACCGCTAGCACACCTGGCAACGGCACCAAAGTGCTATGTCAATAATCGCCTGTGTTTATGCTGCTGATAGAGCTTGGAAAATTTGGAGGCGCGGGTGAGAATCGAACTCACGATAGAGGTTTTGCAGACCTCGGCCTTACCACTTGGCTACCGCGCCAATACTGGTTACTAAAGAGATCCGGTGTCCGGAAGGTGTCCGATGTACTATCTCAGACGTG
>DATBSH010000062.1:0-14894 GCA_036559885.1 Pyrinomonadaceae bacterium
CACGTCTCGGGTTTTAATAGTTTCGAATGCCCGGCAAGAAATTGTTGGGCCATCGTCCAGGTTTCCGCTGCTGTGGAGAAAAGTCCCGCATGGCCCGCAGCGCCGCCGAGAAAGTAGGCATTCCCATCATGTACTTCACCCCAAATTATTGCGCTGCGCCAGTTCTTATAAGTTGCAGCAGGTTCAGTCCCCACCATTTCTCGCTCGTAAGCATTGCCTGTCTCACAAGCTGCAATGCCTGTTTGCAAGGCCGCTTCAGGATTGAAGAATGTATGCTGAAGTCCCAACGCATTAATGATTTCAGTCTTGGCCAATTGCGCGAGTCGCTCATGATGTGAAAGTCGTTCGACAAGAAATCCAAGTGCGATGAAACCTAGATCGCTATAAACAACTCGAGTCCCTGGCTTGTACTCCAACTCAAGACTCGCAATCGCGGCGAGTGCTCGCTCAGGTTCGTTCTCCGCCAAAATGTACAGCGGTCGCCATGCGGGTAGGCCTGACGTATGAGTGAGTAGCTCTCGGATAGTGATCATGTGCTTGTCAGTACGATCAAATTCCGGAAGGTAATGGGAGACCGAACTATCGAGTGTTAATTCACCCAACTCGACTCTGCGGCAACTCAGCAAACTTGTAATCAGAGGTTTAGTAAGTGAGGCTAGATCGTAAATGGTTTGCGTCGTGGAAGTAATACGGTATGGCTCAAGCAGGGAATGCCCGACAGCATCGGCGAACACTACGCGATCGCCTTCAGCGATAAGGTAAACGGCGGAAGGGAAGTCACCTGCTTCGATGCGCTGCGAAAGAAATGCTGAGATCTGATCGTTGCGCATGTTAGTTAGCCGCAGATGGACGCAGATCTCCACGGATCGCTGAACAGGCGTTCACATCTATCATTCTGATCTGTGTTCATCTGCGAAATCTGCGGCTTTAATTCTCAACGAACGACGGCACTCACCACCGGATGCGCTGCGTGCTGCTCGATCCTTTCTAACGCACGAAGCGCCAGGCTGAGCGCGTTCCTTCCGTCAACACCTGAAACGGGGGCTGGTTGCCCGTTACGGGCTGCTTCAAGAAATGCCACTGTTTCAGCACGCAAAGGTTCGACATCGACCACATCAAGATTTTTGACATGTACACCAGGCCACGCTCCGTTTGCCGCCGGTGGTGCCAGGCTACTTATCGACGCTCGCTTTGTCGTGTAATCAATGGCGATGTAGTCGTGCGGCTGGAAAAACCGCATTTTCCTGATTCGCTCCGTACCGACACGCGAAGCCGTTATGTTTGCAACAGCGCCTGAAGCAAATTCGATTCTCGCATTCGCGGCGTCGACCTTATTTGTAAGAATTGCAATACCAACGGCGTGAATCTCAGTTACAGCAACATCTTCGCCGACCAACCATTGAACAATGTCGAGATCGTGAATCATCAGATCGAGTACAACGTCGATATCCAGCGATCGTGTAGTGAAAGCTCCCACACGATGGATCTCAAAATAGACAGGATTGCGGACATGAGGGCGTAGGGCAACCATCGCAGGATTGAACCGCTCGAGATGACCAACCTGGAGGACCGCGTTACCTGCGGCGGCTGCCGCGATCATGTGATCAGCTTCTTCGAGAGTTCGGGAGATCGGCTTCTCAACAAGCACGTGAATGCCCTGTCTTAAAAGCTCGCATGCGATGTCGCAGTGAGACTCAGTCGGAACAGCGAGACTGACCGCATCGACTTTTCCAATTAAATCGTGCCAGTCTGTCGTCCATTCAGTTTCGCGCTCTGAGCTGATCGAGCGGGCGATAGATTCGTTGAGATCACACACCGCTACAAACTTTGACAAACCCTCAGCCGCAAGCGACGCGTGAATGCGAGCATGCTCACGTCCGAGGTGGCCTGCACCAATGACAGCTGTTCTTAACGTCATTTTACTGTTGGCGTTTTTTCGTCTAGTTTATTCGGACAGAATTTACGGAATTAACAAGAACGGGAGAGGAGCCTGAGCTATCTAAGGCTTGTTCTTCTTAATTCTGTAATCATGTCAAAGGACTATACTTGCAACCTTCAGCGCTTGCCAAGCGACTTGTCGTTCTTCTTTTTTTAATCACTGTCGCCTTTTACTTTTACGGCCTGGGTCATCTCCCTCTCGTTGGACCTGACGAGCCGCGTTACGCGCAGGTAGCGAGAGAAATGTTTCTGCGCGGCGATCTTATTACGCCCACACTAGCTGGCCACACCTGGTTCGAGAAACCCGCGTTGTTCTACTGGATGATGATCGCGGCGTACAAGATCTTTGGAGTGAACGAATTTGCGGTGCGGATTGGTGCAGCTGCATGCGGGTTGTTAACAATACTTGCAGTGTGGGTGCTGACTCGCAAATTTGAATGTCGCCAGTCAGACGAGTTGAAAGGACTGAGCTCGTGGAGCGCACTCGCAATGGCGACGAGTCTTGGTCTGATTGTTTTCTCTCGCGGAGCGACGTTCGACGTCGTGGTGACGATGCCAATAACCTGGGCGTTCGTCTGCTTTCTGTCACAGGAAAGCGCAATCAAAAAAAAGAACAGACAGTTGCTCCTGCTTGCTTTCTACGCCGCGATAGGAGTTGCCCTGCTTGCAAAAGGCTTGGTAGGTCTTGTTATTCCCGCCGGAGTGATAGCGCTCTACTATATTGTTGCGCGCAAGAAACCGTCACGCGAAACCTTCATAAGTTTGCTGTGGGGCTTGCCTGTGGTGTTGCTGGTTTCTGCGCTGTGGTATGGACCAGTAATCGCGCGGCACGGGTGGTCCTTTATCAACGAGTTCTTTGTGCAACATCATTTCGCTCGCTACGTTTCAGATAAGTACCAACACCGTCAACGATTCTATTTCTACATTCCTATCTTGTTGATGCTCGCGCTGCCCTGGTCGGCTATTTTCATCGATTCAATCGCGCATCTGAGGTTTTCAAAGCAGAGGGAAAAGAATCCTGACGAACAGTTAACTTTATTCGCGCTGAGTTGGATTGTTTTTCCGCTCCTATTTTTCTCTTTATCTGGATCGAAGCTCCCCGGTTACATACTTCCTGTGCTCCCCGCAGTTGCGATACTTACGGGAGATCGCATGAGACGCCTGGCATCGAATCAACACGCGAATTGGTCGTTGATTGCGACAGGGGCAATTGCAATAGCTCTTGCCGCGGGCGGCGTATATTACGCAAAGAGATCAGGCGCGTTTTCGACAACGCGCGCCCTCATCGTTACGCTCCCGCTCTGGATCGCCGGGCTGATGACATTCGTGCTTCGACGAAAGACAGCAACTGCGTTACTGACTGTTGCCCTGGGCACTGTGTTGTCAGTAGTTGCAAGTCTGCGTCTCGCGGCAGTTCAGGTTGCGCAACGTCAATCGGTTCGGGATCTAATTGTCGCCGCCGATCGCCGTGGGTTAGCCAATGCGCCGATATTCATTCGCCGCGGCTCAGACCGCACCGCTGAGTTCTATGCGAGTGATCGAGTTGTTTATGGTAGTAACGGTGAGCCACAGCCGCTGGAAGAACTGCCTGAGATTGTCGCCGAGGCAAAGCGGCGTGGGCAAATCATCCTGGTGTTAATACCCGTAGAGTATCTTGAAAACTACAAACGATCGCCTGAAGTTGAGATCCTCGCCGATAACGGCAACCTGGCCCTTATTGCGACGAAGTCGGAGAGTCGTTAACGAAGATGAGTATCGAAAAAATCGATAACGATGCGATCGTAGGCCTCTCCTTGTTCGCCAGTTGCTGAAGGCAAACTAAAACCGCTTAGCGGCAGGTCGATTCGACTTTCAATCTTATCGTGGTTGGCAAAACAACTCTGAAGTGCGGCCGTTGATTGCTTGAGATAACCGGCATCATCACCTGAGAGCAGCAGTACATCCTGATCTCGCACTGAAGATGCTAGATCACACGAGCTCGCATCGTCATAAGTCCCCATGAATGAGATTTTTGTCGCCAAGCGTGACAAAGCTTGTACTGCTCCGACATCAACTCCAACGCAATTAGTTACATTGACGTGCAACAGTTCCCCAGGCGCGTGGGGGATTGAATCAAGCACCAGGACCTTTATCGCAGCGTTCGCACGCGCGGCTTTTAGACCCGCATACGCTCCTAGTTCAACTCCATAGATTCCGAAGCGATCACCAACAAGCTTGTTCTTGCTGTCAGCTTTCACATTTTTAAGGAAATCCAGGGCGGATAACAGATCGTCGCCCTCAAGCGTTCCAAACGAAGTTCGTTTTACCAGCGGCGACATGCCGTGACCCCGCAAGTCAGGCCACAGGATTGTGAAGTTTGTCGTTTCGTATATCTTCACGCCGAGATTGAATAGGAATGATCGATCGGCGCCGTAACGGTGCAAGAGAATAACCGCTGGAGCTCCTTCATACCCTTTCAATAGCCAGCCACGCGCCTGTGTGCCGTCGCCGTTCGTCCAGGTTTCGTCGGTTATCTTGAATGCGCGGCCGGTGATGCTTATGAATGATTGCGGAGTAAGTAAGTACGGACGACGAGGAGGATTGGAAGTGCAGTAGACAATGAAGGCGAGGGCTCCAACAACGGCCACCAGAACGGTTAGCGCTATTGGCAGCAACGACTTGAACAGTCTTCTACCGAGTCTTCGCCGCGGCGACATTAAAATAAACGACTGAGTTTCTCAAAGGCGAAAGCTGAGTTGTTGAGGCTCAATCTTCAGCGACTCCTTTCTGACGCGCGTCATAATAATCTTCCGGCGTATTGATGTTAACAAAAAACTTTTTCGCGCCCGCGAGATCATCCAGCTCTTCGAACTGAACCCACTTCGTCTTCACTCGATCAAGTAAATCCAGCGGCCTTCGCTGTCCGCCACTAATTAGTTCGCTTGCCTGCTCCAGACATGGCGTGACCTTATATAGACCGCACAGCGGTTGCGGAACGAGATCCGGTTGGATTGGCACTACCGCATCATGCTGTTGGCGAAAGTTGGAGAGTCGCTCAAATAGCGCAGGCGTCACAAATGGTAAATCACACGCTGTGATCAGTGCCCACTTAGATTGACAATTGGCCAAAGCAGTATGAATGCCACCTAACGCTCCCCAGCGCGGGTGTATGTCACTGACGCTCCGAAGGCCCAGGTCCTCAAAATTCTGCCCAACAACCGTTACGTCAGAAACCACATTGTGCATGATCTCCGCAATGCGCTGGATGAAAAGCTTTCCGGCGAGCGGCAGTCGAGCTTTGTTAGTACCCATTCGACTCGAAGCACCACCGGCTAGAATAAAGGCCTCCACTTGCTCCATGATTTCGAGGATGAGAGTTACGTCGAGTAGTCGAGGACTACACGCATACGTTTTATGTACGCCTGTGGATGTCCCTTCGCTTTTGCTTCATTTAAGACACGTCTCGCTTCGCTGAGGCTGTTTCCTGCGTAGACCGCGAGGAAATTGACTGTCTGTTCGGTCTTTTCATAGAACACCAACTCCTCCGGACAAGAAAGTCGAGAAGTAAAGACTTTGCGAGTTGGCCAGATTGATTGTGCTTGGAGGCGTTCTGCTTCGCTGACTTCGGAGCAATCAGCATTGGGTCCGATTTTCACGCTCTTAAGAATGACAGCGTAAAACTGTTGAGAACGATAACTCTTTCCGAACACGAGCTTCTCTTTGATAACGAAGGGGAGCTGGTTGGTAGCAAAGGAATGGGATGTACTGCATCGCGCGCTTGGTTGGTAGCAGACAGATCCAGCGACTTGCGCCTGAGCAGCAACGGCCATAAACAGGAGCAGCGGGAATGCCGCGAACGCAATCTTCATGGACCGATATTAACAGGCTTGCGCGTTCACGTTAATCCTCGGTTCATCAGGTTCGAGCGAATCGAGAGTCAGGTGTCCTCTACGCCTCGGGTCAACACTCAATGTTGTGGCGAACGGTCCAGTATCCCGACACGTCGGGATAGCGGCGGATGGTCGTCAGCCGTTAGATTCGATTATCGTAAGGTGGACCCGAACCGCGTTTCGGCACTGCCTGTTTGCCACAAGAGGACGTCCTTAACGCCCGCTGAACCTTGACCGATTTTTGAAGCAAAATTATAGTCGCAGGGAGCGGCTTCAAGGGACGTTCCCGCATCTATAATCTTGGCTGGATTTTCGCTCGCCGCACGAACTAGGATTTGAAAGGTTGATTTAATGAAGAAACTCTGGGTGCCTGTCCTTACATTTGCTTTGATTGTGATAGGAGCGGTCTTTACCTCCGCCCAACAGGTAGTACCAAACTCTTTACCGTCTGTGCAGGTGTTTCCTCTCGAAGATTTGAAGGCCGGCATGAAAGGGACGGCGCGAACCGTCTTTTCTGGCAGTGAGCCACAGGAATTCGGGGTTGAGGTGTTGGGCGTTCTTCCAGGCTTTCCGGGGCCAAGGCAGTCAGCCATCATTGCCAAACTGAGTGGCTCAAATGTCGAGAAGACCGGAGTGTTTGCTGGAATGTCCGGGTCTCCCGTTTACATCGACGGAAAACTAGTCGGCGCCATCGCGTTTAGCTTTCCTTTCTCACGTGAACCGATAGCGGGCATAACTCCAATCAAACAGATGATCGATTTGTTTGATAAGGGGACGGATCGACAAGCGAAACCAAAAGAGCCACGCGCCGTTTCCTTCGCGCAACTCGCCGGCACGAATTGGAAGGTTGAACCGCCAAAGCCGGCCGTTTCACCCGTTTCTTTGTTAGCACCAGTATCGGCCGGTTCGCCGTTGATCCCTCTGCTAGGTCAGCAGATGGTGCCGATTGCTACCCCGTTAGTGTTTACGGGAATCAACCAGGATTCGCTGGCAATGTTTGCTCCGCAGTTGCTTTCCAATGGACTGTTACCTGTGTCAGGTACGGGAGGAGCTTCGCCTATAACACCGCTTGCTCCTGCTGAGGCAAACACATTTCCGGCGGGTAGTTCGATCACAGTGCAACTCGTACGCGGTGATTATTCACTTGCTGCCGCAGGAACTGTGACGTTACGAGACGGCGATCGCGTTTATGCCTTTGGCCATCCGTTTCTTAGTCTCGGTGCGTCGGACATGCCGATGGCGGAATCATCAGTCGTAACCGTTATCTCAAACGTCAATAACTCTTTTAAGTTGTCTGTGCCTGGCCGTATGGTCGGAACGATATCTCAAGATCGGGCATCCGGTATCTTCGGGTTGCTAAATCAAGCACCCAAAATGATTCCGGTAAAAGTCAATCTTCATACAAGTCGGGATCGTCAGGAAACCTATTCTTACGAAATTGCGAACGACCAGTTTCTGACGCCACTGCTGCTGAACATCACGCTATTCAATACCATCACCTCAAGCGAGCGAGCGCTGGGCGACTCAACGATCGCTATAACGGGCCAAATCAAAGTAAAGGGCCAGGAGCCCATCCAAATTGACAGGAGATTTTCTGCCGGGAACGCCGCTCTTATGGCCTCAAGTTCAATCGCAGCTCCTGTCGGTTCGTTGCTCTCAAGTGGGTTTGACGATGTGCAGCTCGATGGGATCACACTCGACATATCAGCGACGGAAACTAAGTACGCCGCAACTCTTGAGCGAGTCGCCATCGACCGGCCGGAAGTCAGACGAGGCGAAAAAGTCCAGGTACAAGCGTACGTGAGAACTGAGTCGGGGAAACAGTTTGTACAGTCTATCCCGATTCAGATTCCGAACGATGTAGCAGTAGGACAACTATTAGTTTTCGTCGGCGATGGCGGAGCGCTTCAGGAAGGGTCGGCTGCCAAATCTTTCGTCCCGCAGGATCTGGGTCAGTTGGTACGGGCGATCAATACGATCAAAAAGAACGATCGGTTGTACGTGAAGTTGTTTCGTATTACGCCAGGGGCAGTGATTGGAACCAGCGAACTTCCTAATTTACCGCCGTCCGTCGTAGCTACATTGAACAGTGATAGAACCTCAGGCGGTTATACGCCCACGGTGCTGTCTCCACTTTGGGAGATGGAACTGCCGCCGGCGGAGTTTGTGATTTCGGGTCAACAATTAATACCAATCGAGATCGTCCCGTAGACCTCTCTTTGGAGTGCGGCGACTTGTCGCCGCTTTTCTGCCAAGTAGTGACAAGTCGCGACAAATGAAAGCGCCGACAAGTCGGCGCACTCCAAAGAAACAAAGGCCCAACGCCCGAAGAGAGGCGTTGGGCCTAAATGTTGTCTGATAGTTGGTCTATCGTTTGGTCGGTGTCACACCTTGTGGACAGGCCCACAGCTCGACGGTTAGTTCAGCTTTATTAGAGCCGACAAGAGTCACCACGCGTTTCGTATCGACGCCACGCGAGTTAACTAGATAGTCAACGATTCTAGACATCCGTCGTTGCGCATCTTCTGCCTTCTCAGATCGCCCGGGCGACACTATGACATAACCTGTAGAAGTCGGATCATTCTGTAGCTCAACTACGAAATTATCCAAACGCGCCTTTTCGTCGTTCCGAGCGACGTCAGGGAACTCGTCAAACTTCCGGCATTGCGGTGGAGGAAGCGGAATCGAAACGGCACAACTATCTGCGCACTCCATCGGAAGCCCGCCCATCGAAAGCGTTGCTCGGACGGTTTGGCCAGCGAGACCATTAGTATCGACTTTTATGGTCGGCGTACCCTGGCCTTCGATGATAGTGCCTGCGGAAACAGTCCAGTTATAGGTTAGCGGAGTGGTGCTGTTTCCTCCCGCCACATTTGCAGTGAACGTGAGCGGTTGGTCTAACGCGACCTGCGAAGGACAGACTACGGAAACCTCAGGACACACGGGCGTTACTATCGGACAAGCATTTATCAGTACACCCGTAGAAGCGAAGGCCTGGCACTCGCTATTACTGTCACCGGTTTCGATCTCAAGAGATGCCTTGTAATATCCGGGGGCTACGCCAGCGAGATCCCAAACAACATTTGCTCCCTCGCCAATGATTCGACCTGCGGGCGTCGACCAGCGATAACGGATCGGGAAACCTCCGGGCGATTTGGCGTTTGCGTTTAAGTGCACGCGTGGACCTTCGCCCTCGCTGCAGGCTTTGATAACAGACGAGTCTGACGTGAGGCTCAGGCTTGGGGGAGCATTAATGACAAATTCGCGGTCGCTGACGCGACGCATCTGAGCGGATGCGTTACTGGGGGCTAGATAACATGCTGCCATGGCAAGTGGCAGCAGGTATCCGAGTAGGCGCATACTTCTAAACATTTCAATACCTCGTTTGCTTTAGAGTTGCGGACGCAGTGGCCAATAGTTAATTGGCCGCAACAGTTGGAAAAGCGGTTTTAAGATAGAAAGAGGGAATTAGCCCTGCTTTCCATATGCGGTCTGATTTGGCTGGCATTATACACACCGCCGGGCCAAAGCGTTAGGTTTGACTCACTCGCCTCGATTGGCGTTAGATAACGGAGCTTCAGCGTCAACATTCGTCAAAAGCGATTAAACATGAAACTGCTAATTATTATCTGCAGTGTTTGTCTGCTTCTGTCGGGTTGCAAACGAGGACGGCAAACCACCGGCGGACCGACGGGAGATTTAAATGGGGTTGCCGGCAACGGTGGCGGTCCGGCTCAAGCCTTGGCGCATCTGGAGAAAGGGAAAAATCTTTATAGAGATGATCAGGATTCGGCGGCCGCCGAAGCATTTCAGCAGGCGATACAACTCGATCCAGATCTGCCCGAAGCTCACTTTCGCCTCGGACTCAGTTACGAAGCCTTAAACAAGGTGGAGGAAGCTGAGGCCGAGTATAAGAAAGCGGTCGAGAGCTACAAAAAATATTTGGAGAGCCATCCGGATGATGCCGAAGGTCATTACAACTTGGGTCAGACGTATGCAAATCTTCATCAGTACAGCGACGCGATTCGCGAGTATCGTCAAGCCGTCAAACTGAAAGACAACGATGCTGATATGTATTACGACCTGGGGATGGCGCTGACCCGCCTGGCTCAATACAACGACGCAGTTTCAGCCTTTTCCAAGTCACTGGAGATCGATCCGGAAAATTATCGAGCTGAAGATGCTTTAGAAGAGGCGAAGGAAGGCGTAAACAGAATCAAGGCAGGCAAAAAGCACCAGGAAGAGTTACTGAAGAAACAGAAGGAAGAGGAGTTAAAGAAGGCTGAATCCGGATTGCCGGTAACTGGAGCCGCGAAGCCGACTCCGTGAAGAAGTCTTGGAATTGATTAGCATGGCAACTTACACACCACCACCGTATTTTCCACAGGGATCACTTGCTCCGCCTGACAAGAATCGTTATCGCAAGTTCAAGCTAATGGTCGCGCTCGCAGCTATCGTGGCAGTACTGTTGCTCAGCGGAATCGGGTACGGCATTTGGAAACTGGTTACCTGGCTTTTCTAAGGGATGGTACCGTGACCGAACTGTGTTCGAAGTAAGTCAACTAAAGAAGCGACCGATTTGGAATTGGCGTTGACGGTTGCGTTCGTTGAAATCGGTCGCTTCTAACGTGGTTGAGGAGATCACGCGTAAAGAACGGGAGCGAAGCGACCGATTGGAATTGGCGTTGACGGTTTGGTTCGTTGAAATCGGTCGCTTCGCTCCCGTTCTTTAAGTCGTGTGCGTTCGGGTTTTCAGGCGCTTTTAACAGCCTCTCAGCTTGACTCTACAGCGCCTGACCTTTATAGTCTCCCGTTTCGGACGAACGGTCTGAAGCGAACAAGGGCAACGTCCTGTCGGTTCTGTTGGTGTGGAGGCGTTGCTCGGCCAGTACGATTCGGCCATTGATAACAAGTATTGTGGCGTAAACGCACGCGTCGCGGTTGTTCACAGCCGCTCCAGCGCGTGACCCGCTTGTGAGAGTTTTTCTCGCCTGTGATGCGACGCCACAGAAAAGTTTCGGCTTGAGGGAAGCCATTATCCACACCCGCCAAGCAGCGAAGTCAGAACGTCCCTAACATTAAGACAACAGGGCAGCAGCCTGCGCTGACTGCCGGACGAAAGTAGAACCTGATAGTTCTACTCGGGATAAACCCGTGGTTCCGGAAAGAGGCAGGTAGGCGGCCTTTTGTGCGTCAAAATCGACAGCGCGAGCTAGAAACAGCCGCAAAGAGGAAAACAAGTGCCGACGATAAATCAGCTTGTCCGCAAAGGCCGCCAGCAAGTGAAGTACAAGACGGCCAGCCCCGCACTCCAGAGTTCCCCTCAGAAGCGTGGGGTCTGCACGCGCGTTTACACGCAAACGCCTAAGAAGCCTAACTCCGCGCTGCGCAAGGTAGCTCGAGTGCGTTTGACGAACGGAATTGAGGTAACCACCTATATCCCCGGGGTTGGACACAACCTTCAGGAGCACTCGATCGTGCTCATTCGTGGTGGCCGAGTGAAAGATCTTCCCGGCGTGCGTTATCACGTGATTCGCGGAACGCTGGATTCAGTAGGCGTGGCTGATCGCAAACAAGGGCGATCGAAATACGGCGCGAAGCGACCGAAGTCGAGCGCGAAATAAAAGGTGGTGCCGGGTACCGGGTGTCGGGTGCCAGGTACAACGAAAATGCTGACACCTGAAACCTGAGACCTAACAGATATGCCGAGACGACGAGTAGCAGAACGACGAGAAGTACTTCCTGACCCTGTATACAACAGTCCTTTGGTGACGAAGTTCATCAACGGCGTTATGTGGAAAGGCAAGAAGTCATTGGCGGAAGGGATCTTCTACGACGCTATGCGTCACATCGGTGACAAAACCGGTGAAGAACCGTTGAAGGTTTTCAAGCGGGCGATTGATAACGTGAAACCTACTGTCGAAGTGAAGTCACGTCGCGTCGGCGGTTCAACTTATCAGGTCCCTGTTGAGGTTCATCAGGAGAGGCGCGGTGCCCTGGCAATCCGCTGGATCGTTTCATATGCGCGCGATCGCGGAGAGAAAACTATGACTGACAGGCTTGCAGCAGAGATTCTCGATGCTGCTAACAACCGCGGCAACGCTGTTAAGAAGAAGGACGACACGCATCGAATGGCCGATGCGAACAAAGCGTTCGCCCATTACAAATGGTAGGAAACGAATAGGACCTATCGCTTGAACGATGGCTAAACAAGATTTAAGCACATTCAGGAATATCGGCATCATGGCGCACATTGATGCCGGTAAGACCACCACGACGGAGCGGATCCTCTACTACACCGGAATCACCCACAAGATCGGTGAAGTGCACGAGGGTACGGCGACGATGGACTGGATGGAGCAGGAACAGGAACGTGGCATCACAATTACAAGTGCTGCGACTACCTGCTTCTGGGAAAGAAACGGTGTCGATCACCGCATTAACATCATCGATACGCCGGGTCACGTCGATTTCACAATGGAGGTAGAGCGCTCGCTACGCGTGCTCGACGGCGCGGTGGCAGTTTTTGACGGAGTGGCCGGCGTTGAGCCGCAGTCAGAAACCGTTTGGCGCCAAGCTGACAAATATCGCGTTCCCCGTATTTGCTTCATCAACAAGCTGGACCGCGCTGGAGCTTCGTTCGATCGGTCCTTTGATTCGATCATAACTCGACTCGGAGCGAACCCGGTCGCACTTCAAATCCCGATTGGCATTGAAGATCAATTTAAAGGCATCGTCGACATCATTGCGATGAAGGGGTTGATCTGGAACGACGAAAGTAAAGGCGCCGAATACGAAACAAGTGACATTCCTGAGGATCTTAAAGAAGCGGCTGCAGCAGCGCGCGAGAAGCTTATTGAAGCTGTTGCCAGCGTTGATGACGACTTGATGCACAAATACATCGAGAGTGAAGAGATCTCGGAAGCAGAGATTCGTGCGGCCCTGCGCAAAGGAACTGTCGATCTAAAGATCGTCCCGGTCGTCACCGGTTCGGCGTTCAAGAACAAGGGAGTGCAAACGCTGCTCGACGCAGTCGTAGATTACCTTCCGTCTCCATTGGATATTCCTCCGGTGGAAGGCAAGAATCCGAAGACTGGTGATGCTGCGACACGTCCGGCAGATTCGGGGGCGCCGTTTGCCGGTCTTGTTTTCAAGATCATGGCTGACAAGCACCTCGGCCAGCTGTCGTTTGTCCGCATCTACAGCGGCACGATTAAGGCGGGCTCCTACGCTTACAATCCAGTCAAGGAGACGAAGGAGCGCGTCGGCCGTTTGATGCGAATGCACGCCAACAAACGTGAAGATATTGAGACAGCCAGCGCGGGCGAAATTATTGCGATCGGTGGCATGAAACAGGTGACAACGGGCGACACGATTTGCGACGAGAATAAGCCAATCGTGCTGGAGGCGATGGAATTTCCAGCTCCAGTTATTCGAGTTGCAGTCGAACCCAAGACGCGACAGGACCAGGACAAGCTCGGCGTCGCGTTAAGTCGTCTCGCGCAGGAAGATCCGTCTTTTAATGTGTCGACGGATCAGGAAACCGGTCAGACGATCATTGCCGGGATGGGTGAGCTGCATTTGGAAATCATTGTCGACCGCATGAAGCGCGAGTTTGGCGTGGAGGCGAATGTTGGTAAACCCCAGGTTGCGTATCGAGAAACGATCACGCAGCCCGCGCCAGGTAAAGAGGTCTACAAGAAGCAGACGGGTGGTCGTGGTCAATACGGCCACGTAGAGATTGAAATTGAACCAGCACCAGGGGAAGGTTTTGTATTTGAAAACCATATCACCGGCGGTGCTATTCCTAAGGAGTACATCAAGCCCGTTGAGCAGGGAATTCGAGATGCAATGGAGCGTGGGTTCCTTGCTGGTTACGAAATGGTCGACATCAGAGTGCGACTGCTCGACGGTTCGTATCACGAAGTTGATTCAGACGAGCGGTCGTTCCATATCGCGGGTTCATTAGCATTCCAGGATGCAGTTAAGAAAGCCAAGCCCGTACTGCTCGAGCCGATTATGCGCGTTGAAGTCGTGACGCCTAACGACTATACGGGTGCAGTGAATGGTGACTTGAATTCGCGACGTGGCCGCATTGAAAGCATGGAGCCGCGCGTGGGTGGTGCCCAGGTGATCACCGCCTTCGTTCCGCTGTCGGAGATGTTCGGTTACACGACCGACTTACGCTCCGCCACGCAAGGTCGTGCGACTTCTACAATGCACTTCGAGCGCTACGAGCAGGCGCCGAGGAACATTGCGGAGGAAGTCATCGCGAAGGTTCAGGGAGTAGCGAAATAGCACACGGGCATAGGCTCAGGGCCTATGCCAATTTTTTTGACGAACTTCGAGTAGGACAGACATTCATGTCTGTCGGAATAGAAAGCGAAAAGAGCGACAGGCAGGAAAGCCTGTCCTACCAAGAGAGGAAAAGATGTCGAAGGAAAAATTTGACCGTTCGAAGCCGCACGTGAACATCGGAACGATCGGGCACGTGGATCACGGGAAGACGACGTTGACGGCTGCAATCACGAAGGTGCTGGGGAAGAACAATCCGAAGGTGCAGTTTGTGGCCTTCGATCAGATCGACAAGGCGCCGGAAGAGAAAGCGCGAGGTATCACCATCGCGACGGCGCACGTGGAGTATGAGACGGCGAAGCGTCACTACGCGCACGTGGACTGTCCGGGGCACGCCGACTACGTGAAGAACATGATCACGGGAGCGGCGCAGATGGACGGGGCGATTCTGGTGGTGGCGGCGACCGACGGGCCAATGCCGCAGACGCGGGAGCACATTCTGCTGGCGCGGCAGGTGGGCGTGCCGGCAATGGTGGTCTGTCTGAACAAGGTGGATGCGGTTGACGATCCGGAACTGCTGGAGCTGGTGGAGTTGGAAGTGCGGGAGTTGTTGAGTGCGTATGAATTTCCGGGCGATGAGATTCCGGTAGTGAAGTGTTCGGCGTTGAAGGCGCTGGAAGGGGACCCGACGTGGGAGAAGACAGTGCTGGAGTTGATGGATGCGGTGGACAGCTATATTCCCACGCCGGAGCGCGATGTGGAGAAGCCGTTTTTGATGCCGGTGGAAGACAT
>DATBSH010000063.1:0-7276 GCA_036559885.1 Pyrinomonadaceae bacterium
CCTCGACTGCGGCAGTAGAATCATTCCAACCCCGCTACGCCGCCCCTTTCGTTTCTAACTCCATCGGGTTAAAGAAATATGCACTCATCTTCAATTGAAATCGCATCGGTCTTGCGCCGCTTGGCGGAAATGCTCGAGATGGGTCATTCCGCAACCGTCCGCTTGGGTGATGAAACCATCTTGATCCCAGCCAAAGCCGACGTCAGTTGCAGATATGAAAGCGGTGCAGAGACAAACGAATTAAATATTCGTGTGACGTGGGGATTGGTTTCGTCAGCAGC
The DNA here is from genome assembly GCA_036559885.1 of Pyrinomonadaceae bacterium. Classification (GTDB taxonomy): domain Bacteria; phylum Acidobacteriota; class Blastocatellia; order Pyrinomonadales; family Pyrinomonadaceae; genus PSRF01. The sequence goes on from DATBSH010000063.1 coordinate 282, forward strand.
ACAGCTGATTCGCCTACACAGTGAGCGAGTGCAAGATACGTTGGGAAACGTTTACGAAGTCTTAATATACGGCGAGCCACGCCTAGACGGAACATGGGAGGGCTGGCTCGAATTCGTTCCCTTAAGTCCTGGCCTATCTTCGTTGCGCACTGAGCGGGAGACAACACAGCCAGATCTATCGGCTTTGGAATATTGGGCCACCGGACTGGAACCAATGTATTTAGCGGGCGCGTTCGAACGTGCTAAGTCGGCGACCCGAGCTTTATAACTTGGTCCTTGTGACACCCTACTCAAATTGGTTGGAAAGTCTTGGAAGGTGAATTTTTCTAGCCAGCCTTGAGAGCCGATGTTCACATGCAGATATTTCGGTTTTTGAGTTAAGAGGTATTCCCTGGGTATCAGATCGCTCAGAGCGTTACCTTCGCTTGGTGATATCGCGGCTGGTGCAAACCCGATATTCAGTGCCCGCTACCTCGCTGCGAATTTTAATGCTGTCCTGAGGATTCGATGAGTTTAATGGCCTCAGCAATAGCTGTCCATTGGCATGGGCCAGAAAGCTAGCTCGCGATCGCAGCTTTTAAAGCGTTCACTAGCTCGTCGGGATCGGCGGGTTTTACAACATAGCATCGAGCTCCTGCTTCAAAGGCGTTTTCCTTGTCAGCGGTATACGCAGCGGCGGAATAAAAGATTACGGGGGTGCAGGGGTCAAACTGTCGTAACTGACGGCATAGATCAGGTCCCGCCACTTCCGGCATCCAGTTGTCTAATAGATACGCATCAAACTTTTGATCCATTGCTATTTTTAGGCCATCCGACGCGTTATGGGCGCAAATTACCTCAAAACCCTGAGAGATGAGGAATAGATATGTGACCTGACGCGAATCTAGATCGTCTTCTACAAACAAAATGCGCGGTTTGGGGACCATGGGGCAGTGTTCCGTTCTCTTCTCCATTACTCCGTTGTATCACTCAGCTAAGCGGCCTTGAAGAAGAATATTAATGGCTAGCGAACAAGGATCAGTTACCGGAGTTACACCGCAAGGATAAACTTTAACTTTCCTTATCTATAAAAGGCGAAAGTCGCCGGGCTTTCAGTAAATAAGCAGGGTGTAAAACTGTGATAGACCTAGGGTCAGCCGTCCCACATCCACAGTGAATTGTAGCCTATCGGGGTTGCCTCCATCCTAGCTAGAATCAGATTCCTAGCGAAACCAGTTTCGGTTCTCGGGTAACTTACTTGCCCTTCCTCCAGAGACCTCTTTGAGGCTTGGGCCGAAGGGGGTGAGATACCGGACGAAGCTACCTGGGGACGGATGTGGAAAACTTTGAAGCCGATAGACTCAGCGATAAGGGAGCAGCAGAAATAAGCTACTCAGGTTTCAAAATAACCTTCCATCAACTCCTCCATCGTTTGTCTTCCAAATCGTGTCTCTTGACTGCCGCGTGGTGCAAGACCGAAGAGAGTAAGTTGGATCTAATAAAAGCCTTAGCTAAACTCTGTTTCCTCAGAGTGCTAACTGGCAATCCCTTTTAACGTAGATCTGCGAGCATGATACGACTTCGACGAATTGGAGGCCTGGCTGTCCAGAGAATTCCTCAGCGAGTCGGTTCAGGTGAGGTATCGCCTTAAGGGGTAAGGTCGTTGTATTGGATTTCTGGGCCACGTGGTGCTCGACCGATCAACGTACTCGTTGTGAAACCTGTTGAGCCAACTCAGAGGTGATGCCCATTTTGACTTCTCCGCCAATCTCGAGCTACGTCAACCTCAAAGACAAAGTCCGTGACTCACCAATATGCTTCGAGTCCGTGCCCTCGACTGGACCAATACTCGCACCAGCGCGCAGCGGAGTAGAGGATATGGAACGATGTCGACTTCGGAGAAGAGGCTTAGCCTTTTTTAGTTCTGGTCCAGCGTCGTCTCTCAACCCCAACGAATATGGAAGAGCGAGCTTCATCCAAAGCTACTGACAACGTTCAGCCAGTCCGTTTTATTGAGACTGATGACCGTCTGGCGCAGCCGACACCTGGAATTGCTCTGTGCCTTTCAGGTGGAGGCTATCGAGCAATGCTGTTTCACTTGGGTGCGCTGTGGCGATTGAACGAGTTCGGCTTGTTGCGTGGATTGGTTCACATCTCAAGCGTGTCGGGCGGCTCCATTACTGCCGGCGCTCTTGGACTGCACTGGAAGAGACTCCAATTCAACGAAAACAACGTAGCGACGAATCTTGCGTCAACTCAAAGCTTTACTTAAATTGCTGGGGACCGATCTCCAAGCTGAGTGGGATCACATCGTCTACCGGTAGTCCTGCGATGTCCGCATGCTTGCGACAAAACTCCGCGCTGGGTGCTTCGAACTCGCAAAATGAATGCTTGCCATCAGCAGTTACATGACTGCGGATCCATTGCATCCCGAGTTGATCGCACGCAGCGACAACATTTTTGCCGACTGTGTGAAGTTGCTCTGATGTGAGTGGTGGCAATGTGCGAGTAACCATGAAGCGCGGCATTTCATTCCTCCTTGATCTATTGTCATTAGTGTGTTCAGGCTTCAAAAACGATAATGCGTGGGCTTGGTTGACGCAAGTCGTCGTTGACGCAGAAATTCAATCGCCTTCCAGCGACAGAGCGTACGCGATTGCCTGTTCGACCGACATCGACGCTCCGCTCATCCAGGCCGCGTGGTGAATCCCTTCTGGTAGTCCCTCTTTAATCTGTTCGAGGGTTCGTTCGAGCTTAAATTGTTCATCTCGGGGTAGTGGAATACCATGTCCGCGACGGAGCGCGTTGGCAGCACTAGCCAAGACCAGAGCTCGTTGCGTCTGATCTTGCACGATTGCTAGAGTCACGAAGCTTTCAAACAAGCGTCCCACGCCCCGTATATCTCCCAAGTCGCCAAATATCACCATGCTTTCCTGGTAGAAAGATCGCGAGCCGTTACAGTCACCCATTTCACGAACCAAATCACCAAGGTCGGCCAACACGTTGGCTGTATCCCATTTGCTGCCAGACTCAATAAACTTTGAAAAACTCTCTTCGTACAGGGTCCGGGCGGTATCGTAATCGTGGTTTCGGCGAGCCGCGTCAGCAAGGTGGGCCAAAGATGAAGCGATACCACGTACATCCTTCAGCTCTCGAAAAATTGACATGCTCTCGTGATGAAGTGAATTCGCACGGACGTAATCACCAAGATCTGCAGCTATATTCCCGAGGTTGGTAAGCGACAGGGCGACTGCTCTCCGATTTCCCAGCTCACGCCACAGTTCGAGGCTCTCTTCGTACAATGAATGTGCAGCTGTGTAGTCGTTATTCCGAAGCGCGATGATACCTAGATTATTCAAAGAGTTCGCGATTCCCCACTTGTCGCCGATCTCTCTTTGCATAGAAAGATTCTGTGCGAACATTGATCGCGCTGCTGCGTAATCACCCTGAGCCTCCGCTAAAACTCCAGCCGCATAAAATACTTTCATCAATGACTTCGACGCTGGCGGCATTTTGCAAATGGCTATCAGCCGATCGAGTCGTTGTCTGCCCTCAATTAGGTATCCGCGTGTCGACCAGAATCGCCATAACGCTGCGCCAAGGCGTAGACCTGTTTCAATCTCACCTGTCTCGACACACCACTCTAATGCTGCTCGCAGGTTGCTGTGTTCAGTCTCGAGTCGATCCAGCCATATCTCCTGATGGGGACCAACGAGTTCTGCCTCAGCATGTTCCGCAAACTCAAGGTAGAAAATTGCGTGTTGTTGGTGTGCCGCTCTCGCTTCTCTAGTCTTCGCCAAAGATTCCAGGCCGAACTCACGAATCGTTTCAAATGCACGGAATCTGAATTCGCCCTCCAGTTGTTCCTCCTGACGCAGAAAGCTCTTGTCGACGAGCGACGCCATGCTATCCACAACGTCCACTCGCAGATCGCCGATTCCGTTGCAGACCATTTCAGCTGCCTCTGTTGTGCAACCATCGACGAAAATTGAAAGGCGGCGAAAAAGTTTCTTCTCTTCGGCGTCGAGAAGCTCGTAACTCCAGGCGATTGCGTTCCGCATCGTATGCTGCCGTTGCGGTAGATCTCGTGCTCCACCGGTCAAGGCTGCAAGCCGATTACTAAGTCGCAAAAGCAAAGCGCGAGGCGGAAACAACTTAACGCGCGCTGCCGCGAGCTCGATAGCAAGTGGCAAGCCTTCCAATCGCCTACAAATCTCGATGACCGCCGCGGCGTTATTACGAGTGATGGCAAAATCAGGCTTTACTGCACGAGCCCGCTGGATGAATAAAGCAACGGCTGAATATTCCTCCAAAAGTTCGACAGGAGGGATCGACTCGTTGTCAGGCACCGTCAATGGCGGCACGGGGAATTGATGCTCTCCTGTCACGTGCAGAACCGCACGACTTGTAACAAGAATCTTTAGCAGTGGAGCCGAGGAAAGCAGCTCAACTAACAGTGGCCCAGCCGAAAGCACCTGCTCAAAGTTATCGAGCAGTAGCAACACCTGTTTGTCACGGAGATAATCTTTCAGCCCGTCCATAAGTGAACATTCGACACGCTCTTTGACGCTAAGTGTCTTCCCAATAGCGGAGGGCACGAGCTGGTCATCCGTGATCGCCGCGAGACTGACAAAGAACACGCCATGCTGAAAACTCGTGAGTAATTCTGTGCCGACCTCGAGCCCAAGGCGCGTTTTTCCGGTTCCTCCAGGTCCGGTCAGAGTTATCAATCGCGCGTTGCTGGTCGTGAGAAGGTTCCGAATGGACTTCACTTCGGCGTTCCGTCCAATCAAAGGAGTCATCTGCGCCGGCAAATTGTGAGGGGAACAGGTCACAGTACGGCGGGACTCACTCTCCAACTTTGCGGCTACCACGTCGTCGGGCCTCTCAGCGTTCTTCAAACTGGCCTGGAACTCAAACTCTCGCCTGAAACGTCTCAAGTCGGCGATCATCTCGTCGATAGTCTGATACCTCTCGCCAGTTTCCTTATGCAGAGCCTTACTCAGAATCTGCTGCAAATCTTCAGGGGCGTTGGGAACAAACCGTGCGAGTGGTGGTGGTTCATTGCCCAGAATAGCGGCGATTGTGTCGCTGATTGTCTTGGCCTTGAACGGCAGGTGACCAGTTAACATTTCATAAAGCACCACACCCAGACTCCAAATGTCTGTGCTCGCGTTCAGGTTGAATCCGCGGGCTTGCTGCGGTGACATGTAGGCCACGGTACCCATCAGCACACCGGGAGTGGTCTCGATTAGTATTTTTGTTTCACCTTCAGGATCACTGTCGTGGCTCTTAGGACTGTTTTCAGTTAGCTTTGCCAATCCAAAGTCGAGGACTTTTACATATCCATCCCGCCGCACCATTATGTTGTCAGGCTTTATATCGCGATGGATGATCCCGGCGGCATGAGCAGCCGCCAAAGCCGAACCGATTTGTGATCCAAAATCTAGAACCTGGTCCAACTCCAGGGCGCCTTGTATCAACTGCTGCCGCAAAGACATGCCCTCGATGAATTCCGTGGCAATGAAATCGACACCTTCTTCCGAACCGATTTCGTAGATCGTAATGATGTTCGGGTGATTTAGAGCTGACGTTGCCAGCGCTTCCTGCTGAAAGCGTCGTAATCGATTCTCATCTCGAATAAAGCTTCGCGAAATAACCTTCAATGCCACCGGGCGTTTTAATTGGAGATCCTGGACAAGATAAACCTCGCCCATGCCACCCTGACCGAGTAGTGAGTGAATTTCATATCGACCCAACCGAGTGCCGGAGGAGAGAGTCATTGCTTGAAGGGTGGTGGGTCTACCAAAGAATCTTCCGTCGACATTAACGGTCCCAACGTGCCTTTCCATCTGCATTGCTATTAATCCTAGACACAAATGTGCCCGTTATATGCCAACTCGATCTCACCACTGCCAACGTTCACGGTGCCACGCGCACGCAAAAACCCTGACGCGCCCTCTACGATTCTCAGCCGATTCTCGAAGCGATACGTATTAGGCGCTATTAAAGTCAGCACTCCCTGATCAATCGTGCTGAAATTCAGATTCCCGATGGAATAGGAGTGGCTCAATTCCGCATGTATTGAACCATTCCCGATCTGCTCGAAATCCGTAATGCACGCGGTAGTCACGCCAATTAGCGTATCTGTTTCGTCGAACACTTGACCGGCAATTGTCGCAACAGGACAAGCAGTGCTGTTTCCTGTTATTTGCGCACGCACGCTGCCCCTGACGTTTTGACAATTTGACCGAGCTCCCACATCCGCCGCTGGGGGCATGGACGCGCAGCTAATAACGGCTAGGATCAAACAAACCACAAATCTCATAGTGATTCTCCTGTCGGATGACATTGCTCGTCTCATGCTGCCGCAATAAAATCGGTGCGGTGCTTTGGAGCACTGATTTCTATGGACGCTATAGAAGACCGAGTGGAAAGTACTTAATCCGCTGTTGATTAATTATTAGCGGTTTATTAGCAGCCGAAATTGTATGGTGGAATACTTATACGAGTTTGGTCCGTTTCAGATAAACACTCGTGAGCGCATCCTGTTGCGGGAAGGCAAACGAATATCCCTGAAGCCGAAAGTCTATGAGACCCTCATCGTGCTCATAAGAAACAGTGGCCGTGTTCTTGAGAAGGAAGAAATAATGAAGCAGGTTTGGCCGGATACGTTTGTCGAGGAAAATAACCTCACTGGTAACATCTTCGCTCTCCGCCGCGCGTTTGGCGAGCACGACTATATCGAAACTGTTCCTCGTCGCGGATATCGCTTTACTCCTGAGGTAAACCAGGTACGACTCTCAGAAACGCCTGAGATGCTCGCCGTGTCTACTAATGCCGATTTAGCCGCAAGCCAGGCTGTGGCGTCACGCCATACTCTGTCGGATGATCGCGCGCCTTTCACCTCACGCAGGGGATTACAAAAGCGCATTCCAAGCACCGGCATGATTTTTCTGATTGTGTTTGTGACATTGGCGATAGCAGCCGGCCTCTTCTTTTACAGCCGTCGAACG
>DATBSH010000064.1:0-16793 GCA_036559885.1 Pyrinomonadaceae bacterium
AGATGAAAGCGTTCTCAACAGCTTTCAAAGAAGTTATGGCTTAAACGCCAGGCGCAGCACAGCAGAGCCGGACCAAATTTCCCCGCAAAGACGCAAAGGCGCAAAGACAAAGCCTCAATGCAAAGAGCATGAAAGTGTGCCTTCTCTTTGCGTCTTTGCGCCTTTGCGCCTTTGCGGGAAACTTTCTCACAAAAACATGATCTTACGACGCAGAGATCCGTCACACTGTCGACGCTACCGCGTTTCGGTACTGACTGTTTGCCCCGTCGTCGCATACGCCATATTGCCTTCTGTCCAGAACTGTATAGTTGTGTTCAATGCCTGTTCCAGTAGCTTCTTTAACTCGTCCTGTGTTCGCGGACGGACGAGCCATCCCATCTCATGCAACAGCCGGAGATACCAATCACCAATATAACGATCGTTCATAATCAAACTCGTCAGGTAAATCCGCCCACCGTCGCTAATCGCATTAAGGTTGCGAATCAGATTCGCTACATCGGCATAGTGGTGGATCACATTCATGCTGACTACAGTTCGGAAGCGACTGTCGCGAAACGGTATGTCGGCAAGATCCGCTTGCAAAAGAATCACGGACTGATCCACAGACGTGCCAAACTTCAACAAACGTGCCCTCGCTCTCCTCAACATGTCCAACGATTGATCACAAGCGATGATTGGTCGGTGACTCTGAGCATAAGCACCAGCAGTGAAAAGGAGAGAGCCGCAGCCGGCATCCAGTATCAATCCGTCGCTGTCAGAATCGACAGCCGTGCGCGCAAACGACTCATAGTTACGTGCTCGTGCGCCCCATATCATCCGGTTGTATAAGCTCGTGCCCACAACAAAATCATAGGCTGCCGCTCTTCTGTCATATTGGTATCTTCGGTATGGATCAGGTAATACCGAGTAGATATCAGTTTCAACCAAGCGGACAGCTCGGGATTCTTCAACGACTTCGTTTAGGACGTCGAGCCTGGTCATGCGATCCCACATGTAGATAATCAACTTTGAAGCTTAGAGTTACCAGAAAGCTTATATCAACGTGCCTTGCGAACTTGCGCCATCCCCGTTAAGTCAGGTAAAAAAGGATGTTGGCAGGCGGTCACTCACTCCCCTCATTGCCAGTCTTGCGACGGGTGAGAACAACAAATGCCAGATCGGCGCTTATCCTCTAACCTCTAGATTTGGAGATTCGACCAGTATGTTCATTAGACACTCTATCCTTTCAGTGCTCTTGATTTTAATTGCAGCAACGTCCGTTTCTGTTTTTGCGCAAAACCCTCCCAGTGCTTTTGAACGCGAGCGTGGGCGCATGATACTTGATGCGATTAAGGGCGATCTCAAGAAGAATTACTACGATCCCACTTTTCACGGCATGGACGTAGACGCACGCTTCAAAGAGGCCGATAACAAAATCAAGGCTGCAAACTCGCTGGGCCAGATCTTCGGAATTATCGCGCAGGCCCTCGTTGATCTCGACGATTCACATACGTATTTCGTGCCGCCAAGTAGGTCTTACACCACCGAGTACGGCTGGCAAATGCAGATGGTCGGCGACAAGTGTTATGTAGTCGCCGTGAAGCCAGGCAGCGACGCCGACGCTAAAGGGCTGAAAGAAGGTGATGAAATCTACACCATCGACGGCTACGGCCCCGTTCGCCAGAATCTATGGAAGATCATCTACACGTACCAGGCCCTCCGCCCGAAACCGGGTATGCGTTTGGTTGTAATCAAACCTAATGGGCAACAACAGCAGCTCGATGTAATGGCTAAGGTAACCCAGAGCAAGCGAGTGATGGATCTAACGGGTGGCGGCTCCGGTAAAGATATATTCGATCTTATCAGACAGGCTGAGAACGAGGATCGCCTTCATCGACATCGTTACTACGAGATGGGAGAGGAACTCCTGATCTGGAAGATGCCGGCCTTCGATCTGGATGAAGCAAAAGTTGATGAGATGCTGTCGAAGGCTAAGAAGCGCAAAGCCATGATTTTGGATCTGCGAGGCAATGGCGGAGGATTTGAAACAACGCTGCTGCGCATGGTTTCCAACCTATTCGACCACGACATCAAAATTGGAGATATCAAACGACGCAAGGAAATGAAACCGCTCACAGCCAAGACGCGCGGCAGTGAAGCTTTTCCCGGAAAACTGATCGTGCTTATCGACAGCAAGTCGGGTTCGGCCGCAGAGCTTTTCGCCCGCGTGATCCAATTGGAAAAACGCGGGGTCGTAATAGGCGATGTTTCGGCCGGCGCGGTCATGAGATCGAAAGTGTATGACCACGAACTCGGCCTGGATACCGTGATTTTTTATGGTGCGAGTATCACTGACGCTGACATCGTGATGGGTGATGGCAAGAGTCTCGAGAAGGTTGGTGTGATTCCGGATGAAGTCAAACTGCCCACAGGCGCCGACCTCGCGGCCAAGTTGGATCCAGTTTTGGCTTACGCAGCTTCACTGGCAGGAGTCACTATCTCACCTGAAAAGGCCGGCGCAATGTTTCCGGTTGAATGGAGAAAGTAGTTACCCTTTGATCGCTGCGACCAAAAACGCAATCTTCGTTCGCGCGGTGGTCGTATTCACTCTATCGCTGATCTGCTCTGCTACCGAGCTTGGCCAACGCGGTGGCAAAGCTGAACCAAAACGAATCGAGTTCAAGCCGGGCGCAGACAGTGCGACTATTAACGGCAGCGTGAGGGATGGCGAGGAGGCGGAATACGTTTTCGCGTGTAGGAAGGGTCAACGAGTGAGCGTGCGACTATCATCCACTCCAGTTAAGTCGTCTGTATTTCAAATCCTTGGGCCTGATAACGACACACTCGGTCTCGAGTTTGATGCAAACTTTCAATACTCCGGTGTTGCGCCGAAAACTGGAGACTATTTCATTACTGTGCGGCGTCCGACAGAATCAAAAGGAACTTCGTCGTACAAGTTAACGGTCGTGGTGAAGCGCCGGTAGAAATTAAGGATGAGGGATGAAGGATGAGGGATGAAGGATCCTTCATCCCTCATCCTTCATCCTTCATCCTTTATCCTTCATCCTTCATCCTTCATCCCTCATCCTTCATCCTTCATCCTTCATCCTTCATCCTTCATCCTTCATCCTTTATCGTTCATCCTTCATCCCTCATCCCTCATCCTTCATGTTAACGATGTCGTCTCGGGAATCTCAGCTAGTTTCTCGAACGTCAGAAGCGTCTTGCCACCGTCCTGATCTTCAAAGCCGAGGCCATCTTCAAAACCACCAATGCCGGTGATGGGTGCGATCCTACGGACATTGCTGATCAAGTGGTCGACATGTCTTTGGTCTCTCGTCGTTTCTCCGCCAAGAACAACTTCGACACTTCCCGCACCAGTGCCTTTCGGTTCGAAGCTCACACCAACAAGCGGCAAAAACTGCTCTTCTTCCTGCACACCAACTTCTCCGAGAACTTCTAACCGCGTAGCGCGAAACTGATTTCGCTTCGTGAATTCGTCAAGAAAACTCTTCCATTTCTCTTGCTCTATGAAACCTGGCATTTTCTCAATCTCCTATTCGTTTGATTTCAGGTTCAGTGTTGGTCTTTATCCGTTCTGGTTTCATCATCAATTGATTGTGCAATTCGTTCACTCAGGCCGCTGCCGTTCCGCTTGTGGAGTGAATTCCCCTAGTGTCGCTTGCACTTGACGTTCAGCGCCATCTCTCTGCACTGTGAGCGTCACGTGCGTTCCCGGAGCAGTGCCTGCAATCTGATTACGAAACGTGTTCGGATCGTTGACTGGTGTTCCGTTTAGCCCAGTGATGACGTCACCCCTGCGAAGTCCAGCTCGATCCGCGGCACTTCCCGGTTGGACGTCGTAAACAACCAGACCTGGGCCTTGAGTAACGCCTAATTTTGACGCCTCCTCAGACGGTATCTTGAGCACCGTAATTCCAAGTTGGCCGCGTCTGACCTTGCCCGTATTTACCAACTGCTCCATCACCGTGCGCGCCATGTTTGAAGGAATGGCAAATCCCAACCCAATACTGCCGCCCGAAGGTGAAAGAATTTGCGAATTAATTCCAACCAGTTCGCTGTTGGTACTGACTAGTGCGCCGCCTGAATTGCCCTGATTTATTGGCGCATCCGTCTGCAGAAAATCTTCAAAGGCGCCATTGCTTAAGCCAGTCTGCCGGCCCTTCGCACTGATGATACCCATAGTCACCGTTTGGCCGACGCCAAGCGGATTTCCGATGGCCAGCACTACATCGCCGATTCGTGTGCGATCCGAGTCGCCTAATGCCAGCACAGGCAAGCTGGTGGCATTCACCTTAAGCACCGCCAGATCGCTCGGCGCATCGGAACCAACAACTTTGGCCTCGAGTGTGCGACTGTCATTCAAGTCGACTTTGATTTGATCCGCTCCGTCGATCACGTGATGGTTCGTCAGGATATAACCATCCTGACTGACGATCACTCCTGAGCCCAACGCTTCACGTCTCGGTTCAACGGGCATTTGTTGCATGCCGCGTTGACCAAAGAACTGACGAAAGAAGGGATCATCCATAAACGGATACTGCTGCGGCTGCCGGACACGCATCGTCGAATGAATCGTTACTACGGCCGGCGCCACTTTGCTGACAACGTCGGCGTATGACGTAACCGGCATTACCGCTGGATTATTACCGGAAGTCGTGTTGGTCGAATTGTTTCTGCCCGGATCTGTGGTTGATGCTAATCGAAAGCTACTGCCATTCTGGCGATTGCAGCCACCGAGCAGCAAAGCAACGAGCACCAAACTCACAACGGCTCCAGCAAGCGTAGGGAATGACAACGCATTTGTTACCTTCAATCGCATATTTCAACCTCGTCTCATTCTGGTTTGTCGCGACCAGTGCCTCCCTTGAGTTCAAAACCGGCTTATCGCGGCATTTCGCTCTCGATCTTTAATTCGTTTTTCACATCGAACAGACCGGGCACACCACGCGCACGCGTGTAAGCCAGCTGTGCGTCGGCTTTCGTAGCGACGATGCCCTTTAAAGTGGCCCTCCCACGATCGACGATGATGTGAATCGACGGAATCGCCTGGGTTGCGTAATGAAATAGTGGCGAATCCCATCCGTAGATCGCTCTATAGAGCGCTACTCGCAAGCGGTCATCGCTTGGCGAAGGCGGCAGAACCTGGATCTCGTTGATAACGTTTCGAACACCATCTACCTCGCGAACTCCGCCCTCAGCATCTGACTTTGTTGTCGGTCGAACCACTTGTCCGTGCAAGGTCACGGTCCCATCCGGTCGCGCTTCAAATTCAAGCCAATCAAAAACGCCGTAATAAGGCAGCATCGCCAGTTCGTGTCGAACCTGTCTTACCAAATGCGCACTAACCTGTGGTGCTGTACCGAATGTCATCGGCTCTGTATACCCAACTGTCATCAATACGAGGGTCGCGACGATTAAACTTCTTTGCATCTTTTCAACCTCCTGCAAACACCCCGACTAGCAAGTTTCATACAGCGCTTTTGAAAATGGACAGCACATCCGGATTTCAAGCGCGTGCACTAATCGTCTATATGGATTCCAAGGGTAGTTAGTACTTAGAAATTCCTCTCCACGTGCGGTTTTTGTGAAGGTTTTGTTGAAGAGCGATCTTGTAGATTCGCATGCTCGAATTGGGTGAAACGATCCGATACTGAATGCTCCAGAATCAGCTTTACGCAGTTGTGGAATTCACGATTCTGAGCATCTGGCGAAGGTGCGAACGCACATGACGCAAATTTCTATTTTGACGGAAGCGGTTCCTGGGCCCAGAAAACCCAGGCAGCGCCATTCTCATGTTTCTGACGCGGGTTCAACAATCCGCGCTGTTCAAGTAACATACGGGCATGTCGCTGCATGTTCGCGTACAAGCACTGCGTGACGTCTGAGAATTCCCACCCTTGTTCCTCAAGATTTGTTTTCCGAAAAGCTCGATCCAGCTTGGCTCGCTTCCGTTCGAAGATTGCGGCGACTTGTTCAGCCATCTCGTCGCACAACGACATGAATTCCGCGCACTCCCTAGCTTTGAAGACAGGAAAATTGGGCTCGTAGTAACGTTCTGTAGGATACTGCTTTTCCCATTCAACTGATTCGCGAAGCAACTCGCTCTTCATCAAGTCGTTGACATGCGTGTGCACGCTCGGTGCAGTCAATTCGAGCGCTTCCGCTAATTGCGAGATCGTTTTTGGCCCCTGGGAGACGAGGTTCAGAATCTCTTCCTTGGTGCCATTAGGAAGTAGCTTGCGTCTGGCGATCTCAGCCCAAGGATCGCTGTAGTTGTCTTTGACCGCAGAAACACACTCACACGGAAAATGTAAACCTTGAAAACCGCGAGGTATCGACATGATTGATCTCTCTTTCGCAATTACCTACCTTAGGTTGAACACATGTCCGGGAGAATTACTCCCCATTACCTACCAGGAAAAAAATTCTCAAGAGTTTCTCGACGGCTACGCAATATTTGACCAAGCCTCAACCCTTTAAACTGCTTTACAAGATCAATTTTAGGTCGTAACCTAAAACTCCCCCCAGTCCACCCTTCATAACGACAAAAGCGAGTTTCTCCTGTTGCTCAAGTGTGCGGAGGAAAGGAGACTCTATGAAACGGCAGTTTTTGCGTGCTGCGTTTTCCGCGCTCGCGCTTTCATTGGTTTTTGCGTTCGGCATTCCTGGCTTCTCCAGAGCTTCGATACCGGAGGCCGAGGCTTCGAAGCAGTCGGCCTTACACGATGCGATGCGGAAGCTTTGGGAAGATCACATTACCTGGACGCGTATCTTTATCATCAGCGCGGCGGCCGATCTCCCAGATAAGCAGACTGCTACGGATCGGCTGCTTCAGAATCAGGTAGATATGGGCAATGCCATTAAACCGTATTACGGTGAAGCGGCGGGAAACAAACTCACCACGCTCTTAAAAGAACACATCACGACTGCAGCGGAAGTCGTTGCAGCAGCGAAGGCTAACGATCAGGCGAAACTCGCCGACGCCAACAAGCGCTGGTTCGCAAACGCCGATCAAATCGCTGACTTCCTGAGCAGCGCAAATTCCAAGAATTGGCCACAAGCTGAGATGAGAACGATGATGCATGAACATCTCGATCTCTCGACTCAGGAAGCTGTGGCTCGCCGGCATGGCGATTGGGCCGCTGATGTTAAGGCGTATGACGCCGTTCATCAGCAAATCTTGAAAATGGCTGATGGACTCACGATGGGAATCGTCAAACAATTTCCTGAGAAGTTCAAATAGCGTATCAGGTCTAGTTGCGTCATTAAGCTCCCCAGTATCACCGAACTAAATGCCATCCATCAAGGAGGGAAAATGTACAACCACCCGAACAATACAAACGATGTGGCAAGCCACATAAGGCCTATCAATCGCGAACCACAGTTGTTCGCCAGACTGAATATAAAAACGCGACTTCTTTTTATCTTAGTGACTGTTTTAACGGCCGTGGCAATCGCGCTGCCGATTTTCAGCCGTACTCGCGCACAAGGACCACCGGCGCAAAGTCACGCAAAGAAAGAGAAGCCACGCAATTTCGACGCGCAGATTAGCGCCAACGCAAACGAGCTGCTCGAAAACGGACGACAAACATTCCGTTTTGATACCTTCGGAGACCAGGCCTTTTGGGGCGGTGCGCTTCAGCTTCATCAGGCAATCAAAGGTGCAGCTTTGGGTGGAGTAGGACCAGGTATAAGTCCAAACACTGCCCTGAGTCTGGGACTTAAAGTGGACCTCAACGCCCTTCCTCAGCCTCTGATAAATCAATTGAAACAAGGCAAAGTCAATCTCGACGATCCTGCGACGACAGTCGCTTTGATCAAACTCGATGCAGTGTTGGGAGTCAAAGGGTTCTTTGACGGTAACAATCTCAACTCCGTCGGCATAACCTGCGCCCTCTGTCATTCGACGGTCGACAACTCGTTGGCTTTTGGTATCGGGAACAGGCTCGATGGCTGGGCCAATCGAGACCTTGATGTGGGTAAGATCGTCGCGGCGGCGCCCAATCTCAGCCCGTTCGCTAATCTTCTGGGGGTCAGTCAAGGGACAGTCCGGGCTGTTCTGAACAGTTGGGGACCTGGCAAATTCGATGCGGAATTGATTCTCGACGGGAAAGCCTTCAACCCGCAGCAGGTTACTGATGGCGTCGTTACTGGCACAAACGTTCCTGGCGCAACGTTGCTGCCGAATGCGTTCGGCCTGGCTGGTTTCAACCAACATACGTGGACCGGCGCATGGGGCACAGTCACCTATTGGAATGCCTTTGTAGCTAACTTAGAAATGCATGGGATAGGACGATTCTTTGATCCTCGCTTGAACAATGCGGCAAAGTTTCCCATCGCGGCCGCCAACGGATTTGCGGATCTGCCACACATTGATCCCGATCAGGATCTGATTACGAAGAAGCTCCCCGAGCTTCATTTTTATCAACTTGCTATTCCCGCCCCCGTGCCCCAAGCGGGCGTGGACTTTGACCAAGCAGCGGCCGCACGTGGCGACGAATTGTTCAGCGGCAAAGCGGGATGCAACAACTGTCACGTTGAGCCCTTATGGACTGAACCTGGCTGGAACCTACATACGCCCGCTGAGATTGGTATCGACTCTTTCCAGGCGGATCGCGCACCTGATGGTGTTTACAAGACTATGAACCTCGCCGGCATCTTTGTTCGTGAGAATGGTCTATTCATGAATCCGGCAAACAAGGGCCGGTACTATCACGACGGACGATTCGCGACTTTGCTCGACGTGGTCAATCACTACAACACGAGATTCAGTCTCGGTTTAACGGCGCAGGAGAAGCACGACCTCGTAGAGTATCTGAAGTCATTGCCGGAAGCGGAGGCGGAGGAGAATGCCTTGACGGAACCAACTATCCGAGTAATCAGCAGACCGGCGACATTAAAATCCAGGTTGCGGAACTGATTCAGATGCTGGAAGGCTGCGGACCTGACTGGTAGAAAAATCTCCATCAGTGGATCGTTCGAGGTTTTTTTACTACAACGCGCTGCCAGGAATTGGTGAATCCCACACATTGTCGCCTGTGTGGAATTCACTCCTTGCGCGGAATCAGTCCCAGCCTTTACAGCCTCAACTCGATGTCGCGGGGCGAGCGGTTGTGGGCGCGGGCAATTGACTGAATGGTTTCGCCATTGATCGAATTATAGCGCCCAATTAATTGAACATGCGACGAGGGCGCTATTTCGAACTATTTCTTTTTCGAGGATTTTTTACGCGGCACTTTAGCGCCTGCTTTTCGCGCTTCAGACAGACCAATCGCAATTGCCTGCTTCTTGCTGGTCACTTTTTTCCCAGACCGCCCGCTCTTAAGAGTTCCCTGCTTTCTTTCATGCATCGCCTTCTCAACTTTTTGAGATGCTTTCTTACCGTACTTAGGCATAGCTCGTTCTCCAAATCATTTATGTTTGTCGACCTTGAGAATCCCTTATCCTAAACTGAGGTCTTTCAACTGTACGCTCCGGGACCGAGCGCCTAACAATTTTCACACAGCTTTCTCACGGATTGTTTTCCGGGCAAAGAACCACTCGAATTCGTAGAAAATTCGAGGTAGATTATTCGTGAGAGGAATGTGCCGCGAGACGGTTAGGCCAACTACATATCAGATGTTATGAAGCTTTTGAGATTCACAATTATCATACTGATCATCGCGTTCATTATGGCTGCTGCAGCAGTGGCTGTGGCATACCTGAGGTGAACCAGTGAGCTTTAAAAATCTAACCGCGTTAGGACTACGATCCTACCTTGTTAGCCCGCAGATCAGCGCATCAAGCTGAGGTTTGCGAGTGCGTCCGAGAGGCGCAGCCTTTCCACACTCGAGGCATGCTAAAAACTGATCAAAGGCAGGTGTGTTTCGTCATCAATTACACGATGAAGTTCAGCAGGAAATTCCGTTAGTATGAGTTCCAATGTAGGCCAGACATGTCCATGCAATAAATGACCACCGTGCGCCGTCCCGTCTCGTTTACCAATAACGACATGAGCGTGAACCTTTGGGCCGCTGTCCGTCGTCGTGACAGTTCCGGTTAGCGACATCACCTCGACCTGCTCATTGATTTCGATTTTTCGGTAATCTTTTTGCTCGCGTTCGAAGAAACCGAAACTCAGAGCTTTGAATGCACCGACGCCGGTAAAATGGCTGCCTTTCAAATGCTGACGCGTTGCGAATTCCAGAAGCGTTGTAGTGAATTCATCGTCTTTGTCGAAAACTATCGCAAAGGTTTTCCAGGGTTCAGCAGACAACAACTTGAATTTCATGCGTATTACCTTTTGATATCGTTGATTGACCGCTGCCCTTGTAAAGCGTCTCGGATGACTTCAGCTATGTGTACTGCCTTGCGCTGGGCGCCCTGCGCAATCTGCTCGCGACAGCTAAATCCATCGGTGATGATAAGGGTATCCTTTGGGCACGTCCGGACTGCGGGCAAAAGAACGCGCTCCCCGCAACGCATTGAGATGTCGTAATGATCTTTCTCAAATCCGAACGCTCCGGCCATCCCACAGCAGCCGGTTTCCGGCATCTCATAATCAATGCCCATCTTCTTTAGGAGGGCTTCTTCCCCATGCATCTTGAAAATTGATTTGTGATGGCAGTGGCCATGCACCAATGCCTTGACATCAAGGGTTGGCAGTTCGAAGTTTGGCGCGTTTTCCTCAAGAAAATCGGCCAATAAGAATGTTTGTGCCTTGAGCCTCTTTGCGTCTTCGTCGTTCGGAAAGAAGTTCACCATCTCTTCGTGAAATACGGTTGCACAACTTGGCTCGAGCATAATGATAGGCATGCCTGCTTCAATCTGCTGTCTCAACGTTCGAAGAATTCTCCTAAGCAAACGCTTCGCTTCACTGAGCATTCCCCAATCGTATAGCGGACGACCACAACATAGATTTTGAGTAGGCACTTCCACCCGAAAGCCGGCAGCTTCCAGGACTTCGACGGCCGCTTGCGCAGTGTTCGGATGAAAATGGTTATTGAACGTGTCAGGCCACAACATGACACTCGGTTTTGCAGATCGAGCTGAGCTTTCTGGTGGTTGTTGGCGCTTACGGAACCAATCTTTGAACGTGTAAGAAGCGAAGCTAGGAATTGTGCGCTTCGGGTGCACGCTTGCGCCAAACTTTGCAAGTCTTTGAAAACCTGGTGCATGCGTTAAAAAGTTTGCAATGCTCGGCATCAGGGAAGCTATTTCGGCCCAACGATGTATGCGGCCCATCGTGTATGCCGTACGCGGACGTAAACGACGCTCGTAGTAGTGCGACAGAAACTCAGCCTTATAAACGGCCATATCGACCTGCACAGGACACTCACCTTTGCATCCTTTGCAGGCAAGGCAAAGATCAAGTGCCTCCTTTACTTCCTCGCTCTTCCAGCTGTCAGTGATCGTCTCGCCTCGAATCAACTCGCCTAACAGGCGTGCGCGACCGCGCGTCGAATGTTTCTCTTCGAGCGTGACCATGTAACTGGGACACATCGTGCCACCCTCGTGTTGACGGCAAACACCGGCGCCCACACAGCGTTCGGTTGCTACAGCAAAACTGTGATGATCGTCGGGATATTGAAAGTGCGTCGTTATGTTCGGTGGATTCCAAGTCGTCCCCAGCCTCAAGTTCTCGTCAATGCGGAATGGATCAATGAGCTTACCCGGATTCATCTTCCAGTCAGGGTCCCAAATCTGTTTGAACTCGCGAAACGCTTCGATCATTTCCCTGTCAAACATTCGAGGCAGCAATTCGGCACGCGCCTGTCCATCGCCGTGCTCGCCTGATAATGATCCGCCATATGAAGTGACTAGATCCGCGGCTTCCTGCAAGAAAGTCCTCCACTTCTCTATTCCGTTGGCTGTTTCCAAATCGAAGGTCAGACGCGTGTGCACACAACCTTCCCCAAAGTGTCCATACAACGGACCGATGTAGTTGTACTTGTCGAGCAGTTTCTGCAAATCGCGCAAGTACTTTCCGAGATTCTCTGGCGCCACAGCTGAATCTTCCCAGCCTTCGTGATTGTCTGGCTCGCCCGGTATCTTTGCAGTTGCTCCCAAACCTTCTTCACGCAAACTCCAGATGAGTTTTTCATGAATTGGATTGTCAAAGAGCTTCAGCGGCGGCGGGTTGCTACTCTTGTTGAATCCATCAATCAACTTATGCGCGTTTGCATCAGCTTCTTCTTTGTTGTTGCCACCAAATTCTACGAGTAGCCAGGCATTCCCTTCCGGCAACATGTTGAGATTCTTTGGGTGCATGCCCTTTTTCTTCATGTCTTCGATAAACGTGTCGTCGAGTGCTTCCAACGCGAGTGGCTTAAAGGGAAGCGGTTCAGTGACATGATCAGCAGCGTAAAAGATGTCTTCGTAACCAATTACCACAAGCGATCGCGCCGGCGGCCAATCAATTAGTTTGGTCGTCGCTTCCAAGACCAACACACAAGTGCATTCAGAGCCGACAAGAGCGCGGGCGACGTGAAATCCGTTTTCCGGCAGCAAAGCGGGCAGGTTGTAGCCAGACACACGGCGCGGGATGTCATGAAAGTTCCTTCGAATGCGATCGGCATACTTCTCAACAAATCGCTTAAGCTCGGAATAAATCTCTCCACGTCGTCCACCCTGGCCAATAATCATTTCCAGTTGGCGCTCTGTAGTTGGTCCAACCGTAAAGCGCGTGCAGTCGTAAGTAAGTATTTCGAGCTCTTCAATATTATCCGACGTCTCCCCGGCCATGACCGAATGTATGCCACACGAGTTATTGGCAATCATCCCACCGAGCGTACAGCGGCTGTGCGTCGCCGGATCTGGTCCAAAAGTCAGGTTGAATTTGTTTGCAGCATTGCGCAGCTGATCCAAAACCAGCCCTGGCTCGACGCGTGCGCGTTTCTTGTTCGGATCAAGCTCCACGATGTGGTTCATGTATTTTGAAAAATCAAGCAGCACTCCTGTGTTGACGGTTTGTCCGGGAATGGCGGTGCCGCCACCGCGCGCAAAGACTGGCGCGCCAAACTCGCGACATGCGCGCACTGTCGTGACGGCATCGTCTGCGTGTTTGGGAAGGACGACGCCAATCGGCACCATGCGGTAATTGGAAGCGTCGGACGCATACATGCCACGATCGCCGGGCGAGAAACGCACTTCACCTTCGATCGTTGAGCGAAGTCGCGCTTCGAGAGCCGCTACGTCGATGCTCAAGGTACGTGTAGTTCCTGTCTGAAGACGATTGCTAAAATGAGTCGGAGGAGTTTTGGTCTGAATCGTAACCAGCCGGGTTTCAGTTCTGAGAGATGTTGGCATCTTTCACCTAAAACAGATTTCCTTCAGCGTCAAAGTTCACTGGAGCCAACTCATCGATTACTGTCAGCTTGTCGTCTTGTTCGACTTCGCGTAGCAACGCTTCTGATACCCACAGTTCGTCTAAGCAGGCGGTGTTCTTAATGCGGCAAACACGTGCCTGAGTACCAGCCAGCGAAGAAAACAAAGCCACTTCGATTGCTTCGCGATCTGTTTTCAGTGCGAGCGGAAGTGGTCCTTCCATTGTGTTCATGACGCCTGGCTCCGTGGCTGTAAGTAGATTGACGTACGTCACAGCGTCGTCGTATTCATCGACAAACCGCTGCGTCGTGAAATCCGCCAATCCGATTCCAAGTCCATTGCCCAATGATTCAGGTGTTAGTGAGAGCGCGACAATGCGGCGAAAATCGAGATTGTGCAATCCACCAGTCATCCGCCAGTTGCCGATTACATTCAGATCCATTCCGGTGCCGGAAATATTCTTTCCAAGCTCATCCACGATAAGCACATCCAGCTGCTGGAACGGAATCTCGGCTACGTGCGGTTTTGCTGTTTGCAGCAGACGTTCATCAGCGTCTTTGAACGCCGCGTAAGTCGCAGGCACAACTTCAATTTCAACTGGTTGTCGAAAGCCGTTCTCTACGACAGCAACACCAAAAATAATCTTGGCTTTCGCCATTGTTATCTCAGGCACTGCTTTAACTGATGGCCAAAGACCGTGCGTGTGTGCTTCTTGCGCGCCAACCTGTTTGCCCAAGCCAACCGTGATCATTTTCAGTAAACCAGAAGCTACGCCCTCTTTATTCTCTGGATGCGTTTTCGTGCGACCGAGCACGATGATCCCGTCAGCTTCCCCGCAAATTTCGTCCAAGTGAGCAATTGCACCCGTCTTGGACGTCCCGAGCGCATGAGTGTTCATGGTCGCTTTAATGGGAGCACTGATTGATCTGTCGGTAACTCCGAGCCTTCTTAGAATTTCAATTTGTCCTTCGATCGTGGCACCACCGTGGCTACCCATCGCAGGAATAATGAAAGGTTTACCGCCCACTGACTTGATCGCATCTGAAATCCCCAAAAGCAACTCAACGAAGCCACCCATTCCTCGACTGCCCGCCGTAATCGCTATACGCGATCCTTCTTTTACACGGCTTCCAAGTCCGGCCTCTAGCAGTCTCCGATACACTTCGCCGTGAACATCTTCGATGTGATCTGTCGGTAGGTTCTGTTTGATAAGAGCCAGAGGAGGAATCTGGCGTCGGGGGAATGGCATCGTCTTTCGCATTCTTCCCTCCTTGTTCACATGCCGCTTAAACCAACTCCTCGATTTTGTCGATCATTCTCGCCTCGGTTGCATTAACGCTACTTCGGGCTTTACACCGAACCTCCCGTGTCTACTCGGCTCTTTCAGATGCCGAAGTTCACTCTGCAACAAATGATGAATCAAAGGGAACAGCAAACCTAATAGCGAACCATAAACAAGATATGCCGCGAGAATTCCTATTGCCGCGACTCCCAGGGCAAGGGGCCGACCAAACCACCATTGCAGAATGGTTGCAGGTCCAACTGTCCAGAGCAGAAATCCATAACTGATACCGAATAGCCACCCTCCGCGTGGGTCATTTGCGGCGCGGCTGAAAACGCGACCGTAAACCACACCGGCAACAATCGTCGCGAATGAATGTAGCGTGAGCGTCATCCACATTCGTACCGACAGGAATTGCGTCGCGCTGATAAGTGCGCTGGACCACCACAACATCAGGGCTGCCGGAATTCCCGCTAGAAATCCCGTAGCTGCTCCTGCCAACATTGGTCGCTGCGTTGGCCCCGGCGTGTTGCCATGTGCGCGCATGTATTGGATGAAGGAAGCGCTTTTTGCCATCAATTCCCTATTTCACCTGAAGCAGCTCAGCACCCGCAATGAGAGGTTCTTCGCGGAACATTTCAACCAAATCTTTGTAGGCCTGAGCGACAGGCCGTGGGTCGCGGTTCAGATCGTAAAGGCCGACCGGAAAAATATTTCCCACGGCTTTGCTCAAACCGATGTTCCAATCAACTTGATCTTGCAAGCTGTACCACGTAAAGCCAACCACGGGCACTCCGTTTTGCCGAATTAGCTGTACGTTATGCCACTGGCGCCAGAGCCACGCGGGTGCCTCGTTAGCGTCGGGCGTGTTTGTCTCTGTATGCATCACGGGGCGTTTGTAGCGCTGATAGTATTGATTTGTGATCACATACCATCCGAACAATTCACCAAGATTTTCAGGTTTTCCTTCGCTGTTAATTAGCTTCTCGTTCCATTCGTAGTAGTCAACGCCCAAGATCGCGCGACGGCCAACGTCCTGATTCACGAACCATTGATACTCCTCACGTGACAGACCGTGGTCTATCAAATACGCGTAGACATCCCCGCGCATCGGGACGCCATATACCAAATCGAGTGCAATAAAACGGCGCTCGTTCTCGAAATCGGCGATGCGCCTGATTTCGCGATTCGGACAACAAGCCTGATAGAATTCGCTGGACTCGCTGTTAACGAACACTGCATCTGGTCGCTCACGCTGGATCGCTTGCATCATGAGCACACTCGCTTTCGCCAAATGACACGTCGCTCTTACGAAAGCATCATCGCTGCGCAGCTGCTCGTTCCAAACACCTTCCAGAGCACTCATCCGCGCAGTCACATACATCTCGTTGATCGGTGTATAAAACTTGATCCATGGATAGCGGTGCGCGAACGCGGCGGCGTACTCGCTTAGACGCTGTGGCAGTTCCCGGTTTTGAAAATTCTCCAACCAGTCGGGAACTCCGAAGTGGCACAAGTCCATAATCGGAATGATTTGGAGTCGTTGCATGGTTTCGCAGACTTGATCCATAAACGTCCAATCGTATTTGCCTGGTGCTTGAAAGATCAGGTGCAGCGGTGGACCATAGCGCAGATAATGCAATCCGAGATCACGCACCAACTCCAGATCGCGTTTCCAGTTTTTGTAATGCTTCGTCTCCCTCAGTTGATCTATACGCCAGCGCCCGCCGTCGATCGTTGGATAACTACACTCGATGCCTGTCGCGAACATGAACTCAGCCATACGGAGCGATCCTCCGGCCGACTCGATAACCTACAGGCTTCACGTACAGACTTCCCATTACGGCGCCATAGATAAGGTGTCCGACGATAATCCCGAATGGCCCACCCCATCCTAATTTCATGGCAAAGAGTCCCGGGGCAGGCAATCGACCATCCAATATGAGCGGATGCATAAATCCCATCTGGGGAACCATGATTAAGCCGGCGAGAATTGCTGGTCCAGGTGAAAAGAGAAGACCTTGAGCAATCGGTCGCAAGTCGTATGTTGACCAGAAAAAGTAGGCGTAAAAGATTGCCCAGATTGCGCCGACTGTGGCGTGAACCGCCATTCCAACAGGCCACCACAGCCACGGTCGCACGTCGCCCAGAATCATAGTTCCTAAGGTAAAGACGAGATCGAAGAGTGGAAGGCCCAGGGAGA
>DATBSH010000065.1:0-5132 GCA_036559885.1 Pyrinomonadaceae bacterium
GAAATAAACACAAAAGCACTCTTGGTCTTACTTCGTGTCAGTTCGTGTGAATTCGTGGATCGGAGTGGGTGCGAAGCCTCTCAAGGCCTCTTAGATGAGCGGACCTGAGTTTTGCAAGAGGCTCTAAAGCGTATCGGACACCAGAACGACAAGCTGAAGCGTATCGGACATTTGGTTGCACAGATTAATGAGCGGGGGCAAGCCACCTTTCCTAACTGCGCAGATTGAACTCCTGCATTACTGAAAGAAGTTGAATCACTTTCCTCTACGCATAGCGGCCTCAATTTCAAACGACGAATAAGGCAATCCCTTTGTCAACACTTCCGCCCCACCTGCTGTCACAAGGATCATGTCTTCAAGGTAGAGACCGACGCCATCAACTGTTAGGATCGGTTCAAACGCCAGGACCTGATCAACGGTGAGGGTGTCGATAAGACCTTCAGCGCTTTCTAGCCCCACGCCGTGCATTTGCCAAAACCTTGACGCGTCTTTTGACAGCGCAACTTCTGCCGTGCGCTTACCGAACGAGGTCCGTAACTGCGCACGCCGGCTCTGAAACTCGGCTTGCCACGCGGCAAACACATCTTTCGCGGTTCGTCCAGGTTTGATGGTCGCAAGTCCCGCACGGTAAGCGGCCACGAATAAATCCCATGCTTCGCGTTGACCCTGATCGAAACGGCCACTAACGGGAGCCGTCCGTCCCACGTCTCCTTCATAGTGGTCCTGTGCGCAGCCTACGTCGACCCGCGCCAGTTCGCCTGCCTGCATTCTCCGATCAAGAAAGCGGTAATCCGCAAGCGACTGAAAGGCCATCGTTATGTCTGAATTGATTCCCGTCATCAGCCATGGCCAAAACGAGATGGCTTCTGCACCAGCACCTACGCACGCTGCGACAACATCGACCTCTGCTTCGCGCTGCCGCCGTCCCGGTCGCAGGGCCGCGAGCCCCGCGCGAAGTGCCGCCGAACTACTCTCCGCGACGCGACGGAGCACCGCCACTTCGTTCGCATCTTTTATCGCCCGGAGAGACACTAGGTCAGGCACAGGGCCGAATTTCGCGCGTGGCCACCGAGCCCTTAATGCACCCTCCCAAAGTCCCACTTCAGACCGCCCGACGAGTACCGCCGAGGTCGGGCCTGTCGTATCACTTTTAAATGGACCGCGTATGACGAGGCTGGGATCCTCTGCTAATCGTCGATCAATGAAAGGTGCAAACTCGTCCCAGAACACAACTTGGCCCAGGCCCAGGCGCTCAGCGGACGCTTGTCCACTCTCTACATACCCGTAAGGTGCGTGCATGAAGCCTGACCGGAAGAGTTGACCTGGCGCTGCTACAAACAGCCACGACTCGTGCCGTCGCGAATCCATCACGAGCAGCGCACCAACGGCGTTCTCAAGGCCAGTCAGGTAATAGAACTCTGCATTCTGGCGAAAGCCATCTTCATTCTCAGCCAATATCGTCGATCGTGAACGGACAAGAACAAGAGCATCCCGAGCCGCTTGCATAGCCCGACCACGTCGGGCTCGAAACGTCGCAGCGGTTGCCGGGGAGGCTGGGCGGTCTTGTCCAACCCTGGATAATTTGGCTTGAGCAGCGGCACAAATGTCTGGTGCAATAATAAGAATGAAAACCGCGATCAATTTCGTGCGTCGCATATTCGTCTCCATGCAGGAACTGACAAATCGAATCCAAGAGTTCTCTATCTTATTGGTCTTTGCGTAAAAAGTCCGGAATCCCACTGAACGATAGCCTAAAAGCGTATCGGACATCGGTTGCGCAGATTGGACCTGAGTTTTTACAGGATTACAGATTTTCAATTACAGGATTTGGCTGTTAATCCTGAAATCCTGCAATCCTGTAGAAAGTAACGCAGAGGGCGCGGAGGCATTCCGGATTGCAGATTGCTCTTGCCGATTGAAAACATCTATTGACGAAGCAATCGTTTTGCGCTACTTATCTCCTGCCTTACAACTCTTGCAGCGCTGATCCTCCTGGCCTACCGCAATCTCGAACTCTCGACCTGGATTAGCCTTGAAAGGATGTCCCCCCATGTTGTGCCGTGTGACCCTAACGCAAGTCCTTCACACCTCATACAGCTCAAGTCAAATCCGGTCGACGATAACCAATCGAATATGCGCCGGCATAGCCAGGTCACTACGAGTGCGCTATCGCAAGGTCGTGCTCTTCTGTGTCGCATTTCTCGTTCTTGTTTCGACCGCCTCCCAAATTCATGCGCAGCAAATCGAGATTCAAGAGTTCGTTCCAACTCAAGCTCAAGATACGATCAAACTCGCTTTCAAAATTGCAAATGCGAGCAACAGGCGTGTTCGAGTCAAGTTAGACAACACTATCGATGGCGTAACGAGTAAGGAATTGGCCCTATCCGACGAAGACGTCCACACGCTGGTCGTGCGTCTGTTCCATGGAAACAACACGATTTCAGTTATCGGTTACGTTAACGACGTTCCTAAGCAGTTAACGGTCGGGTGTAAGTCGTCAATTGTTCCATGTAACAAGGGAATCGCCGTGTCGTGTCAGACTCGTTGGTGTAAGGAACCATATTCACTTACCCCCGACACGGTCGTAGTTCAAACCGAGAAAGAAGAACCTGAATCTGCATCATCGGAGTCACAGAGCCAGCAAACTGTAACTGCTGCGAAGAAACCCGAGAAGCCCAAGACTCACATTTCCATCACAAAGCCAACTGAAGACGAGGGGCCGATTCGGTATCAGGATGTAGGCGAAGTTCCGATGGAGATTCGCGTCGATCAAAAGCCTGAAAAAAAAGACAACATAAAGAAGGTTGCCATTACGGTATTGAACGAGGAAGGGCCAGTCGATCAAAAAGAAAGCACTCTAGACCTTAAGTACGCGAAGAAGACCAGCGAACCGGCAGTATTGCAGCCTGATGTACGAGTTGGGAGCGGCACAAATACCGTCACCGTATTCGATCCGAAAGAACCTAAAAAGGAGACCACTTCAGTAAAGATCATCTGTGAAGGAGAAAAATGCGGCGAGGTCTCTGAGGATTCTCCTGTTGATCGATTCAGCAGCATCTATACCCGAGGTATTGTTGGCTTCGAACAGTCAGGAGGCAGCTCAGCTAACAGTGTTCAGAAACCGTTCCTTGAATTCTTTTGGAATCCACCATTCTCGACTAGCGAAGCCCAGGAAGAACCGTACAGGTATATCTATCCGAGGGCTTCGTTTTGGGGTAGCGTCCGTCTGACGAGTGTCCCTCAACAAATATCGACGCCGCTTGTGACGTTTGCACCAGGTTTCCTCGCTCCGATCAATGACACAAATATTAACAAACTCGTACAGGGGTTCGATTTCCTGTTTGGCCCGGAAATGGGAATTGGGAGAGGTTTCAGCAAAGGCACTATAGGCACAGCATTTTTGCCAACAGGAACACCGGGCACCAAACAAAAGTTCTCCGCATATCTTTTCGCCGGATTCGGAGCGAGTAGTCCACTAACGCCTAGAGATACCGTCCAAATCTTCAAAGTGCCAACGAACCCGAAAGACTTGGAACGGATCATCGGTGTCGGCAACACATTGCCCGAAGGTACAGAATTCATCGCTTTCGCTGATCCTGAGCGAGATAGTTTTTTCCGGCAATGGTACGCCGGGCTAAGATTGAAGACACACTACTTTCGGAAAGCTTCAAATGGAAGGCTCGACATTATAAATAGACCGGGAGGAATGTTCGACATCGGCGTGGGACAGAACGAAGCGGTGACGGGTGGGAGATTACACGGAATGGTCATGCGTTTCGACGGATTCTATCCGCTGCCGGTTAGCAACCGCAGCATCCTTTATTTGTATGGAAACGCGTATATAAATCTTCGCAGGCACGCAAACATCACAGATCCTTTGATTCTGGCCACTGCTCCATCGGACGTAACCGTACCTGCAGCCAATGTGTTTGTTGTCCCCAATCCACCGTCCAGCCGAGATCTCTATCGTATTGGTATTGGCGTTAATTTGATTGAGCTCTTTCGAGGCAGTTTCAACAAGAAGGAGGAGAAGAAGAAGTGATTTAGCGTGACCTTTTACTGCTTGCCACCCCTTAGTCATTGCCGATTTTTGATTGCCAATTGCCGATTGTTCCTGCTCCTGCTACGTGCACCTGCTCCTGTTGTTACTGGGGCAGGCCGACTTTGCGTAGCAGTTCGTTAAAGCGTGGATCGCTGCGCAGGCTGTCGTAGTGCGGGTCTATTTTGAGGTACTGCATCTGAAGGTCATGTGCGGCATAGGCTTTCTCAAGCAAAGCAATCGCTCCCTCTTTGTCGCCCAGTCCAACATAGAGAATCGCAAACTCCGCGGGCGAAACATATTCCTTGGTCGTCTTTAGCTTCTCCAGAATGGCTTGCGCTTCGCTTTTCTTTCCTAATTGGGCCAAGGCATAACCCAAAAAGCACTGCGTGCTCGCGCTCGTGCTCGGATCCGCCTTGATGATCCTTTGATAGTCCGCGACCGCCTCTTGATACATTCCCTTCCCACTGTACGAGTAAGCTCGATAGATGAGAGAAGCCTGATCGTCGGGTGACAACTTGAGAATGGCATCAAACGTCTGTATGGCCTCGTCGTAACGCCGCGCGAAATATAAAACCGTTCCCTCGCGAGCTCGCTGTCTAAGATCCAACGGATCAAGCTCTTGGGAGCGTTTCGCCTCTGCGAGCGACTCGGTGTGTCGTCCCATTCGAGACAGAACTCCTGCATACCTGCTGTGAGCGTCAGCCAGATTCGGGTTCAAATCAAAAGCTCGCTTGAACTCTCGCTGTACGCCGCTCCAATCCCACTCACTCACCATGATTAAAGCTTGCGACACGTGCGCCTCAGGCAAAGTTTCGTCCAACTCGAGAGCGGTTTTTACTGCTGCCCTCGCTTTGGGAATGCCTTCCTTTGGATCAATCACTCCGTTGTTAGCAAGAGTCAGATATGCAGTTGCAACTCCCGCCCACGCGAGAGCGAACTTCGGATCGAGCGCCACTGCTTGATTGTAATAATTGAGTGCGGTGGCGGTGGTCGCTCCACCTTTGCGGTGGTAAAAGACCCCGTTCAGGTAAAGTTGGTAAGCCTCCGAATTAGTGGTCGCACGTTTATTAAGTTGCTGCTCTTCAGCACC
>DATBSH010000066.1:0-4837 GCA_036559885.1 Pyrinomonadaceae bacterium
GTTTCCTCCTTCTCAGGTGGGAACAACAGATTCAACTTAACTGCTTAGTTACGTAATCTGTGTAATCTGTGGAAATCGGTGGATCTGCTTTCGTGGAAATCGGTGGATCTGCTTTCGTGGAAATCGGTGGATCTGCTTTCGTGGAAATCGGTGGATCTGCTTAGGTTGGCAAGGGGCAAGCGGGAATGTAGAATCTCTTCATCCCCCAACGTTTGCATTTGTTCCTTCTGAGTTTGCGAGACAAGCCTTCCTGTTATCTCAGTTTTACCTTCAGCCCGCACGATCTAGAAGATGAGCTCTCCGTCTCAGCTTAGAAACTCTGTCGCGTCGTCCAAAGAAATCCTTCGTAGCATCCCCGACGACCGCCGGGTTAATTCGTTACTGCGCCAGGCTTTGATCTGGATTGGAGTTGCGGTTGTTTATTACGCCGCCGCCAAGCTCGGACTCCAATTCGCCTACATCCATTCACACGTTTCACCAATTTGGCCTCCCACCGGGATTGCTATCGCGGCGCTGTTGTTATTCGGTAATCGCGTTGCTCCGGCAATATTTGTTGCAGCCTTTTTCGCAAACGCCAACTCGCCCGTTGGCGTGCCTGCTGCGCTTGCTATTGCATCTGGGAACACGCTGGAAGCCTTAATCGGTAAATGGCTCCTGCATGTTGTTAAGTTTGATCTTTCGTTTAGTCGAGCACGCGACGTCCTTAAATTCGTCGTCGTTGCAGTCGTTTGTACGATGGTCAGCGCTACTATCGGCACACTCGCGCTCTGCGTGAGTAACGCTGCGCAATGGAGTCAGTTCGGATCGTTGTGGGTGACATGGTGGCTTGGCGATCTCGCCGGAGCAGTTACGGTTGGACCATTGGTGATTGCCTGGGTGAAGCGGCTCGGAGTGCAACTTGCCGGGTGGCGTCTATTTGAAGCGGTGCTGCTCCTTGTTCTCCTATCAGTCGCGGCTGTCGTTACCTACGGAGACTCGGCGCCCGCTGCGCTTCGATACTATCCGCTCACACGATTGATCATACCGTTCTCCATTTGGGCCGCTTTCCGGCTCGGTTACCGGGGACTAACACTCTCGACGGTATTGGTGTCGTTGTTTGCCGCCTGGGGAACAGTTCGTGGCAATGGTCCCTTTGTGACTGTTTGGGGCGCAAATGAATCGCTCATCGTCTTGCAGTTATTCATTTCGACAAACGCCGTAACGTTTCTGTTCCTTGCTTCTGTTCTTGAGGAACGTCGCCTGGCAAAAGAATCTCAATCGAGCACCGATACAGTTTTACGACACTTGGCTTCAATCGTCGAAAACACTGACGACGTCGTGATCGGAAGAGATCTCAATGGTCTAGTTACGAGCTGGAACGCGGCGGCGGAACGCTTGTACGGCTATAAAGCGGAAGAAATGATTGGGCAACCTGTCTCGATCTTGATACCGCCCGATCGGCCAAACGAAGAACCGGAGATACTCGCGCGGTTGAGCCAAGGTGAACGCATCGATCATTACGAGACTGTTCGGAAAGCTAAAGATGGCAGATTAATTGAAGTGTCGTTAACAGTTTCTCCGATAAAGGATGCCGTGGGGAAAATCATCGGTTACTCGAAGATCGCCCGTGATATCACCGACCGAAGGAGAGCAGAAGCAGAGCGCGAGGCTTTGCTGAAGAGCGAACACGAAGCTCGTGCCCAAGCTGAAGAAGCAAACCGGGTCAAAGATGAATTCTTA
The DNA here is from genome assembly GCA_036559885.1 of Pyrinomonadaceae bacterium. GTDB lineage: Bacteria > Acidobacteriota > Blastocatellia > Pyrinomonadales > Pyrinomonadaceae > PSRF01. The sequence goes on from DATBSH010000066.1 coordinate 1,720, forward strand.
GCCGTGCTATCGCACGAACTGAGAACACCGCTAAACGCGATCCTCGGTTGGGCCAACCTGCTCCGTAGTGGCAAACTTGATCCGCAGAACGTTGAACGTGCGCTTGAGATTGTCGAACGGAACGCTAAAGCCCAAAGTAAGCTAATCGAAGGCGTACTCGACGTTTCGCGAATAGTCTCTGGAAAACTCCAGCTTGACGTGCGTCCGCTGCAGCTTTCAGGAGTCGTGCAAGCCGCGGTCGACTCGATTCGACCCGCCGCGGACGCCAAGAACACGATGCTGCGCGTAATTACCAGCAAACAGGTCGAGCCACTTGTTCGCGGCGACGCCAACCGATTGCAACAGGTCGTCTGGAACCTTTTGTCGAATGCGGTCAAATTCAGTCCAGCCGGTAGTGAGATCTCAGTCGGCTTAAATATGGTGAATTCAGACGTGGAGATTACCGTGCGGGACAACGGCCAAGGCATTGCGAAAGAATTTTTGCCACACGTCTTTGATCGATTCCGCCAAGCTGACGCCAGCACGACTCGCAAACACGGTGGTCTAGGTTTGGGCCTGGCCATTGTCAGACATCTTGTAGACCTGCATGGAGGAACAGTAACAGCGGAAAGCGACGGTCTCGGTCGGGGAGCGACGTTCAGAGTCCGATTAAAAGCAATCGACACAGCAGTCACACCGGTTAGTATTACTACCGAGGAACCGGCTGAGACGGCAAGAGCGTCGTTGTTGGGCCTGAAGGTTCTTGTGGTGGATGATCACGAAGACGGCCGTGAGGTGCTTGCTGAGATGCTGTCGATGTGCGACGCGCAGGTAAGGGTCGCTAGTTCTGCCTCAGAAGCTTTCGAGGTGGTTCAAAGTTGGCAGCCGCAGGTGATTGTTTCTGACATCTCTATGCCCGACGTCGATGGCTACGGATTCATTCGTCAATTGCGCGAACTCGACGGTACAGTGGCTATCCCGGCGATTGCGGTGACCGCACATGCCCTCCCCGAAGACCGTGAACGAGCTCTCGCGGCCGGTTTCCAAAACCACGTCGCCAAACCCATCCAACTTTCCGAACTCATCCTGACGATAGCTAAACTCACCGATCGCGATAAAATCTAATAGATGCGAACTATCCTGTTTCGCCATCGAGCGGCCGGTTACGTCATAGCGGTCCTCGGAATTGCGGTAGTGGCAGCGACGCTAAAAGCGCTGGGCCACCACATCAATACAACCACAGTTGCGCTGGGCCTACTATTAACCGTGCTGTTTGTTGCCACGCGGTGGGGCAGTGCCGCGGGTCTCTTTGCTTCCGCCCTCGCGATGCTCTGCTTCAATTACTTCTTCCTGCCGCCCTTTGGCACATTGTTCATTGCTTCACCTGATAACTGGATCGCGCTGGCAGCATTTCTCATTACTGCAGTTACGGCCGGTCAGCTTTCTGCCAGTGCAAAGAGGCGAGCTGAGGAGGCGGAAGCCGGCCGCCTGGAGATTGAACGACTTTACGCTGAACTGCGTGACGCCTTCGAGCGAGCGAGTCACGCCGAAGCTTTGAAGCAGAGTGAAAAACTAAAGTCAGCTCTTTTGGACGCCGTCACTCACGATCTGCGAACCCCACTTACCTCCATCAAAGCTTCAATTACAACACTTCTCGAAGCGGCGCGCGCAACCAATGATCAGGAACAAATAACACTCGATCCGGAGTCAAAGGTCGAAATGATGGAAATCATTGACGAGGAATGCGACCGTCTTAACCATTTCATTGACAGCTTACTTGAATTGGCTCGGATCGAAGCGGGTGAATTGCAACTGAGACGTCGATGGGGAAACGTCGATGAGATCGTTTCTTCTGCGCTCGTTCGCGCGGGGGTAATCACTCGCAATCACCAGCTCGAACTGGCCATCGAAAAAGAACTACCTGTACTGCGCGTCGACGCGCGTGCCGTGAGCGAAGTTGTTTACACTCTCATCGAAAACGCCGCGAAATACTCGCCACTTGGCTCTGCCATTCTGATTTCGGCTAAGCGTGAAGGCGATGGAGTGATAGAGATGAGTGTTGAGAACGAGGGAGAGCCGGTCCCTATTCATTTGCGTGAGCGCGTGTTCGATAAATTTTTCCGTGCCACTCGCGACGCTGACATTAAGAGTTCCAACTCTTCAGGTAGCGGAATGGGCCTGGCGATCGCCAAAGGGATTGTCGAAGCCCACAGCGGTCGCATCTGGATCGAAGGTCGTAATGGAGGTGGTACAAGAGTAGTCTTCGTTTTGCCGATAGGTGATGAGGATGGCGAGCGCACTGTCAACGCTGATGAAGAACGGCCTGTCGGCGCTTGAATGAAGCGATGAGTGAGAACGAACGCATCTTAGTTGTAGACGATGAGCCACAGCTGACGCGTGTCCTGCGAACGGCGTTAAAGTCGCACGGTTATGAGGTGCGCACAGCCGCGGATGGTCTGTCGGCGTTTGAAACCTTCAATGATTGGAAGCCTGGATTGGTGATTACAGATCTCGCGATGCCGACAATGGACGGCCTGGAACTCTGTCGCCGGCTGCGCGCAAGTTCTGAGGTGCCGATTATTGTTCTTTCTGCGAAGGGCGAGGAGAAAACCAAGATCGCAGCGCTTGACCTCGGCGCTGATGATTTTGTTACAAAGCCTTTTGGAATGGATGAGTTGCTGGCACGTGTTCGAGCGTCCTTACGACGCGCATCGAAACAGTCGGCTACAGAAACCCCTCCAAAGATTTTGGAGGCTGACGATTTCAGAATAGACATGGAGACAAGGCTCGTAACAGTTCGCGATCAAGAAGTTCATCTCACGCCAAAAGAATTTGACTTGCTCACTTACTTCATGTCGCATTCCGGTAAAGTTCTAACTCACCGAACTCTTTTAGCCGCGATTTGGGGCGGCAATTACGTCGACCAGAATGAATACCTTCGTGTCTTTGTGGGAAACCTTCGCAAGAAACTCGAAGCTGATCCGGCCAATCCTCAGTACATCCTCACGGAGCCCTGGATCGGTTATCGTTTCAATCCCTGAGTTCGGCTCTTTCATCGCAACCTCATAAGTCCTATAGGTCCTATTCGTCCTGTCGATCTGCTAAAGGCTCAGTTCTTTACACACTTTTTATAGACCCT
>DATBSH010000067.1:0-4718 GCA_036559885.1 Pyrinomonadaceae bacterium
GCCCTGGGAGCCGATGCCGCAGTTGCTCGCCATTGCTGAATACATCACCAAGACGCACGCCATCTGCATGAAGTGCGGGCAGACGGCGAACTATACGCAGCGCACTTTCGAATCCGAAGAGCGCGTCGCCGTCGGCGGCGCGGAGATGTACGAAGCCCGGTGCCGCGCCTGCTTTGTCCCGCACGCCGACGCGCCGACCGTGCATGAAGATTAATTAGTTCGCTATACACTGATCTAAACTAGAAAACTTGCCATCCACGCAATCAAATGTGTTGTATTATGTCGATCTTAGGCTCTCCCATTTATGTGTCGCTAGCACTGAAAACCGATGGCGCATTGGAGTGAGACTAGTGCGAGGCTAAGGCTGCGCACAATAAGAATCCCTAAAGCCACGCAGCTTGAAAAAATCTCACCTGACTCATCAACGGTGACCCTGCTGTGGCTTTCCCAAAAACTAACCCCAACTATTATCGCCGAGCTCACGCAAGTCGCCTCTCGCCTCAAACGATCAGGTGTTCTGTGCGTTCTCGCCTCGCCGCTTGATGCTGCAATTTTGTCAAAGTCTTTGCAGAAGTTCGTAGATCTTAAATTATGGATTGCGGTGAAGACAGTATCGCCTCGAACAGTGGCCGCTAACATGATTCCCAACCGTCATGTTTCACTGCTAATCCTCACGCGGTACAAAGGTTCATTACGGCATGTGCTCACGAGAGTCAAGTACACCTCGTGCCCGGCTTGTCATAAAACGACGAAGGATTATGGCGGCAAGAAGCATATGTATCACAGCTACGGCACGCTGATATCTGATGTGTGGACTGATATTGAGTGCGCTCCTGAAACAGACATCCGTTATGTAACGCGACGCCTCCAGACTCTATTCGCCCTCTCGCCTTACAAGAAGTTATTGCTGATTGATCTGCGACAATGCAAGGATCAAGCTGATGTTTCGTCCAACGGGTTCAAGCGACAAATCGCACAATCAAAGAAAACGTTGAAACCGACGGCTATCCGAAGCAGGCTGATCAACGCAGATTGTATGACAGCACTGGAATCATTACGTTCGGACTCAATTGATTTTTGTTTTGCGGATTTGCCCTACAACCTTAGAAAGAAATATTACCGATACAATGACGCCCTCGGAGAGCAAGAATATTTTGCTTGGTGCAATGAATGGCTTTCACAGCTACACAGAGTTCTCAAACCCGGACGGACGCTTGCAGTCCTAAATGTTCCCCAGTGGTCGGCAAAGCATCTTATGTTTCTTTCTTCTTTCATGGACTTTCAAGCGTGGATCGTTTGGGATGCGCTCGGTTTCCCATGTCGCAAAATAATGCCGGCCCACTATGCGATTGTATGTTTCTCAAAAGGAAGAGCGTGCTTGTTACCAGGGCTGAGTTCGCCGAATGGAAATGTATCTGAGCGGGAGTATTTATTACATCGCGGTCAATACTATTGCACGAGGCCAAGCTGCGTTAGGACACGACGCGCACGGGGCGTCGTTGATCGTGCCGATATCAGCGATATTTGGAGCGACATTCACCGATTGACGCATAACAGCCAACGCGTTAATCATCCCTGCCAGCTGCCTCCTCTCTTAATGCGTCGGCTTTTTTCGCTGTTTACTAAGCAGGACGAGGCCATATTGGATTGCTTTAATGGTGCGGGCACCAGTACTCTCGTGGCTCAACAAATGGGTCGAAGATTTATCGGCATTGAGATATCCAGACGTTACCATAATCTTGCCCTGCAGAGGCACAGATTAATCAGCGCCGGCGGAGATCCTTTTGGCAAGAGAGATGCGATTCCAATAGTAAAGAACAGTCGCGTTATCCGTCTGATGAAGCAACCGTATAAAGTGTCGAAAAAAGATTTACAACTCGAAGTGAAAAGGATAGCGGATGAGCTGAAGCGGTTACCACAGCCGGAGGATGTAAAGCTGCACAGCAAGTTTCCGATGAAGTACTTCAATGATTACTTCACCAGTTGGAGCGAAGTTTGTGCTGCTGCTCGAATGACACTTGATTCTCGATAGTTCAATAGGAGCCGAATCGTGCAAATATTCAACACACGTAGCTATAGCGTCCGTGACTTCGAGGAATGGAACGATAAGGGAGTCCTAGAGTTGCAACCAAAGTTTCAACGACGCAATGTGTGGGATCCAAAAGCGCGGTCATATTTGCTCGACACAATTATCAGAGGTAAGCCGATTCCGAAGATCTACATGAGACAGATCGTAAATCCAAAGTCCCGACAGACTAGACGAGAGATCGTAGACGGACAACAACGGCTACGATCCGTGCTGGATTTCTTAAAGGATGGATTTCCGATTCTAAAGATTCACAACGAAGAACACGCGCATACTTTTAGCGACCTAGACGAAGAAGCTCAACGAAATATTCTGAAGTATGAATTCTCTGTAGATTTACTTCAAGACATCCCCGATAACGAAGTTTACGAGATCTTCGCACGTCTCAACACATATTCGACTACTCTCAACGCCCAGGAGCTTCGGCATTCGCGAAGATTCGGAGACTTCAGGAGTTGCGTTTACAAATTGTCCGACGAATTCATTAATTTCTGGGAAAGTAACAAGATATTTACAAATAGAAATATTCTGCGAATGTCAGAGGCCGAATTTGCGTCCGAGTTGCTGATGGCAATGGCTGAAGGTATCAAATCAAAACTAAAACGAAATATTGATAAGTTTTATGACGACAATGACGATCAGTTTCCGAAACGGAAACAGTTTGAAAAGAGGTTTCGCGAAACCTTCGACGATATTGGCGGTATTATGAGCGAAACATTAGCTCAATCGAACCTGAGATCAACCAGGCTTCTTTATCCTTTCTTCTGTGCGGTTTATCACATGCAGTTCAAGCTCCCACATTTCACTGCCAAGAGAAAGACCTTTAAGGCTCAGACTTATGCAAAGCTGCGGAATGCGCTTGAAATAGTTGATACGATTATCGAACAGAAGAAGGAAGAAGAGCGTACTGGCAACCCGTCTGCATTGACCTCAGAACAACGTAAATTCTACGACGCTTATTCTGAGCATTGGGTTAATATCGATGAGAGGAAAACTCTGACTTCATACCTTTGTAAATTAATGGTTAAAGCGCTAGAAGCCTGACCCTGTTTTATGGCGCAAACACTGAGTCAATCGCTAAAAGCATTAGTTAAGAGCATCGATGAGACGGAGAGTTTGGTAGCGAACGCTGACCAATGGGTTCGAGTACGTCTTCCAGTTGGCGTCCCCAGATTCGCGTCGCGACATAGACAGATGATTACGGAGCTGGCGTTCCTACGGGTATTTCTATCTTGGGAGCTTTTTCTGGAGGAGACTTTTATACTCTATCTCACGGGCAAGACACCGCCACGAGGAAGGGCGCCACACAGGTTTGTCTATCCACCAAACCGGAAGGGAGCAGTGGGTATAGTTTCCGAGGGCCGTGATTTCGCAAAGTGGTCCACGCCTTCTATAGTTGTAGCCCGGGCCGAACGATTTTTTCGCGATGGAAAGCCTTTTTCACCAGCGATGAGTCATCACATGAGCGCACTTAATGAGATGCGTCACCTCAGGAACGCAATTGCTCACTGGCAAGAAAAGACACAGGACAAATTTGAGGCTGTTGTGCGAACAAGGTCACGTACAGGGACATACCAAAAGGGCCTCAGTGTAGGGGCATTTCTCGGATCCACCGTACCAACATCTAATCCACCCCAGTCATTTTTTGATGACTACGTTTCCAAAGTTAGGTGGCTTGCTAATAAGATCGTTCCGAATTGATGAAGTCTTTAAGATAACTAGCTGGCAACTTCTCGTAAGATTTCCCAATCCTACTGCGCAAGAAGTCTCTCCATTCACGTTCTAACCCACAAAGCCTCCGCGTGTTCTTTCACGGAGCTTCAGGAGAAGTCGCAAGACCGTCGAGGTCTCCCCGTTCAAATTCTTGAAGCGCGCGCCGCGAGATAGCGCTGCTTTCAACTACTGAAGGGAGAAAAACGATGAAGTGGAATGTGTTTGGAATGCTGTTGACGTTGGCCGCGCTGGTGGCAGCGCCGCTGGTAATCGCGGGCGCGTGGTCGGGCAATTTAGGCCAGAAAAGCCAGCAAAATGACGAGTATCGGCTGGAAGGGCCGTTCACGCACGGTAACCTCTCGGTCTTTCTTGTGCACGGCAAAGACAAAATCAAAGGCCAGACGTTTCTGACGCTGGAAGAAGCTTTGATTCAGAAAAAAGTGGTCGTTCGCGAGACGCGCACGGTTAATGAACTCGCGATCGAAAACCTCTCCAACGAAGAGGTGTACGTGCAATCGGGCGACATCGTGAAAGGCGGCCAGCAGGACCGCATGTTAGTTGTGGACTTGATTCTGCCGCCGCGCTCGGGAGCGATCAAGATCGGGGCCTACTGCGTGGAGCATGGTCGCTGGTCGCAACGCGGCAACGAAGCCGTTGGTGTCTTTGGCTCCTCCGCGAATACCGTTGCCAGCCGCGATGTTAAGCTGGCGGCCAAGTTGAAATCCTCGCAAACCGAAGTGTGGCGCGAAGTTTCCGTGGCGCAGGAAAAACTCAGCTCGAACGTCGGCGGAGCTGTTACGAACAATGACTCGCCATCGAGTTTTCAACTGACACTCGAGAACAAGGCTGTGCAGCAAACCGCCGACGATTACCTGAAGTCGCTGGCCGGAATTATCGATGGCAAACCTGATGTGATTGG
>DATBSH010000068.1:0-16481 GCA_036559885.1 Pyrinomonadaceae bacterium
ACGAGGTGATCTGCGGCCACATAGATGGCGTCTATTACCGCTGATTGGCCGGCCTGAGGTCTCAAGAGGGCGAGGCTGTTAAGCGTCGCTTCGGTGTTCGTTGTGAAATCTTGAATCGCATTGATCTGATCGCTGCTACTAAATTTTAAGATCGACACTTCATCAGTCGGCCTATTGTTGATAATCAGTTTCGCAGCTTCACTGGCGTACGGAAGCAACTCTTTAAACGATCCACTTGCATCGATTGCTATGATGATATCTATGGGTCGGTCGTCACGTTCGACGTTAACAATATTTTGTTCCGTCTTATCCTCAACAACTCGGATCTCCTCCTTCTTGATTCCCTCAACACTTTGATTATTCGAGTCGACGACGATCAGACTTAGCTTTACAACCGGACCGGCTGGTTCAGTTGGTGATGGGCCAATTTGTTGGGAATATGCTGGACTACAGAGCGCGAGCAAAGCAGCAACGACGATTACTTTTGACGACGTAGATAACATTTTCCCTTACGAGCCTTCAAAAACGATCTCACCATTGATCACCGTCATCACGCAGCGCGTCTTAAGAATCTCGGCCTCGGGAATCTTCATGATGTCGGCAGAAAGAATCGTTAGATCGGCAAGCTTTCCAGGCTCGATCGTGCCGCGTAGTTTTTCTTCGAAAGCAGCGTAGGCCGGCCAAAGCGTAAACATCTTCAGCGCCTGTGTTCGGCTTACTGCTTCCTCGGGATGCCAGCCTTCGGCGGAAAACCCTTTTTGATCTTTGCGTGCTACCGCAGCATAGAACTCAATCATCGGTTCACCACGCTCAACAGGCGCGTCGGAACCGCCGGGAATTACGACGCCCGTCTTCAGAAAACTTGCCCATGCGTACGCACCCGCCAAACGCGAGATGCCGAGTCTGCTCGGGGCGAAGAACAGGTCTCCGATAGCATGCGACGGCTGCATCGAAGGAATAATGCCGAGCTTGGCAAAACGAGGAATGTCTGCTGGATTAACGATCTGGGCATGCTCGACACGCCATCGAGGCTGCGCAATTTTTCGCTCGGCCACCGGTACGGCCTTTAACGCCCTTTCGTACTCGTCGAGAATAAATCTGTTCGCTCGGTCGCCGATCGCATGTGTCTCGACTTGAATGCCTTTGCGTAACGCATCAACCAACATCGGCCTCAGGTCTTCCACCTTAACCGTTAAAAATCCTGACGTATCAGGTGCGTCTGAATAAGGCGCCAGCAAGGCGGCTCCGCGAGAACCTAGTGCGCCATCGGAGACGACCTTGATCGTTCGGACCGTTAGTCGGTTCTGAAACTCACCCATGATGGGTCCGTCATTCAATAAACGTGTGGCACTTCCGCCTGGCCCAAAAACGGCTTTATAGATTCGTAGCTTTACTGCCCCTTGCCCGTACAGCTTCTTGAAGATCTCGATATCTGCGTAACTTCCGCCCGCGTCCTGAATCTGTGTCCAGCCCAGGTCGACATCGCGTTTGGCCCCAATGACCACGGCCCGTTCGGCATCGGCAGGAGAGGTAGGTGGAATTTGCCTCCGTACCAATCCCTGCGCAGCATCGAGAAGCATGCCGTTTGGTTCGCCCGTTTCTTTGTTTTTTGAAATCTCGCCGCCGAACGGATTGAAAGTAGTTTTGGTGATTCCTGCGTTCTTCAGAGCAGCACTGTTAACGACAGACGCGTGACCGTCGGCACGCGTGAGGATCACTGGATTGTTCGGTGCGATGCTGTCGAGATCTTCGCGAGTTGGAAACTTCGGTGGTTGCCAATGAGTCTCAATCCATCCGCGTCCCGTTACCCAATCACCGGGTTTTGCCTGATCAACTCGCTCCTTAACTTTCGCAAGAAAATCCTGAAGACTGGTGGTTCCCTCCAGGTTGAGCGTCATCTCACGAAAGCCAACGCCTGACAAATGCTGGTGCGCGTCGGCGAATCCCGGCAAGACAGTGTGACCGTGCAGATCTACCACGCGTGTTGATGGGCCGACATATCTTTGCGCGGCAGCATTTGTACCGACAAACATAATACGGTCACCTTTCACCGCTATCGTTTGTGCTTGAGGTGAACGGTCGTTAGCCGTATAGACGTTGCCGTTTTTAAAGACGATATCCGCAGGCGCTACGCGTTGCGGCACGGGAGCCAGAGTGATCAATAACGCACTCAGAGCTAGCAGAAGGATTCTCATGTTGTCCTCGGTAGAATGGATGGACGCCTAAGAAACGACGGAGCGGCTTTATATCACAAAACGAATACCATCCACAGATTACGCAGGACAGGGGCAGGAGCAGGAATCATTTGCCATATATCATTTGACATTTCTCATTTGTCATTTCAGAGCTAAGAGCTAAGAGCTAGCGCTTCGTGGATCGTGCACTTTGCGCTTGGCTCTTCGCACTTTTAGACACTGCGCAAAAAGTCATCGAGTTGTGGTCGGGTGGGTAAATTGGTACGACCGCCAAGCGCGCTGCACTTGATTGCCGCCACAGCATTCCCATACTTCAAACTCGTTTCAACGTCGTCGCCGTTGAGTAGTCCATAAAGAAATCCTGCATGGAATGCATCGCCCGCGCCGGTTGTATCTCGACAGCCTCCCGGTGCTGGATACGACGGCGCTTTAAAAAACTGATCCTCGCAAAGAACCAATGCACCATCAACGCCTTTGGTCAGCCCCACCACCGCACAGCCGTATCGCGCCTTCAATTCAACGAGCGACGTTCTTTCATCTGCAATGCCCGTCAGACGGTGGGGAAATTCTTTTGAAGTGATTAGCAGATCGATCGACGGCAAAAGTTGAGGCAGGCCCTCGTAAATGTTGTCGATATCAGCGGAGACGATCGTGCCGGTATTCCGGGCATCATTGGCGACCTGCATGCAGGCCGGAGGATCATGTGCATCGAGGTGTAACACCCGTCCAAGTGACCCGAATCTCCTTGGCGCTTCTCCAGCTTGATAGGCGAGACGGCCATCACGATCCCAGATGATTGTTCTTTCACCGTTGCGGGCATCGATGATGATGTAAGCGACCTGAGTTGTCGCACCTTCAACGACCTCAGCGAATTCAGTGTTTACGCCTTCAGTAACCAGCGTCGCTAATCCAAACTTTCCTTCTGGATCAGAGCCGAACCGGCCGGCGTAGGCGGTCGTGAAGCCAAGCCGCCGCAAGGCAACCATCGCAGTTGCAGTCTGTCCGCCGGCTGACTGCATATGTTCAGTCAGCCGCGTCTTCGTATCGAACTCGGGATACTTCGGAACGACAACGAGGTGATCGACGGCGTTGAGTCCGAAGCCAACTGCATCGAAAGGCTTGTCAATGGGCGGTCTCAGTGGGAATTGCATGTTCAGCGTCAATAGGTCATATAGCCTGTGTTTGAGCTATCTGCTGCCATCTTATAGCATCTCAATAACGTGTCGATCGAAGAGAAACTCAAAGAGATCCCGAGATCACCGGGCGTTTACCTGCACAAAGATTCGGCGGGAAAGGTTATCTACGTCGGGAAGGCCAAAAACCTTCGCAGTCGGGTGCGCTCGTACTTTCGGGCCCGGCCGTTCGACAGAAAAACCGATGCTCTTGTAGGTCAGATTTCGGATCTCGAGTTTATTGTCACAGACAGTGAGGCTGAGGCACTGATTCTCGAAGCAACTTTGGTGAAGCAGCACAAGCCTCGTTACAACATCAAGCTACAGGACGATAAGTCGTACCCGCATCTGAAGCTCACAATCAATGAGCCGTTTCCAAAAGTAGTTATCACTCGCCGCATTCAGCGCGACGGCGCACTCTACTTCGGCCCATTTCTTCCCGCAGCTCTCGCGCGCCGTACAATCGACGTAATTAATAGAACATTTCAGTTGCGTACCTGCGACATCGAAATCGATGGCAAAGCGCCGCGTCCGTGTCTCGAATATCACATAAAACGCTGTCTCGGTCCGTGCGTGAAAGGTTTGTGCACGCCCGAACAGTATCAGGAAGCTGTGCGAGACGTCCGGTTGTTACTGGAAGGGCGAAATAAGGAACTCGCCGACACGCTTGAAGAACGAATGATGCAAGCGTCCGAAGAAACTCGATATGAGTTGGCAGCGAAATATCGTGACCTGCGCAAGACCGTCATCCGTCTTTCCGACCAACAAAAGATGGCGACTACCTCAGATAGCGACGTCGACATCTTCGGCTATTACCGCGAAGGTGAGCGACTCGCGCTACAACTGTTCACGATGCGTGAGGGACACATCGTCGGCCGGCGCGAATTCTTTTGGGAAGACTTACCGTTTGACGGCTTCGACCCAAGTGCATTTCTGAGTGACGTCTTGTCGCAGTACTACGCTTCTGACTACGTGCCACGTGAAATTTATGTCCCCGTTGATTTCGAGGATCGTGAGCTGCTGGAGAAAGCGTTGAGCAAGCGTAAAGGCAAGCGCGTCAGGATCTATTTTTCGCAACGTGGCGAGAAGCGCGACATGATCGATCTGGTCGATAAGAATGCCAAGCTGGCTTTCGAGCAGCGATTTCGAATCTTGAAGCCGGACATGAAGCTTGTGCTGGAGGAACTTCAGGAGACTTTAGAACTTCCGCGTCTACCTGCTCGCATCGAGTCGTTCGACATTTCGCATATTCAAGGAGCGGAGAATGTCGCCGGCATGGTGGTTTGTGAGAACGGCAAGATGAATCGGGCTGAATATAGAAAGTTTCGCATTCGCGGCGTTGTCGGGGCCAACGATGTAGCATCGATGAATGAGGTAATAACGCGGCGCTACCGAAGAGTGTTAGATGAGGGCAAACCGCTGCCTGACTTGATAGTGATCGACGGTGGCAAAGGTCAACTGAATGGCGCCGCCGAAGCGATGCGCGAATTGGGACTTGAAGCGGTGCCGATGGTCGGAATTGTCAAACCGCCGTTGCGACACAACGAAGTTGCTTACTTGCTGTTGAAGGGTCGAGAGGATGAACCGATTTATCTTGATCCGCACTCATTGATTTTGCGTCTGCTGCAAATGATTCGCGACGAAACGCATCGTTTCGCCGTTACCTACCACCGAAAACGACGAGAGCTTCGCGACTTCACCTCAGAGCTAACCGCAATACCGGGAGTCGGAGAAAAGCGGAAAGGTAGACTGCTACGTCACTTCGGTTCGATTCAAAGAGTCGCGCGCGCCAGCGCGATTGAGCTAACTCCATTCGTCGGCCGTAAGACAGCACAGGACATCGCTGATCACTTCGAAAGACAACGTGCACTGGCCGAGGCTGGCGCAGATACATCTGCTCCCTCTCAAATTCTTCAATAACGTTTTTAACTAAACCAGACTTGACGCTTGTTGGCGTTCGACTCAGAATAGGACCACACAGTTACACAATCGCCCCTTTTACTGGCGCTGTCTATAAACAGCGTCGCGTCTCAGTAACAAGGAGGTTCTAAAATGGCCACTCGAGCCAGCATCGGCGGACATCCAATCCATCCGATGCTCGTTACTTTCCCCATTGGTCTCTGGGTAACCTCGTTTGCACTCGACATCTGGTATTACTTTGAACGAAATCCAACCTGGCTTCTCGCTTCAAAATTCATGATTGCAGCGGGATGTCTCGGCGCGATAGCTGCCGCTGTGGCGGGCATCATTGATTGGACCGGTTTGAAGGATCGCCGCGTCGTGAGAATAGCGAACTGGCATGCGCGATTAAACATTGCCGCTCTGATTGTGTTCACCCTCAGTCTTTATTTCCGCATGCAGAGAGGGGGCAGCATTGTGGGCCATCGACTGACCATTCCGTTTCTCCTGTCATTTGTGGGGGTTATCCTCGTTTGCATTTCGGGCTGGCTCGGAGGCGAGATGGCTTACCGGCACGGGGTAGGCGTTGAGGTGCAGCGCGATACTCCTGAAGAAGCGCAGGCGAAGGAAAGAGTATAGTCAAGGATGAGGGATGAAGGACGAAGGATGAAGGCTCCTGACGCTTATCCTTCATCCTTCAACTTGGCCTTTCAATCCACTGAACTCGTAAGTCACGTGCAGTTTCAGCACGCCATCCAGTATTTCCGCACGTACATCCTTGGCCCGTGACTTCACTGTTCCGTTACTTGCCTTAACCGGAATTGCCAGCGATAACTGTCGTTCAGTAACCAGAACCAAAGGATTGACGCGCTGGTTGATTGCCCCTTGAACAAAGGCGGTTACGAGGTTGTTGGCTAACGGCGACACTCCCTCGAGGTTCACGCCATCAACGTCTACAAGTCCATAAACGGTCTGCTTCGACTCATCAAACGATAACCTGACGTTGCTTTGCGCCCAACCTTTGAATTGCATGCAGTTGCCCATCAGGTTGTAGCTTCCATTAAAAGCAATTGGCGCGACAATCTTCCCACCCTGAAATTGAACTGTTGTCTTGACGCCGCTCCCTTCAGACAACAACGTTATCGTATTGGTGCAACCGCCTTGTAGCGCCGCAGCAACAACTTGCTCCGATTGAGGGCTCGAGTTTTGCCCGAGTTGGAATGTAGGCGCACCGAGCCCGGTAAAAGTTGTTGCTAATACAGCATCAACCAATCCCTGGTCTAACGTTATGACAACAGTCGCAGGGGGATTGCCGCCCGCATTGGGCGGTTTCACGGGTGCACCCGGAGCTGAACCGGCACGCGGAGCACCGAGAAAGAAAACCGCAGCTCCGCCTCCGAGCAATGCACCTAGTAGAAGAATCACAATGTATTTCATTAAACGTTCCTCATCGTGTTGCAGAGGGAGACGCTGTTGGGCTCGACGTTGGGGTAGCCGTCGCTGTATTCATGTTAGTAAGAACGGTTCTAAGAATAGCACTGACGGTACCAACCAGGGCATTCACCTGAGCACGGACCTGCTCCTCCGGGACCTTGTTCAAGCCTGCCGGCACTTCAAATAACTTAGGATCAACGTCTGTCGTAATGTCGCGCATCTCGGCGATGATCTTCACGCCTTTCACACCCTGAACATTGCCGCTGGCTTCGCTAAAAAGTTCGGTGCGCAGAGGAAGGCCGGTGTCTTTGTCGATGAAGATAAACGATTCAGTGCTGACCGTACCCGCAGAAGTATTGGTGTTCGCGCTTTTGGCATAACGATATTTCAGTGCGCTGCGGCCATTGACCGTATCCTCACCTGCTGCTTCGATCCCCTTCAAACGGTCGAGCTGAGCGATTATCTGCCCAGGGGTCATCAGCTTCTGCAGTTGAAAACCGGTCGCCGCCGGCGTTAACTCCGCATATTGCTTGCGACCCGGAGCGATCGCGTAAGGAGTACCGGCGTGATCCAGATAAATCAATTCCGAGCCATCAGGCAACTTGAAAGAAACACGACGGTCTTCGCCATTGCGCGCGACATCAGCAGACAAAGTTGGAATGCCGACAGCTTTATCGCCACCTTCAGTTTCTGCTGTGAGCACTAAAGTGGCTTTATAACGTTCAGGTTCGCGCGTCGCGAGAGCAGAAATCGGCTCAGTTGTGACATTGCTGTTCGCGCTAACGTTAGCATTCGAAATATTCGTATTTATGTTTATGTTTGATTGAGTTCCTGTTCCACGACACCCGATACTCGCCAAGGCAAATCCAGACAGGACCAGTCCAAGAGTAATCAGCCGCACGATTGCAGTCTTCATTTCAGTAGTCTCCCGAAAGCTCGCTCGTTCGAGCAAAACGCTCGTGTCAAAAAGGGGGTGTTGGAGGGAAGGGCCTTAGGATATACCAGCCTTAATCGAATGGCCAAATGATTTGAGCAAGTATGGTCCTATCAGATAATAAATTTGACACGCAGCACGAGTTTGGAATAGAAGCACCATGCTTTCACTAAAATTCAAACTCGAGGTCGTCCAAATGAAACACGTGACACTCGCGCTCTTCATCTGCTTTTCATTGTCTTTGTGTAATCTTTCAAATCGATTAAAAAAAACTTCGGGTCCAGGTTCTGAATCAACTTCAGATGGCGGCATCACGGCAGAAAAGGCTGTACCGACGGCGGCCCAATCGGCTGCGATTGCCGGCGGCGAAAAAGCCGTTTGGGACGTCCAGGGAATGTCCTGGACCGTTCCGGCAAATTGGACCGAGACTTCAAAGGAGCTGAACTCTTTCCTTTGGCGCTCACCTGGTGGTAGCGACGCAGCATCACTGATCGTCAGCATTTCACCAATGGACGAAAGCTTTCCGACCGACATAAGTATCAAAAGCTATTACGACCAACAGAAGACTCGATCGAAGAATGGAGAGGTTGACGAGTTTAAGTGGGTGGAAATTGACGGCCTGAAAGGCGTGCAGTTTCGCGAAGTAAATCCGCCCCGGCCCGACGACATTCGCCGCCTACAGTGGCTTGCCTATCGCAAATTTGCCGGCCAGGTTCAATTTGTAAACGTGATGCTGGCTTCATCCGCAAAAGGCTTTTCCCAGCATCAGGATGCGATGTATGGAGTTCTTTATTCCATGAAGCTCGTCCACTAAGAGCGGCCATAAAGCGTTGGCTCATCGATACTATTCGTAACAATGGCTTGACTTGAGTCCTTACTTTTCGTACCAAAGTTGACAAGATTCCCTTACATAAGCTAAGTCTCTGCTGTCCGTTAGGAATACTTATAGTGTCCTTACGACCTCTTCGGAGCTTCGTTGGCAGCTGCATTTGAAGCCTGATAACTCCCGGGAACTTCGAAGCCGGTTTTTCCAGTCTCCCCAACCTGGAAGGAAAAACCTATCTCAAACGTCGGATCCGCCAACTCCCCCGAACTATGTAATTCTCTGCTGTTATGGAGGTAACAATGGACAAGAAGAAAGCAGTGTGGACTGTAATGGTGTACCTCGCTGGCGACAATAATCTTACTCCTGAATGTTTATTTGCCTTAACGGAAATGAAAAAGGCAGACCCGGGCGAATATATCAACGTCCTGGCGCAGTTTGATCCACGAGATGACTATCTTCCGACGCAGCGCTACCGCATTAATCGGTCTGGTCCGGACGGCTCACTACTTGATGACATCATCGATCGCGCCCGGTTCAATCGTGAGAAGGGTGAAGTCAGATTTGAAAGAGAAAGTAAGAACGCAGAACTACTAGCCGAGTCACGTTTGCGGAATCGGAACACCATAAAGAAAGTTCTGGTTGGCTCTGACCTGAGCCCAGCATCGTTCGAGGAGGAGCCGGTTACAGACGATACTGATACTGGATCACCAATCACTCTTTACAACTTTTTGAGTTTCTGTATCCAGGAGTATCCAGCTGACCACTATATGGTAGTGCTTTCGGGCCATTCCGGCGGAACAGAAAGTGATTACCTATTAAAGGACGAAAGTTCCAAGGGCTCGCTCACTTTCAATGAATTGAAACAAGTTTTCGTGCAGCTGCAGACCGATCTGGCGGGACGTCCGGTTGATATTGTCGGCATGGATAACTGCTTGATGAGCATGGGCGAGGTTTGCTACGAGTTCCGAGATCTCGCACAGATCGTCGTGGGCTGCGAGAGCTACAGCCCGGCAGCCGGCTGGCCTTATCGACAGATCTTGCAAGGACTAAAAGCATGCATCGCAAGTCCTGCAAAACATACTGAAGTTCAGGTTCAAGTCGCCGGCACAATAGTCGAGGAATATGTGAACTACTATTCTCCGTATTGGGTTGCCGGAATGTCGGTAAGCCAATCAGCTCTTGACGTGCGACGCGTGGGTGAATTGCGCGAGCACGTTGATCGATTCGCGGCAACTGTGGAAAGGGAATTAAAAAAGGAGCACACCGACAGTAAGAACGGCGCATCGCCATTTAAGGATGCGTTGATTTTGGCGCATTGGGAGGCACAGTCTTATAACGGCGAGTGGTTCGTAGATCTTTTCGATTTTTGTGACTGCCTGGAAAAGCGATCGTACTCTACCGCAGTTAGTAAGCAGTGTGCGGAGCTGAAGCGATTCATGGCGGAAGAGTTTGTTATTCGCTCGTGTTACAGCGGAGCGGCGTATCAGTACTCCAACGGTGTCTCAATGTATTTCCCGTGGTCGGACGTTAGCAGCCAGTATCGGAACCTGGGTTTTGTAAAAGATTCGCGGGATGGCGGATGGTTGCAGTTCCTGGACACCTATACGCAGCTCACGCGACGTCCTCCACGTGGTCTCGACGCCATCAAGGCCGCGTCTTCAGGCCAGACCACTGAAGCAGAAACAGAAGCAGATGCCCGCATGGCAGATGTGCGCATGGCGGATGTGCGAATGGCAGACGTGCGCATGGCTGACGTCAGAATGGCGGATGTGCGCATGGCCGACGTACGTATGGCAGACGTACGCATGGCAGATGTCAGGATGGCTGACGTGCGAATGGCTGATGTTCGAATGATGGCGAGTGAGGGCAAGAACCCAATCCATAGCATGCGGAATCCGCCTGTTGTGTTTTTCCCAACTCGTTGCATC
This sequence comes from Pyrinomonadaceae bacterium, assembly GCA_036559885.1. GTDB lineage: Bacteria > Acidobacteriota > Blastocatellia > Pyrinomonadales > Pyrinomonadaceae > PSRF01. The sequence goes on from DATBSH010000068.1 coordinate 10,389, forward strand.
GCTGAACATGAGAGCGTAATGAAGAGTTTGAGAAAACTCTTCGCCTCACCAACTGATGAAAAGTGAGGCAATCGCGGTGAGCTCAAGGTTTAGAAGACGGTATTTAAAGTGTTCTGGCGCATCCGGTGTTGACCGCTGCTCGCCGTTCTTTGGCGCGTGCCTGGCCTTCTATCTCGGAGCAATCACTCTTGTCGCCATTCCTTCAACGCCCACTCTTGCGGGACGCAAACCTGAAAAAGTCAGACTAAACAAAGTAGCCGAATTTAATGGTCCCAATGGCAATGCAGGGCGAGATGCATCCACAGTTTTCCAAGAAGCCGAGAAACTTCGCACCGAACAACGTGAGGTCACGAACCAGGAAGCAGTTAACAAATACCGTGAAGCCGCGGAACTATTTCGTTCAGTTGATGACTTGGAACACGAGACGAGGGCCTTACGGTCCGCCGGCGAGGTGTTGCAAGTGCTTGGCAACACGCGGAGCGCCTTGGCTTGTTACAACGAAGCTCTGCAATTAAGCCGGAAAATCAAGAGCCGATTGGAAGAGGGGAAACTCCTCAATGACATTGCGTATGCACAGTTCCTTGACGGGAATACAAATGCCGCGCGTCGAAATTCTTTAGCTGCTGTGCAAGTAGCGAAAGCCATAAACGATCAACGACTGAAAGCCCAGGGTCTTAGTACGCTCGGGGAGGCTTTCTACAACCTCGGTGATTTGGCAACAGCGGAGAAATACCAACAGCAAGCTCTGAAGATTTGGACAGAGGTCGGCGACCAGTCGGGTAAAGCACTAGCCTCGGTTGCGTTGGGCTACTACAAATCGTTTCTAGGAGAACCAACAGAGGCCGTGGCTCTTTTTAACCAAGCCGTCAGTGCGGCCGCAGCGGCAAATGACGTCCGTCAACAGGCGCTGGCACTAAATGGTCTGGGAAATGTTGCCGCGAAGTTGGGATACAAACAGGAGGCACTCGATGCCTACACTAAGGCGCGTGAGCTGGCTGAACGAATAGGCGATCGCATTTGCTTAGCAAGCATTCTGGCGGGCGAGGGATCCCTACATTTTTGGCTTGGAGATGCGAAGACAGCCCTCATTTATCTCGAGGAGGCTGTGCCAATTTTTGAGCAGATTGATCAGCAATGGGGAATCGCCGAAACGAAATTAATGTTGGGCCAGGTTCGTCATTCGCTAGGCGACTATCCGAAAGCCTTGAGTGCCTTAACGGAAGCACTAGCGGTGTTCAAGGCGCTGCAAATGAGTCGGCTCGAGGCACATACGCTGCGCGAGATCGGCTCAGTCCAAACTTCAATGGGGGATGTGCAAGCTGCACTTCGGTCGTTTGAACAAGTGCTAAGACTAAACAGATTCGGTCAAGACCAAAGGCACGAAGCATACACTCTTACCTACATAGGAAAAGCTTACGAGGCATTGGGCGATAGCAATCAAGCCCTGCGGCACTTTGAGCGGGCATTGGAACTCAGTCGCATCGCGGCTGATCCGGCAGGCGAGTCTAACGCCCTGCTTGGTCTCGCGCGCGTTCAACGCAATCGCGGCAATCTGATTTCGGCACAACAAAGTTTGCAATCGGCGATTGCGATCAACGAATCGGTTCGCACCAAGGTTGCAAGTCAGGATTTGCGCGCATCATTTTTAGCATCAGTGAGGGGATCCTACGAACTGTACATAGACGTGCTCATGCTTCGTGATATGGCGAAACGTCAACCGTCCGTCGTAGCCGAAGCCTTTGCCATCAGTGAGAAGGCAAGGGCCAGATCACTGTTCGAATCATTACAGGAGTCGGGGACAAATGTTCGTGAAGGCGTTGAGCCCGGCTTGTTGTCGAAGGAGCGTGAACTGAGCCAGAAGCTCAATGAAACAGCCCAACAACACATTCAAGCTTTAGCTCGCAAAGATGCTGCTCAAGCGGACAAGCTGAATAGAGAGATAGATAGTCTTTCCGCGGAATATTCGTCTGTTCAAAATCAAATTCGTGCGTCGAGCCCTCAATATGCGGCTCTGAGTTTTCCCGAACCTCTTAATCTTAGCGAAGTTCAGCAAAATATTTTGAGCGAAGACTCGGTCTTGTTGGAATACGCCCTTGGCGATGAACGGAGCTACGTTTGGGTTGTTACCCGCAGCACGATATCCGGTTACCAATTGCCATCGCGCGCTGAAATTGAAGGGTCGGCCCTGCGCCTCCGTAACCTCTACGTTGCGGAACAGGCGGTTCCTGGAGAGTCGGTCGAACAACGCGATGAGCGGCAGGCAAAAGTTGCTGGTGCGATGCCGGCAGAGACTGAGTTGCTGAGCAAGTTAATTCTGAAGCCACTGTCAGGCACGCTCGGAGACCGACGACTGCTAATTGTTGCTGACGGAGCATTGCAGTACGTGCCTTTCCACGTGCTTAACGATCCGGACTCGCAAGCGACTCAACCTCTCATCGCGAAGCACGAGATTGTGTATGAGCCTTCCGCATCTACATTGGCGGTAATGTGGAAGGAGGCAAATCGGCGAAAAGCCGCTGCTAATACAATCGCTGTATTTGCTGATCCGGTTTTTGAAGTAGACGATCCAAGAGTTAAGCGCGCGTTAGACGCTTCTACTCCAGAAACAGAAGAGTCAAAAAAGGTGAGGCAAGCTCTACGTGACATCGGCCTATCGGCTGACGGAGTACAAATACCGAGACTACTGGCTTCACGACAGGAAGCAGAAGCGATCCTGAACTCAGCTCCCTGGGGAGGCTTGAAAGCAGTCGGCTTTGAAGCCAACCGGCAACGAGTACTTAAGGGTAATTTGGCTGACTACGCGGTTGTTCATTTCGCAACTCATGGTCTAATCAATAGCGAACATCCCGAACTGTCAGGAATCGTGCTATCGCTATTCGACGAACAAGGCCACTCACAGGATGGCTTTCTTCGACTACACGACATTTACAACCTGCGCCTGCCTGCGGACCTGGTTGTGCTGAGTGCGTGCAGCACGGGTCTGGGAAAGGATGTCAAAGGTGAAGGTCTGATCGGATTAACCAGAGGCTTTATGTATGCCGGCGCATCAAGTGTTGTTGCCTCGTTGTGGAAGGTCGACGACGACGCGACAGCCGAATTGATGAAACGCTTCTATCAGGCGATGTTTTCGAAAGGGCTCACGCCTGCGGCTGCGTTACGAGAGGCTCAGTTAACAATGTCGCGACACGAGCGTTGGCATGCGCCCTACTATTGGGCCGGTTTTGTTATCCAGGGACGTTACGATCAGCACGTTGCTGCTACCAATTTCAAAGTCTTCACCCCAACGCACATCGCGACCGCGGTGACCGTAGTTGGTTTACTTCTGACCAGCCTCTTTGTTTTCCTTCGCCGCCGACGAACATGAATGAATTGCTACAATCCCTGCATAAAATAACCTACGTTCTTCTGATCATCTCTGACGACGGCAACCCTCCATGAATAAGAGCTGGGTACTAACCCAGGAATCATTCGACGCCCTTCTTGATTGGCTCGCACCTGAGCGAGACGAAGCTGGCCAAAGATATGAAGAGATTCGAACCCGGCTAATAAAGATCTTCACCTGTCGCGGTTGTCACGAGCCCGAAGAACTAGCTGACGAAACAATCAATCGCGTGACCAACCGTCTGCCGGAGATTCGCGGACAATTTAAAGGCAACCAGGCGAAGTACTTTTATGGGGTGGCGAACAAGGTCCACCTGGAGTACAGGCGCAGAAAACAGCCGCAGCCAGTGGCCCTGCCGTTGATCGACTCTGCTCAAGTTGAGATTCAGTTCAAGTGTCTGGAGCGGTGTTTGGACGATTTAAGCGCGGAAAACCGATATTTGGTTTTGCAGTATTACCAATTTGAACGAAAGGCAAAGATAGACCAGCGAAAGGTTTTGGCACGAAACCTTGGAATACGCTTGAACGCTTTAAGAATTCGAGCCCATCGCATTCGCACTATGCTCCAGGAATGCGTTCGAAAGTGTGTTGATCAAAATCTCTGAAATGCCTTGGGACTTTTGGTCATTACAAATAGGAGGCAGCGAATTGAAAAGACGCGATGAAGTAATGAAAACCTATCTTTTAGGTGGCCTTGATGAAGCTCGGCGGAGCCGACTCGAAGAGCGGTTACTGAGCGATCGTGAACTGCTTGAAGAGTTGCTGATTTCAGAGGATGAACTAGTTGATGAGTATATTGCCGGCAAACTGAGCGATGTCGAAAAAAGCCAGTTTGAATCGCACTTCCTGATTACACCGGAGCGCCAGTGGAAGTTTGGATTTGGCCATGCGTTCAACAAATACCTGCAGATGAACGATTTTCAACCCGCCGTTCGCGAAAGATCGACCAAAACTGCCGGGTTCTTTTCAGGAAGTTTCGCCTTTTGGCCTCTGCGCCATACGGTGACGGCAGCTTTCGTGTTAGTGGTAGTGACCGTCCTAAGTTTTGCGGCTTATTGGGTAGGAGTTCGTCGATCTGCGGTAGGTTCGGGGTCATCTTACGTCGTCAGCCTGGTCCCCGGCGCGACAAGGTCTGTGGGCTCCGGTTTTCAGCGCTTAAAGCTGCCCAACGGAGTTACCGCGGTTGAACTGCGACTAGCCGTGGCGGACGTCAGCTACAAGAGCTACGTAGCGCAACTAATCTCAGGCACAGGCAAGAGCACTGAGATTCGTAATCTGCACCCCCTCGAACAAAAAGAGGGAAAGTGGATAGTGACAACCATTCCAAAGGATCTGCTGGTCGCTGACGACTATCAAGTAAAACTCACTGGGATCTCCGCGTCGGGCGAAGAGAAGTTGATTGACACCTATTCGTTTGGAATCGTCGAGCCTTAAAAGTTTTTCTGAAATACTTCTCAATAGCGAGTCATAACAATTTGAAGGGACTAGTTTCGGTTTGTCCTCCAGCGGGCAAGGTAAGTATTTGCCACTGTTTACCCCATGCAGACCAAGTCCCCTCACCTCCCATGCGATAAAGCATGCCTCAGTGAGAAAAAGGCGAGCGACTTAGCCGTAAGTCGCTCGCCGATTCTTTTGTGTCCGATACCGGCCTTGGTCTCAATCTTTGCGAATGTAGTTCCGATGAATCCACGCGCCGTTCTGGGCCCGGTCTCTGGTCTCGAAGAAAACATTTTTGTCGTCTTCGCGCGTGACCAGATGGACGCGTGGTGATACGGCTTGTTGCTTGGCCTCACCTTTCTCGGCCCCATCCAAAAAGCCGTGAACAGCTTCGTCGCTCACCGCGGAAGCAGTTGAGTCAGGTTGCAGTTCGGCTACGGCCTCAGTGGCATTGGCTTTCAAAAGCTTCGGCCACAATTTGACGAAAAGCGCTCGCGACGCGTAGATGTCGGCGCTGTTCACCTTGCCGTTTATAGCAAACACGTATCCGATGACATCAGACCTTCCCTGGAGAATGCCGGATAACGCGCGGATGTAGTCTTCAGTGGTTTCTTTGACTTTCGCATTCTCAAGTGATAGTTCGAGACTGGATGGTGATGCACTCACACTCACTGTTTCAGCGACATTCTGACTAAGCTTGCGCTGGACGACTTCCACGTTTTCCCAAACTGCGCTCTGAGAGTTTGCACTCTTCGCGGCAAGCTTCAACTCTCTGGTAGTTGCATAGTTGTCGGAGCGGCTGAAAGATCCATTGCCTTCATTTCCGCGTTGATGCCACCTGCCGGATTCAACACAGAACGCGGCAATCGGCATGCGCTTTGACCTACGCGGAACGATGAAATCCACTGAGATCATTCGATCCTGATCGCCGCCTCTGACGATGTCGCCTGCCTGGACGTAAACGTCTTGATTCGACAGGTTTCTGATAGCGAGCTCGTTAACCTCTTTGGTTTCGTAAACGATCACTTTCTTTTGGTCCAGTGCCTCCTGGAGCGTGATGAAGTTTGTGTTTCGGGCGATGTCGCTTCCGTGTACGAGAAAGATGGTTAGGTTCTTGTGGGAATACGGTCCCGAAAGACGGTACTTGGAAGCTCTTTGAGCTGCGTTCGTGCGGTTACCTGGTGATTGTCCGTTAACTGTCTGAGCTGTTCCCTGTTGAATCAGAAGACCGAGTGAGAGTGCAGCCAGGAGACAGAAAACGGAGATCGAAATTAG
>DATBSH010000069.1:0-5620 GCA_036559885.1 Pyrinomonadaceae bacterium
GCCTGATGCTGTAAGCGTCAAGCGAAGAAGGATTCGAGAAGCTCGCATTGAATTGCGCTAGACCAGGTCCAAGGCTGCTACCGTTCGGTATTGGAAAGGCATTTAAGTAAGGACGCATCGTGGCCGGCGCTAGTTCCCGCGACTGGCCATCGGGAACAACGCTTTGTTGCGTCGATGGTTGACGCAATCTTAGTCCCTCGTACGAGAAGAAAAAGAACGTTCGATTCTTTATTATTGGGCCACCGAACACACCGCCAAAATCATTCTGTCGCTCACGCGGTTTGTTCAAGCCATTGGCGTTTACAAACCAGCTTCTGGCATCGAGTACATCATTCCGAAAGTATTCAAATAAGCTGCCATGAAATTGATTCGTGCCTGAACGCGTGACAATCGAGACTTGTCCACCTGGCATGCGCCCAAACTCGGGAGCAAACGACGACGTTTGAATCCGAAATTCTTGCATCGCATCCACTGATACAAGGCTGTTGGTTCCCCCAGATGCGCTGAGAGCGGGTAACGTGCCACTCGCGCTTTGCACCATCTGCAATAATCCGGTAACACCGAAGTTCGCGCTGACACCGTCCACTGTGAAGTAATTAGCATCCGCACGTTGTCCATTTACACTGAACTGACCCTGGTCGTTGAAGCTCGTAGCAGTGGCGACGACCCCAGGCGTGAGTTCGATCAATGTTTGAAAGGTCCGTCCATTAAGTGGAAGATTATCCACAAACGTGTCGTCAACCACGGTGCTTAACGTTCCCGATTCCGTATTCAGAAGCGGTGTGTTGGCTGCGATGGTGACTGCTTCGGACACTTCTCCTACTGTCATCTCAAAATCAATTCTCAAAGTGTCTTGTACCTGAATGATTACATTGGGTTTGATTAACTTCTTGAAGCCCGGTTTCTCGATCTCGATGCGGTAAGAATCAGGTGGGAGATTTGTAAGATAGTATTCGCCCTGTTCGTTCGTTGTAGTTTCGTAACTGCCATTTGTGCTTGTTCTGATGGCAACGAGTCTGGCACCAGTGATCAGAGCTTTCGACTGATCTGCAACGCGTCCTGTGAGAGAAGCTTTGACGGATTGTGCGCGCAGAACACACGCATCCGCGAACAGAAAGAGGAAAGCGCATACTGCGACTGCACGCATAGGTAAATCTCTGGGCCGATGATGTGGAACATGAGCCTACTCTCCGAGCGGCAACTGGTCAATACCCGAAAGAGTAATGTCTAATTGCCACTAATTGGGCAATGCTTGTGATGCCAGTTGGGGTTAAATCCGATATCCGTTAACTTGTCGTGTCGCAACCAATCAGAGCCGAAACATTCTACGGTCTTAGAAACATAGGGCCTGGCTGGTGTAGTCAAAACAAGCATATCGGACATACTTAGACCAGACTCCTAACGCTAAGAACCGAGCGTTCATGGAAAAATCCCACAGGACCAGACAGAGAGTCGACTTGCGGGTTGCTCTGCTCGTTTGCACTGCGTTGGCCTGTTGTCAATCAACATTTGCTCTTAATCCCGAGCTCGACATCAGCCAGTACGCACACACATCCTGGAAGATTCCCTACGGCTTTACCAAAGGCCAAATCCGCGCGATTGCCCAAACTCCCGACGGTTATCTCTGGCTGGGAACCGAGTTCGGCCTGGTTCGCTTCGACGGTGTTCGCCACGTCTCCTGGCAGCCGCCGCCGGGTCAGCACCTTCCCTCCGACTTTGTTTTTAGCCTACTCGCCGCGCACGACGGGACGCTTTGGATCGGCACCTCAAAAGGGCTTGTCAGTTGGAAGGACGGAAAGCTCACTCAGTACCCGGAGCTTGCCTCACAGTATATTTTCTGGGTCATTGAAGACCATGAAGGCACAGTCTGGGTTGGCGGTGGGGGCATCCCCATTGGCAAACTCTGCTCAGTACAGAATGGCAACGTCACGTGTTACGGGGAAGACGGCAGCCTCGGACGCATAGTGGTCGGCTTGTTTGAGGACAGCAAAGGCAATCTCTGGGCGGGCGTGGACAACGGGCTGTGGCGATGGAAACCCGGCCCTCCAAAATTCTATCCACTTCCGGGTGAAAGCGACAGTATTCAGGGCTTCGCCGAAGATGATGAGGGCGCAACGTTATTCGACACGAGCCGCGGGATCAGACGAATCGTTGACGGGAAAATCGAGGATTATCCCCTTCCCGGTAACGTGAGCGAGGTCAAGACCCACAGGATGCTACGCGACCGCGACGGCGGTCTGTGGCTCGGAACTCAAAGTCGCGGCCTTATGCACGTACATCAGGGACGGACAGATCTGTTTTCGACACCCGACGGCCTGTCAGGTAGTGACGTTCTCGCTATGTTTGAGGATCGCGAAGGCAATATTTGGGTGGCTACCAATAACGGTCTCGACCGCTTTCGCGACTTTGCGCTCGCTGCGTTTAGTGGGAACCAAGGGTTGACGAACGAGACCGTCGCGTCTGTTCTCGCAGACCGAGATGGACGCGTGTGGATCAGCACTTTTGGCGGCTTGCACCGATGGAGTAACGGACAGATTACGGTTGCCCACACCGGCAACGGTAAACCGGACGGCAAACTCAACGGACTTAACCCCAACTCTCTTTTTCAGGATGACGGCGGGAGAATCTGGGTCTCGACGCTTCGCGACATCGGCTACCTGGAGAATGACCGCTTCATCACCGTGAGCAGTTTTTCCAACCCGGCTGTGCTTGCCATCGTTCAGGACAAGGCGGGGGACATCTGGATCGACAACGAAGCGGTCGGTCTTGTTCAATTATCCCGCGAGAGTGAGGTTCGGCGGATTCCCTGGGCCGCGCTGGGACATAAAGACCATGTCAGTACTCTGGTCGCCGATTCATCGCAGGGCGGCTTGTGGCTCGGCTTTCATCTTGGCGGCGTCGCCTACTTCGCCGACAATCAACTCCGCGCATCGTATACGCCCGCCGACGGGCTTGGCGGGGGGCGTGTCAACCAGTTGCGACTCGATCAGGACGGCGCGCTCTGGGCCGCCACCGACGGCGGACTCAGCCGGTTGAAGAACGGCCGTATCGCGACGCTGACCGGCAAGAACGGATTGCCCTGCGATACCGTTCATTGGGCGATGGAAGACGACGCCCATTCGTTCTGGCTCTACACCGCCTGCGGCCTCGTACGCATTGCGCGCCCCGAGTTAGACGCGTGGGTCGCCGCGGTGGAGGACGATGGGGACGCGAAGCCGACTATCCACTGCACGGTTTTCGACAGTTCCGACGGAGTAAGAATCCTTGCCGCCGCCGGCCACTACAGTCCACAAGTCGTTAAGACCCCGGACGGGAAATTGTGGTTCGCGGGTTTTGACGGCGTCAGCGTTGTCGATCCGAACCACCTGCCTTTCAACCGCCTTCCGCCGCCGTTGCACGTCGAACAGGTAATCGCCGACCGCCAGACCTACGATGCGGCCTCCTTTTCAAACGGGCAAATGCGTTTGCCCCCGCTAGTACGCGACCTGCAGATCGACTACACAGCCCTCAGTCTGGTCGCACCTGAAAAGGTACGTTTTCGTTACCGGCTCGATGGGTATGACCGTGATTGGCAAGACGCCGGCAATCGTCGCCAGGCGTTCTATACCAATCTTCGTCCGGGTAACTACACCTTCCGAGTAATCGCTTGTAACAACGATGGAGTGTGGAACGAAACCGGCGCCGCCCTGAGTTTCTATATCAAGCCGGCGTTTTATCAAACTTATTTGTTTCTCGTTCTGTGTCTGTTGACTGTGGCCGGATTGATCTGGCTGCTTCACGTTGCGCGCGTGCGGCGCGTGGCAGCGATCTACAAGGGACGTATGGAAGGGCGAATAGCTGAAAGGGAACGCATCGCACGAGATCTTCACGATACTTTTTTACAAGGTGTCCAGGGATTGATTCTGAAGTTCGATGCTGCCACCAAACAGATTCCGCCTCATGAGCCTGCTCGCCAGGCTATGGAAAACGCGTTGGACCGTGCGGATGAAGTGATGGCCGAAGGTAGAGATCGCGTGAGAAATTTGCGCGATGCTACACTGACACTCCGCGATCTGCCGGCAGCCTTCACTCGTGTTGTTAACGAAAACTCTCCGGATGGCAAGGTGACTTTCAGGACAGTAGTTGAAGGCAGACTGCGCGAGTTGAATCCCATTGTACTGGAAGAATCCTATGCTATAGCTCGTGAAGCACTCATCAACGCGCTCACCCATTCCGGCGGCCGCAATGTAGAGGCAGAGATCACTTACGATCGACAACAGTTTCGTTTGCGCATTCGCGACGATGGTCGAGGTATCGAGCCTGAGATTCTTAAAGCGGGTGGTCGCCCTGGTCACTTCGGATTACAGGGAATGCGAGAACGTGCCGACCGGATTGACGCTCAACTGAAATTGTGGAGTGGCGCTGATACTGGAACTGAAGTAGAACTGCTCGTTCCCGCAACCACCGCCTATCGAAGGCTTGATGCCAAAAAGACACGCTCGTGGTTTAGATTTCGATAATGCCCCGCTTCAAAGCAATCGTCACAGCGTGAGTGCGGTCGTTGGCGCTCAGCTTCGAAAGTATGTTCTTCACGTGAGCCTTGACGGTCTCTTCGGAAATATCCAAATGCGTGGCGATGATCTTGTTGGCGTTGCCGGCTGCTACTTGTTTCAAAACTTCGATTTCACGTTGTGTTAACGAATCGTCGGCGTGGTGCTCGGCCATTTCAACCGCGATTTCGACAGGGATTTTTTTCTTTCCGGCATGTACTGTCCGAATCGTCTCGATCAGTTCTTTCCGAAGCGAGCTTTTAAGTAAGTATCCGCACGCGCCCGCCTTGAATGCTCGCTCGGCTTGAGCATCGCCAGTGTAAGTTGTCAAAACAATTATCCGAGCATCAGGAAAATCTTTGCGAATCGCCTGAATCGCTTCAATGCCATTCATCTGAGGCATCTGCAAATCCATCAGGGTCACATCGGGACGATGAGTGCGAAATTGCTCCAGCGCTTCAAGCCCATTGCTCGCCTGGGCCACCAGGTCCAACTCCTTCTCTGTGCCAAGGATGGCGGCGATGCCTTCGCGCAAAAGCGGGTGATCGTCGACCGTCAGGATTCGAATGGGCCTATCAGTGTTCATAGTTTTCGGCCGCCTTTTTTAGTATTGCTGTAACGTTTGCAGGCAAGTCAACGCCACTTAATCGCCTAGAGGTCGCCATTGATGTGACCCTGAGTTTGTGAAAGCCAGACCATTCCTTCTAACCTCACGCGCATCGATGCCAAGTTTCTTCATACGATCAAGAAGAGTGCTTCGTTTCACTCCCAATCGAAACGCCGCGCCATTTGGGCCACTGATGCGACCCTTTGTTTCCCGAAGAATATCGACGATCCTCTTTTGCTCTTCGAGATTGCCTACAACTGCCGCAGCATCGATGGCTGTATTCACCTTCTCGGATATCGAAACCGATAGTGTACCGCTGCAGCTAAGAATCACTGATCGTTCAATCAAATTCTCCAGCTCGCGTACATTACCGGGCCAGGACCAGCGTTGGAGTTTCTGGAGCGTCGACTCGGGAATCGTGTCGATCTGCTTATTCATTCGGCGCGCGTACTTCTGAGTAAAGTGTTGCACCAACAAAGGAATG
>DATBSH010000070.1:0-7617 GCA_036559885.1 Pyrinomonadaceae bacterium
CGACCGATTTCAACTAACCAAGCGCGCAATTACCGTTGAAATCGGTCGCTGGCGCTCCCGTTCTGTATTTGAGTGCATCATGAGTTTGTTGGACCAGGTTGCTACCTGCTCGGGCACCTCACTCGCTTCCCAAAAGCTTCAGGCCTTCAACAAGCGGGGGAAAGTCCAGCAATGCGTCCTTTTCTACTCCCCACGTGGTGAACATGTGACCAAGTAGTCTTGGCGATGCGTGCAATCTGCTGTACTCGATTAACGCCTTTGTCGCTTCGACGTTTTTCCAGCCCGCCGGCAACACACGAAAACCTTTTTCGAGAAACATCGGAATAGAGGGATAACTATCCCGCTGCTCGTAATGCCAGGGACAGATGATGATATCTTTCGGAATCATGTCGATTGCTGAGGCGGTGCCGTTCATCGATGCTTCCCACTCTCCGAGACCAAACTGTTTGCTATCGATCAACCTATCGCCCCACATCAACATTTCAATGTGACGTTTCCCGACGAGATGACTGTGAATCTCTTTTACGGCGTTCGCAAAGAGTAACGCCGGATCCTTGCCTTTCGTGGATGGCGACTGCTCCGAGCCAAGTAGAAAAACCTCATCCATGCCCACGTGAAGGGCATCGGCGTGGAACGCATCAACGATCTCATCCATCAACTTGAACACGACCTTCCAGACTTCTGGGTTGAGTGGATCCCATTCGCGGCAATAGATCCCCTCGTTGTTCGGAAAAGCACCTGGCGTGAGATCAAACTTCGGATAAGCCGTTAAGAGTGGAAAAGTTTCAGCTTTCCACGACTGATGACCAAGCGATTGAAACTCCGGGATCAGGCGAATCTTAAACTTCTTGCACAATTCAGAGAGTCGTCTGGCTCCCGCACTGGTAATCGGATTCGTTCCGCGGCTGAGTTCAGGATGAGACTTGAATGCGAAGTTGTAATTAACTTCGAGAACAATGACATTGATTCCCCGCTTCGCGAGAGTTTCCAAGCTCGTTCCGAGAAGCTCCAGATCGGCATCAGTGTTGTAATTGAGAAGGTGTAACGCGCGCCACGGTTTTGGCTCTTTTGACTTTGCGAAGGTAGAAATACACGTGGAAGCGCAAAGCATGACTGCAATTGCGAAACAGACACTCAGTTTCATAATTAGAGTCTTATTCCATCGGCCCGGTAAGTTTATCAGTGGTTTGTGCATCTTTACGCTCAACGGGTTTGGAGCGAACACGTTCACCGTTTCGCGCATCATTGCAAACGGAAAAATCAACTCTTTGTTTCGCTGTTTTTCAATCTTCCGATTAGTGCCGCCGCTTCGGGAATGATATAAACTGCGGCGATCTAGCACCCCACCTCATGGAGCGACTCACGCCATGACACGCAAACTTCTTCCGGTCATTTGTTTAGTTCTAGCTATCATGATCGCAGTCGCCTGGCCGTCGGCGGTAAACACAAAAGTGACGGCAAACACAGCAGGGCCTGTCCCTACACCTACTCCCTGGCCCGACTTAACGAAGATCAAGATCAGCAAATCTAAAAAGTGTGGTATTGACGGCGCTGCTACTCCGGGCACAGAGAAAGCAAAGCTCAACAGATTAAAAAATCGATTTCGACTGCCATCAGGCCAATTTGAACCGATAACGTTTGATGACCTGCTTGCCTTAAACCAAGGGCATATACAAGGAAACGCGATAGTTGGTTTTCCAAAGAGCAATGATCCAGATAACAAACGTGCGGTATCTCTCGTCGGGTTTGTAAGAAGCGTCTTCACAGCCGGCTGTACAGTGCATGAGCACAGCCAGGGTGAATCCTGCAACTGCAACACGATTAATCCGAATCGGTGTGATGCCCACATAGACGTGCTACCGTCAGAAAACGTCAACACAAATGATGGGCGCAACGTTTACGTCGTCGAGATCACGCAGAGGATTCGCTTGTTGGCGGCGCAGGGCTTACTCGAGTCAAACATCGGAAATGATTGGTCAACTCAAACGCTCAAGACGAAACTTGAAAATCATCGGGTTCGCTTCTCCGGATTCTTGTTCTTCGATACCGATCATGCCGATCAGGCGTGGGTAAGTGATCCTTTAGACAAGATCCATAGTGGCCCTACAGGTAATAACTTTCGGCAAACCGCCTGGGAGATCCACCCGGTTATGAAGATTGAGGTTCTGAATTAGCTCCGGCAATTCATCGACTTGACAGGGGAGCTGCTTTGGATCTTCTTAGCATCCAACTGTAAAGCCACACTATCACTCCAACGAAGCCAATAAGACCGAGCCATGGGCCAAGAGCAAAATCCTCCGGGACAAGACCAATTGGTGCGTCTTTTGATAGGCCCACGATTAGTCCAGCGTTGATAACGCCCCATAAGCTTTCGCCGACAATCAGGCCTGAAGCCACCAGTGTGCCCAAGCGTTCAGCACGTTCGGGATTCGGCAGCCGACGGATCCGATGATCGTACCAATAAGAGAGTACTGCCCCGACAACCACAGCGAATGTCGCAGACATCGGCAGGTAGATGCCGATTCCAACCGCAAGGGGTGGAATGCGCAATTTGTTCATCGCGCCAAGTAAGGTATCGAGGAGAATCAGACCAACACCAATTAACGCACCGATTCCGATCATTTTCCATTCGAGATTGCCGCCAATCACTCCCTGCGCAAGCGCAGAGATTAATGTGGCTTGCGGAGCCGGCAGCGGGTTAGGAGCGACAACATTCAGATTGGCAGCGCCAGCGAATCCGTATGCGGTCGCCAGGAGATTGAGCACAAAAGGGATTACTGATGCACCGGCGGCAACACCGACGATCAAGGCGATCTGTTGGCGCATTGGTGAGGCTCCGACAAGTTGACCGGTCTTAAGATCCTGTAAGTTGTCGTTTGAGATCGTAGCGCACGCGAAGACAATGGCGGTTACGAAGAGCGCAAACGCGATAAGCGCCGGCTGGGTTGCTGCGTTAGGAGACACAACCAGGATTAGGATCGATGCACACAACACGATCGACAGAATGCCAACTCCCGAAATCGGACTGTTCGATGCTCCAATTAATCCCGCCATGTAGCCGCAGATGCCGGCGATCAGAAAACCGCCGAGTAATACAAAGGGCACTGCCACGAGTGTAAGTTTTAGTGCGTAAGGTGTGAGCACGCTGCTGCGCGCAAACGTGAACGCCAACAAACCAGACACGATGAGGCAGGCGGCGGTTAGCGCGAAAATCCAGGGAGGTGAGAGATCGCGATCTCTATCGTCGCGCACGCCCTCAGCACGCGAACTCGCAAGCGTGCTCACAAGTCCACCAACGACTGGTTTTGCAAGTCGCGCCAAAGTGTAGATAGCAGCCACTGCGATTGCGCCTGCGCCGATGAATCGAACTTGAGTGCGCCAGATGGCGATAGTGTGTGCGCTAAGTGCTACACCCTCAGCCGCCGGTTGCATTGACGTTAGGATCGGTACAGCGATGGCCCACGCAATGATGAGACCGGTTAGCATAGCCATGCCGACCGATAAGCCAACAAGATGACCAGCACCGACAAGGGCGAGCGAGAAAGCAATGTCATAGCCGCTGGACGCTGTTGCGCCGAGACGAAAAAATCCTGTGACAGAGGCAGCGGCAATTCGCGTTGCGGTAACGATCGCCAGCCCAGCTGATGCAACCGAGCCGAGGATCACAGCGATCAGACCCTCTCTAGCTTCACCGGTCTCGTCTTTCGTTTCCCCTCGTGTGCCCGATCCAACTTTCAAGACTTCAGCGGCCGCGACTCCTTCCGGGTAAGGTAGATCGGAGTTCGTTACCAATGCTCGCCGTAATGGAATTGTGAACAAAACTCCGAGCACGCCACCGCTAAGGCAAATCAGAAACGACTGCCAGAAAGGAAAGCCGGTCCACCATCCGACGATCACCAAGCCCGGCAGAACGAAGATGATCGCTGAGAGTGTGCCCGCTGCCGATGCCACAGTCTGAACGATGTTGTTCTCGAGGATCGACGAGTCCTTGACGACGCTCAGGATCGCCATCGAAATCACCGCTGCCGGGATCGATGAGGCGAATGTGAGCCCAACTTTAAGACCCAGGTAAACGTTCGCCGCGGTGAATATTGTTGTAATCAGCGAGCCGAGGATTAGGCCGCGTAAGGTGAGTTCTCTGGGTTTCATAGGTTTATCTGGGTTTTCAGGATCTTGGACCAATCCGCTTTGTTGTCCTACCCGACCGTCGTACTGGCCGCGACCCACTACGAAGTCAACTTTTCCACGTTGATTGACATGAAGCGAACACCCTTAACGTTTTTCGCCCCTAAGCCTTCATAAAAGCGCATCGCGGAATCGTTGCTTTCATAGACGCCCCACCAAAGAGCTTTAGCACCATGTGCTCGAGCCGCGTCGGCCGCGTGTTGCATCAGAGCCTTACCAACTCCCTGACCACGCGATTTTTCATTCACGTATAAATCGATAACGTATGCTAGTCGACGACTATGGTCCGTATCGTAGCCGAAATGAAAAAGAAGATAGCCGATCACTTCGTCGTTCGACTCAGCGACCAGTCCAATGAAGGCGGGGTTGTCACCAAACCCATCTCGCCGATAGGTGTCTGCGTTGAAGTAGAAATTAGTTTGGTCGCCAATTGTATTAAGGTAGGCATGAAACTCAGAGGCGAGTTGTGAGATCGCCTGTGCATCATCAGCAGTGGCCAACCTGATCTTCATCGGCGGATAGAAAAATGAATCGTCGAAGTGGTTAGGTCGGTGAATGTTACTCGGCCACGCGTCTGGTGGGAAGGCGTGAAAGCACTGCCGCTGCGATAAATGCTACAAGAAAGGCAGGCACGGCAGTGATTATGGGCCAGAGAACCAGCGCAAGAAAGAATCGCCACCGGGGCGTGCCTGATTGGACCAGGAACGCATGAGTGGTCGCACCGATAGCGAGCAAGAATGCCCCAATCGCCACAGCTGCAGCCGCTTGCGACGCAGTTTTAAGAGGCGGATTTCGCAGCCGAAACACTTCGTGCGCGATATGCGCTGCGAACGTTACACCGCTAAGCACCCAGGCCGTTAGCCTCCAGGGAAATCTGAGCTGATCCGGCACAAATGGATCCAGCAGGGCCGATCCATACCCAATCAAGAAATACGCGATTCCGACTAGAACGACTTTACCAGCCGAGGAGTGTGGCCAGATAGATCTTCGTTTTGGTTTTGCTTCAGAGTTGACTTCGCCCATCAGTCGTATGTTCGAATCTCGATCAAATGCCTATTTATCAAATGATCAATCGCAGTCATATGCGGCAGGATTCTACACCTTCGCATGTAACCAGCGCGATTCGTTGACACTAAAAAGCAGGGCCGCGTATCGTGTGAGTTCGCCTTTTGTTTATCTGTCACATTTTGCTGAACCTATGTCGTCAATTAAGCGGATAGGACTGGTCCTCAAACCGCATCACCCGGAAGCCTTGAAAACCATCTGCGAACTTACGCAGTGGTTATCGGCGCGCGAGATACAGCTGCTGGGTGGACCTGAAATCGAACGTGAGCGAATCGAACATGAGACCGGCTGCTCGGTTCGGGAAGTACCTGCGGAAAGACTCGCTCAGGAAGTGGATCTAGTCCTGGTCCTTGGTGGAGATGGCACCATGATCGCCACCGCAAGGATGATCGGCGACAGTGAAGTACCGGTGCTCGGAGTCAACTTCGGCGGTCTCGGTTATCTCGCAGAGTTTCGTTTTGAGGAGCTCTTTAGTGCCCTGGAATCGATTCTTACCGGTCAGTATCGTCTTGACAGGCGCGTAATGCTTGCAGTTGAGCTATGGCGCGGCGAGGCGACGATCACGCGGAATCGTGTGCTGAACGACTTGGTCATTAATAAATCGGCCCTGGCACGGATCATTGAAATCGAAGCGAGCTTTAATCGACAGTTCGTGAATTCTTTTCGAGCTGATGGCCTGATTGTTTCAACGCCGACCGGGTCGACGGCCTACAATCTTTCTGCCGGCGGGCCAGTCATTTTTCCCTCAATGAACGCTGTTGTGATTACCCCAATTTGTCCATTCACGTTATCGAATCGTCCCCTCGTGGTCCCTGACGATGCGGAGATTGAATTGCGCTTGAAGACCGAAAAGGAGGACGTTGCACTAACACTCGATGGCCAAGTCGGGTTCGGATTACAGGTTGAAGATCGCGTAGTGATCAGAAAGAGCGACACCACATTCAATCTAATTCAACCCGCGAATCGGAATTACTTTGATGTGCTAAGAGATAAGTTACGGTGGGGGCGGTAAACGAGCGGCAGTAGCCCGACAGATACGGAGCACTCGATTAGAAACAATGGGTTTAACCCCTTAACAGTCGGGCTACTGCCCCCATTTGAGCCGATAGCTCTGATCACAATGCCGGACCAAGCCAACTATGACTGATCGCAAAGACAACAAACGAACTCCTGAAATCGATCCAAACGCCTTTGAGCGTGAGCTCACCACAGATCTTGATGAAGAGACGCCTGACAAGCCAAAGGGTTTGCCGTTACACACGCGCATTCTTATCGGGTTAGCCGTCGGTGTAGTCGGAGGTGTGGCGGCGAACTATGTTCTGGGTGGCGATCATCCGCGCGTTGTTTGGGTCATCGACAACATCACGCAACCGGTCGGACAACTGTTCCTGCGACTGTTGCTGATGATTGTGATTCCTCTGGTTTTCTCGTCTCTTGTCGTAGGTGTCGCCGGTATTGGCGATATCAGAAAGCTGGGAAGAGTCGGTCTAAAGTCTTTTGCTTATTGCCTGGTGATCTCGGCAATCTCTGTCGTAATTGGCATCACTCTTGCGAACACAATCAAACCTGGAAAGAAAATCGATGAGGCCACTTCCCAGGCATTACAGCAACGCTACGCAACTGATGCCTCAAAGTCTGTCGAAGATGCTAAGAAGGCAAATAGCGCGACACCAAAGCCTTTAATGGCAATCGTAGAAACGATTGTGCCGAAAAATCCCTTCTACGCAATTTCCGGTGGCGAGAATCCAAACATGCTTCATCTGATGTTTTTCGCGCTCGTGATTGGCGTTGCTATCACGCTGATACCAGTTTCGGTGACGGGGCCGTTCCTTCGCGGTTTGGAAGCGCTTTATGAGATTACCGCCAAGATCATCGAGATGATCATGAAGTTTGCGCCGTATGCCGTTGCGTGCCTTTTATTCAACAATACTGCCCGCTTCGGACTGGATCTGCTTCAAGCACTCGCGTGGTTCATGTTGACGGTCCTGCTCGGATTGTCGCTGCACATGTTTGGTGTGTATTCGCTGTCTGTCTATTTTCTTTCTCGAATATCGCCTATCGAGTTCTTCAGGCGCATCAAGACGGTAATACTCACCGCGTTCTCAACGTCTTCCTCCAACGCAACATTGCCGACGGCGTTACGTATTTCGGAGGAGAACCTGGGAGTTCCGCAGGAGATCAATAGTTTTGTCTTAACGGTTGGCGCAACCGCGAATCAAAACGGGACGGCCTTGTACGAGGGTGTCACCGTCTTGTTTCTCGCCCAACTCGCGGGAGTTGACTTGAGTTTGGGTCAACAGTTGATGGTGGTCTACTTAGCGATTCTCGGCGGCATCGGTACAGCGGGAGTTCCTTCAGGGTCGATCC
>DATBSH010000071.1:0-10640 GCA_036559885.1 Pyrinomonadaceae bacterium
GGATCTTCAAGGGCAAGCCACGCATAGCTTGAAGTCGCAACAGAAAACCTGTCATGCGCCACTCCTGAATCAAAGGTTTGCCTTCAGGTTCGAATGGAACCAGGCGCGAACCACAGTTCCACCCGTTCATAAAAAGGGTTACACGAGTCTTCACAAAATCGTGCGATCCGTCTACTGGCGCGACAGGCTGCACATGCGCGCGTACGATCACTTCGCTGACTCGGCGTCGATCCGATCGTTCGCCGACGGTGTATTCGAGATACCCCGACCCATATCCCCAAATATATCCTGGACCGGAGCCAAGCTTTTCGAAGCGTTCGGCGCTCGCCATGTTTGGCTTGAATTGATAAAGAATCGACTTATCCTCGCGCACAATCATCTGCGGGACCGTCTCGATATCGGTTGCCGACTTGCCCCAGGCGAATTGGCGAGGAATCAAATGGCGCGAAGTATCCAGGAGTCGATCCGGTGGGCCGACCGAGGCTAACGCCTCAAATGTCCGCGCCGCTCGTGTTATGCGCGCAAAAATTTCTCGATCGCGATCTGTGGTGTACGTTATACCGTAGCCCCGGTGTGGATCTGGCGTGATGACCCAAAACATCGCCCCACCACTGCCTGCCCGAATATTTCCGTCGAAGAACGTCTCGAACCATTCTGATTGAGAGAAACCGTTATGCCCTTCTAAACCCATACCAAACTCGCCGAACACGAGTGGTTTTTGAATCGTGACCGCCGCAGCAACGTGATTGTCAATAAACTCACGCAAGGATTTTGGTGAATCAATAAAACTATCGTGGTCGTCACGCGGGTAATTGTGAACGTCGCAGTAATCTACTGTCCGCAAACTGTGATCGGCCAACCACTCTCGACGTTCAGCTGCAGAGCGATAACCCCACGCACCAGGTGTAATCATGTGATTCGGATCCAGCGACTTCAGATAAGCACTCATCTCTGAGATCCATGCGCGTCGTTCCGCCCAACGACCCGTGATGACTTGCGCTTCATTCATCAACTCCCAGCCAAAGATCGTGGGATCGTCGCGGTAAAGTAAGCCCGTGATCGAGTTACGCCGCGAAACCAGTTTCTCAAGATGCTCGCGGTAAAGACGCCGTGTTTCGGGATTTGTGTAGAACAGAATCGCTTTTTCGTTATTGATACCGTAACGAAACTTGTCGTCAGCTGCATCGTTGATACCAGCCCATCGCAAGTACTGAGTAACGCCACCAGTATCGCGCCACCAGTTCGTGAGGCAGAGTTGCACGCGTAAGTTGTCTTTCGCAGCCTCCGCCAGCACTTTATCAAGATGGACGAATGCTTCTTCGTTCCACTGACCCGGCGACAGACGGAACGAATGAGTGCGCGGCCAGTCTTCAAAATCGGCAACGGGCTTCACGTCATTTGGTCCGCCCTCGCCAAAGGCCCAGACGCGCACGACCTTGATTCCCGATTGCTCGGCCCGCTTCAACGTTTCCGGCATACGTTCGCGATCTTCATCGCGGTACATCACGGCAACGTTTGCGCCAACAAACCGAAATGGCTTTCCGTTTACCTCGAATCGGATGCCACGTCTTTGCACAAAACCGTACCGGGCCGCGACGCTTCGCGTTTCAGGGGAAGCCACATACAAGAAGACCGCCGCGCCTCCTATCAGAAGCAGCGCGGCGATCAGTAGAGACTTCATTTTCATCCAGAACAAATCTTGAGCAACTCGATCCTACCGAGGGTTTGTCAATTTAACGAAACCCATGATCGCGCAGATTGCTCCGAACACCACGAACAGGTTGAAGAAAGAGCCAATGCCGAGAGCAGTCGTCATGTCCGGCGAATTCTGCGATGCACCCATAAAAACGAACACGCCGAACAGCGCAAACTGTAGATGATAAATGATCAAACATACGGCGGCGTAAGAGAACCAACGCGCTGAAGGACCGAACGCAGGCGAGCGGGCGAATCCAAGAACAGCGGCAACTAACCAGCCAACGGCACCGGCGATCAACAGTAGTAAGGTAACGATGAAAAAGTACGTTGGCTGGGTCGCCCGAAGCTGCTGCAAAACAAAGAGGAGTGGGAAGAACATTTCTCTACAATTTCTCCTTTGACGTCTGAAAAGGTTAACGCCGTTTGCGCACGTAAGCCGCGGTCAGGTTGTGCACAAACGGCGATCAAGATAGTTTCGGATTTGGGGCGCAATTCATCGCAGTGGCAGCCATCCACGAACGTTGAACACGAATCGTGTGTGGCGGCACTTGGCTACTGCGTAATATGGATCTCCTCTTCCTTGTTTACGTGACCCAGGAAATAGATGAGGCCACAAACAAACGCAACAGCGGCAAGACCGAGCGCCATCCAGCCGTAGTTGTGACCACCCTGAAGGTCCGAAAAGGTAACAAACTTATAGAAGTAAAAGATCGCTCCAGCGGCGGCCAAAATTCCGACGACCACCGCAAGAATGTCTTTAAGGCTTTTCATTTTGAACCTCCGGCCAGCTAATTGAAAAATGAAGGTTAAGAAAAAGCCGATTTTTCTCGCTTATGATGACGCATGTTACCGCCGCAATTCGGGGAAAGCAAGCGTCAGATTAATTGCCAATTGCCAATTGAACTTATTGCCGATTGCCAATTGCCGATTGCCGATTGGATTGCCAACTATTGCCGTAATGGTCTCGCTGGTATGCCTTGTCGAACAGGAAAATCGGCAATCGGCAATTGGCAATCGGCAACAAGTCCAATCGGCAATTGGCAATCATTTCAGGATAACCCGCTTATCGCCCGCCCGCCGTGTGACACGCTCACGATCAAAGTACTCCAGGAGAGGGATGGCATATTTTCGAGAAACTCCCGCCAGTTCCTTAAATCGCGCAACGTCGATCAGGCGATCTGGTTCCGTTGCCGCGCCGTGCGCCATTAGTTTGCGTTTCAAGTCTTCTACAACGCTGGCGTCCATCACCATATCGCCCTGTATGCGCACAATCTGCCCCGCTTCGATCAGCAACTGGAGAATCTTTCTCGCGTGCTGGCGCTCACTTGAAGTCACGCCAATACGGTTTATGAGTTCGTCAATTGAGGGCGCTTCGACCCCTGCACTGCTGGACTCTCGCTGAAGCCGTTCGCGTAAGTTGCGATCTTTATCCGACAAGTCGACAGTGTGCGACGCCAGGCGCACCGTGTCTTTCTCGCTGACTAAAGATCCTTCGTTTTCGAGCGTAGCAATTACGCTGCTGAAGATCTCGGGCACCGAGTGAGCAAACACCTTGTCACGTAGTGTCTCGCGCAACAGGCCGCGCGATAAAGGTTCACGTCTGTGAAACCTCTCGAGTTCTTCGTTGACGCGGCGACCGTAGTCCTGCAAATGCCGACTGGAAATGAAAACTCCACTCGCATCAGTCAATGGATGATTTGCCCGAGCACTCGCTGCAACAGAAACTAACACTTCATCTGTCCAGCCTGTGGTGGCAGCCAGGTCCGAGAAACGAATTCCGTTCTGCCCCGCAAACTCGACGAATGCCGCAAACTTCAACTGACGATCGTCCTGACTCAACTGTTCGAGCAACTGGCGGGTTTGCTCAAGATCTTTCCCACGATGTTTGGTCGCAAATGGATGCAACACCACGCCACCGGCTAACGTCTCCTGCGGTGAATAACTTCTAATCACAAACCGATCGTTGTGCACCGCGACGACCGGTGATTCCAGCCGCAGCTGCACAAGCCCTTCATCGTCCGGCCCAATCGTGCCATCTGGCTCCAAAACGCGTACTCGCGCCAGCACTTCCGCAGCTCCAATGTGGACACGTACTCTCGTGCGAGATTTAAGCGCGCGAGCCGCTGTCGGTAGCACGCTGACTGTTGCGTCGATGATTTGTGTAGATCTGAGTCGTCGCGGTGCACCGAGTACCATGCCTCGCTCGATCTGTCGCAGGTCGACTCCGGAAATGTTGACCGCTGTGCGTTGGCCAGCTTCTGCTCTTGCTACTGCGCGCCCGTGTACCTGGGTGCCGCGGACTCGCACAGCAATACCGGGTGGTAACAACTCAAGTTCATCGCCTTCCGCGATATGTCCGGAAATAAGAGTACCCGTGACTACGGCGCCAAACCCCTTCATCGAGAAGACGCGATCAACCGGCAAGCGTGTAACTTGGTCAGAAGAACGCGCAGGAGTTTTTTGCGCGACGTCGACCATGACTGTTCTTAACTGATCCAGACCAGCGCCGGTCTTCGAACTGACTGTCACTACTGGTGACTCTTCCAGAAACGATCCAGCAACAAGTTCTCTTGTCTCGTCTTCGACTAAGGGCAGCATGTCAGCTTCGACGAGATCAGCCTTTGTAATCACCACAACACCGCGCTGGACGCCGAGCAGACGGCAGATGTCGAAGTGTTCGCGCGTCTGTGGCATCACGCCTTCATCGGCTGCTACCACAAGAGCGACAACGTCAATCCCATGCGCGCCTGCCAACATATTTTTGATAAAACGCTCGTGACCAGGAACGTCGACGAAACCAAAGCGAACGTCACCCAGCTGAAGGTCAGCAAACCCCAGGTCGATGGTTATGCCGCGGCGTTTTTCTTCCGGAAGTCTGTCGGGGTCAGTTCCAGTCAATGCGCGAACGAGCGCGCTTTTGCCATGATCAATGTGACCGGCTGTGCCAACTATTACGGAGCGCATGTGGTGTTTGTGGGTCTCGGCGAGTTGGTTCGCTGTCCTGAAAGCGACACGAAGCGATAGTTACTTAATGACCTCGAAATCAGTCCATTGACTGGCGATCCGACTCTTATCATCACGGAGCAGATCAGTTACCAACACTTGAAGCACGTATTCTCCCGGAGCCATGCCCGTGCCGAGCTGTATTGCTCCATTTGCGATGAGACGCCGTTGATCAGGCTGGTCGCCGGCAGCAAAAGGGATCTCATTACCAGTAAACATCAACTCACCATTCCGAAACACTCGAGCTTGAAGTTTAAGCTGTGGTTTATGACTAGCTTTGTCGATCTTCGCATTATAAATAACCAAACCGTAAAGGAGCGCCATTTGAGTTCCGAATTGCCTGACAGCTGTGTTTGCCGTCGGGTGCCAATCGTTAATGACGCCTTCTCCACTCGGCGCAGTAGCAGCCGAATCTAACGCTTTCGTGTACCGGTCGAGAAGCATACCACTCAGAACTAAACCGGAGGTCAAGAGTCGATCCCTCTTAATATCAGGGACTTCGATGAACTGCGATGCCGACCCAACCTTGGCTGACATCGAGTCGCGCAGCGCCGTCCTCAACTGATAGGCTCCCGGCTTTTTGATTGGAAGCATCATGTTGTAACTAAAACCATTTTTAAGAGTCCTCTCAAAAGCTGAGTCTGTTACTCGCAGTGTTTGCGTGTAGCTGAACTGCCCAACCACTGTTCCGTTATCGCCGAATGTGATCGCGATAATGTCAAAAACGGCCTTGTGTGAGCCGTCTGAATCTTTGACGAAGGTCAAATCACTCGCCCTCACATGCAAGAACGATCGCATTACTGATCCGACTTTCGAATCGTTGGCGAACATTGATGTCAGACGTAAATGCACGCCTGAGGCTGAGAACGGAGATACCAGTGCCGCTACTAACTGCTGCTGTGGAGTTTCTCTTGGGCGCTTTAGATTCTCATCAGTCACGCCAAGAAAGCCGGACCGCATACGAATGTCGTATTTGCTCGGCCTATTGATCTTCAACGACAGATGATGAAACTTCGTTCGACCTCCGTCTCGCTCGAATGTTGATTCATCTGGCCGGTAACCAATCAGATAGTACCCTAACTGATCTTCCATGATGCGCCGAACGCCTACGCTAAGATCGTTCGTGTTACGGATTGCGAGACCGCCGGTCTGGGCCGCGAGATAGTCAAGCCCTTCTTGTGAGTCCCAGAAACCCATGCGTCGTTCACTTAGTTGGTCTGCGAGTTCTTGTGCTGAAAGGCGAGAGGTGGAGTCGGACGCAGTTAATCCCAAATATTGAAGGCCGCGCGCGTCAACTGTGTTGATAATCACCGAAGCGCGATTCGCAATGTCCGTCAACACGCGTAGAGCTTGCAAAATGCGAACACTGCCCGTTGGGTCTGACCTGCTGAAGATTCTGAATCCGTCGGAAAAAAGAATTACCGACTTCCGACCCGGCAGTTCGCGCAACCCGCGCACAACGTAGTTAAGAGCTCCAAGCGTACCGACTGAAAATATCTCTTCCCGGAATTGTTCTAAGTCGGCATCGGGAGTCGATTCGGGAGGTTTTGTTGCTTCCGGTCTTCCGATGGGAGAAAACGCAGAAATACCACCCCGACCGGACGGATACCACTTAACTTTTTCAATAGCGGCATAGAGCAGCCGCTTGTCGTTCGTGAATTGTTGTAACGCTCCAATACCGCCGGCTGTGCGAATGATTGCGACCAGATCGTTCGGCTGCATCAGCTCATCCACGAACTTCCGGAGAGCGCGCCGTAGAAAGTAGGCGCTATCGAACGAAAGTCCCAAGTCATCAACAACGAGAGCAATTGTCCGGTTCATTTGCTCAGGTCGTATCGGTCGCGGAGGCTCAGGTATTGGATTGTCGCTTGGCTTTTTCGGAGTTGACTTCGCAGGCGGAGGCTGAACATTTACGTATGTGAAGTTCAGGATCTTCTGCGGCTTTCCATCCTCCAGCATCTCTACTTCATCCGGACGCAAATCAGTCACTGGTTTTCCGTTCTTGTCGACGACGACAGCGTCGATCTGAACGAGATTTGTAGTGATCTTTACGACGTCAAGATCCGTGAGCTCTTGCGGTGTAGGCGACGGCTTTTGGTCTGCAGGCCTGGAAGGAGGAGATGTCTGGTCGGCTGGCTTCGGCGGTGCAGGGGCCGTCTGCTGCGCAAACCCAGCAACTACAAACGGAAGCAACAGCGCCAGCGAGATCACCACTCTTTTCATGTCACTTTAGCTAATACTTCCTCGTAGAAACTGATGTACTGTGGAATGACTACGTCCGTACGGTAGCGGCTGATGGCCGACTCACGAGCCCGTTGCCCCATCTCACGGCGAAGTTGTGGATCCTTCAACAGGCGTGCGGCATCTGAAGCCATCTTTTTGATATTGCCAACTTCGCTTAGAAAGCCCGTTTCGCCGTCGGTAATAACCTCAGGAATGCCGCCCACTTTCGTGCTAATAACAGGTACTTCACAAGCCATCGCTTCCAGTGCAGCTAAGCCGAAGGATTCTTGTTCGGACGGCAAGAGCAATACATCAGCGGCAGAAAGATAGTCGACGATGCGTGGTTGTTTACCCACGAACGAACAATAATCAAGCACTCCAAGACAACGCGCGCGATGCTCAGCGTTCGTTCTTTCACTGCCGTCGCCAACCATTACAAGTCGCGTCTTGATTCCCCGCTTCAAAACATCAGCCAGAATCTCAACACAGTCGATCGGACGCTTCACTGGCCGGAAGTTTGAGACGTGAGCCATCAACGGTTCATTATTCGGCGCGAGCGAGCGACGTAAGGATTCGACTGGCCGACGTTGATAGTCTGTCTGACAAACAAAGTTCGGAATAACTTTGACGTTATCTACTTGAAAGATTTCGTGTGTTGCTTCCTTGAGATAATTCGAGATCGCCGTCACTCCGTCCGACTGCATAATCCCATAACGCGTAATCGGCAGATAAGATCGATCTGCACCGACGAGGGTAATGTCTGTTCCGTGAAGCGTTGTGATCACTGGCAAACGCCGCTGCGGTCTCAAAGACTCTCTTGCAAGAATCGCGCTGATTGAATGTGGGATTGCATAGTGGACATGCAGCAAATCAAGATTCTCCTCCTGCGCAACTGTCGACATTTTCGTAGCCAAAGCAAGAGTGTATGGCTGATGCTCAAACAGAGGATACGACATCATTTCAACTTCGTGAAATCGCACTCGATCGTTGAGTTCAGTTAGACGTGTGGGCAAAGCGGAGGATATGAAGTGGACCGTATGACCGCGCGCGGCTAGTTCCTTTCCGAGTTCAGAACCGACAATGCCGCTTCCACCGTAGGTCGGATAAACCGTGATGCCGATGTTCACTTTATTGGCCTTTGGTTTTTGGTCTTTGGTCTTCGGCGTTTCAACTTTCCACAAGACCGATTAATTGTTTGACTCACCAGAATACTAGGTGCTGTACCAAAGACCAAAGACCGAAGACCGAAGACCAAACACATCAAGAGGCAGGCGACCCTCGCTTATCGCCTGCCTCAATCTCAACTTGACTCATCTTTGAGAGGGGTCCAGTGAGGGCGGGAGTATAAGCCCATCACAAACTTTTAGCAATGGGTCTTGCAAGGAATTCTTCGGCACGTATTTTGAACGGTTTAGATACCTCAAACCCCCTGTTCAGAAAGCTTTCGTCGTGAACTGCGATGCTTCTTGAAAACCGCTATAATGGGCTACGAACAGTAACCGCGTCGGCTTCGAAAAAGCCGAAAGTTAAGGAATAGATCAATGCCAAAGATTAGTGATATCGAAGAGACACCCAATCCAAACGCCGTCAAGTTCATCCTACGTGAGCCGGTAAGTAATGGCGTAGCGAGGCAATATGGGTCTGCAGATCAGGCACAGGGCGACGCTTTGGCGAAATCATTGTTTGATATCGGGAATGTAGTTTCGGTCTTTTACATGGATCGAATGATCACCGTTGAGAAAACAGACGAGGCGGATTGGGACGACTTACTACCTGCGCTTGCCGTCCCCATCCGTGCAGCTGAAGCGGTGAATGCTCCGGCAGCAGCTGCAGCAGCAGTTGGCGGAGCTCTTGCGGCGGTTACGAGTGACGATCCACGACTGATCAGGATCAACGAAATTCTGGATGAGCGCGTCAGGCCCGCGTTGATGGGAGACGGTGGATACCTTGAAGTACTCAGCCTGGCAGATCACACATTGAGTATTCGTTACCAGGGTGCATGCGGAAGTTGCCCAAGTTCACTCACCGGAACTCTAATGGCCATCGAAAGCATGCTCAAGCAGGAAGTGGATCCTGAATTGGAAGTTGTCGCCGTCTAAGACTATCCACAGATTACGCAGATTTCTATTTCCGATTTCGGAATGCGGATTTCGGATTTGATCTCATTAACGTTCCGGCTTACCAGAACCGTTCAAAGCAGAGCCGTACCTCGCGGAAGAGAAAATCCGAAATCCGCATTCCGAAATCGGAAATAGAAATCTGCGTAATCTGTGGATAGTCTTTTTCGGAACCGATTCACTTCTCCATCGTGTAAGTAGCGGCTACAGCTTTGCCTCAAAAGTCGATTTCGGTGGTAACGAGTTTCGTGTTTAGTTCGTGTGACTTCGTGGATCGTTCCCTTTGTCCAGAAAACTAAGGACGATCGACGAAGTCACACTAACCAACACGAACCAAAACACTCCTGCCTCGAGCTAGATCCGACTTTTGAGCAAAGCTAGCGGCTACATCCATCCTGCGTAATCCGTCCTTCAGGAGTTCGTATGTTAATTCGATTTTTCGTTGGCCTCATCGTGATTGTTTCGCTTGCTGGGCCTGCAAATACTGAAGCGAGTCAGGGAACAAATCCCCAGAAACAAACCAAAGCCAAAACAACCAGGCCAAAGAACGAAGAAGCTGACGATGATGCAATGCAGCGTCGAACTGTCGCGATCTCTCTGGTGAACTCACTCGCCGACGAGGCGCGTAGCTTCAAAGATCAGACACGGCGCGCTCGTGTACAGGCACGAGCAGCTGATGTGTTGTGGGAGACAGACAATGAACGTTCTCGCGATCTCTTTCGACGAGCTTGGGAAGCTGCAGAAGCTGCCGACGCCGAAACTGCGCGCTTGCGCGCCGAGGAAGAGCGCAAGCAAGTCCAGTCTGGTGGAGCGATCGTTTTACGTGGCGGACCAGATCTGCGCATAGAGGTTCTGAGACTAGCGGCAAAGCGTGACTCGAAATTAGGAGAGCAGTTCTTAAAGATGCTCGACGAAGCAGATCAAAAGGCACGCCAGGAATTGGACGAGGCGCGTCGGAATACTTCTGCGAACACTGTTGGAACATCAAAAAGATTGCAGCTCGCACGTCGTCTCGCTGAAGATGGTGAAGTCGAACGGGCATTGGAGTTTGCTGGGCCGGCACTCGACAAAGTCAATGTAGACTCGATCTTTTTCCTTTCCACGCTCAGAGAAAAGAAGGCACAGTTGGCCGACGCTGCGTTTGCTACGCTGATGGCGCGAGTCGCGCGCGATCCACTGTCTGACGCTAATACCGTCTCCGGGTTGTCCTCGTATCTATTTACTCCCTTTCTCTACATAACATTTGAAGCGGATGGCGGCTCCAATCAAAACCGTGGGGGGCGATCAGCGACGTCACCAGTAGATGCGCCTGACGGGCTACGCAAGAGCTTTCTGCAAGTCGGTTTTCAAATCCTCATGCAACCGCTGCCGGCTCCTGATCAGGACCATACGACCTCAGGTTGAACGGGCAAGTATTTAATCATCAAACGACTATTGCCGCTCTACGAGACACATTCGCCAGAATTGGCCGCTGGACTCCGCACCCAATTGACCGCTTTGGCCTCTTATGTCCCACAGGAGTTTCAACAAGGCGAGAATCGGGCGATCACGAGAGGGATTGTTCCGGAGGATACTGAGAGCGACCCCTACCAACGTATG
>DATBSH010000072.1:0-7925 GCA_036559885.1 Pyrinomonadaceae bacterium
TATATGGATCAATGATAACAAAAGCGAATGCCCGACCTGGAATAACTTACGGCTGAGTTAACTCTCAAACCTTATAGAGCTTCTGTTGTTCCTATCCTCTCGACAGCGTCTTCCAGGATCACCGGATCTACCCGCCCGGCCGCTGCGATCTTCCGTGCGGCGCGATCTGCAGTTTCTTGTAGCAAGTGCCCAACGTGCCCTTGTGTCCATTCCCACTGAATCTCGTGGTTTCGTGATGCTTGATCCAACCGTTCCCAAAAACTGTGATTTGTCTTGCGGCGGAAACGGCCATTCATCGTTTCCACAACGTATCGCGAATCGGTAAAAACACGCACTCGACAAGGTTGGAGCAATGCCTCCAACCCAACGGCGGCAGCGGCAATCTCCGCCTGCTGATTTGTTGCGACCCCGAGATACTCGCCCACCGCACGCCAGATACCTTTGTAGCCGAGTAAAGCGACCGCTGCGGCTCGGGCTGCGACTTGCCCGTTTCCCAAGCTGGAACCATCACAAAAAATCGTCACGTGCTTTAGAGGGCTGTGCTGTTTGCTGTCAGAGGCCACGGCTAATTTCTCACATTCCAAATGCCAATAAGTTAGTAGTGGCGCCAACTTTTAGCAAAGCTTTGTGACTACGAACACTCAATGCAACGCAAACAGTCAGTATCCCGACGCTCCGGCATATTAACTGTTTGCCCTACTGTCGACTAATTCCCGTCTGCGATAGAATTCCACTTCGCAAGCATGCGCCTACGACAACTCACAGGCAAGACGTCTCGGCTGCTAATAAAGGGTACTCGCAAAGTGGTTCTTCATCCGAGCGAGGCACTGTTGATGTGTCGTATGGCTTGGTGGGTCAGCGTTCTCTCACTGGCGGTCCATCTCCGGCCACTTCCGCGTGCGTTGAGCATCGTC
Organism: Pyrinomonadaceae bacterium; assembly: GCA_036559885.1. Taxonomy (GTDB): domain Bacteria; phylum Acidobacteriota; class Blastocatellia; order Pyrinomonadales; family Pyrinomonadaceae; genus PSRF01. Next base: position 915 of record DATBSH010000072.1, read on the forward strand.
GCGGGTTCACGTACACGGGCCATTCCCGAGCAATCCTTTGATGCGCAAGTTGGGAACCGTCTCGCGCGAACGTTAGACCAATTGTTATCTGTCGACCTCCTGATGCTCAAACCAATCTGCTGGAAACGAGCGGCGATTCTCCATCGATACCTATCTGTAAACGGAATCGCTTCCCGAATTCTTTTTGGCGTTCGCAGCGACGCCGACGGAAAAGTCAGCGGACATGCCTGGTTGGAGTCAGGCGGCCTTCCAGTCCTCGAATCGCAGCCGATAGATTACGTGGTGACCTACAGCTTTCCCTCCGCCGAGGTGTGCACACCCGATCTCGCGCTGTTGTCGACAGAGCAAAAATGAAACGGGTCGGCTTCGTCAAGGCAGTGCTTCAATGTTAACGAAGAAGCGGAAACTGCCCGTCTGTTCAACTCCCAATAGGAACTGAAGATTCACTGAAGTGCCAGGAGCGAGAGGTGTTACAAGCGTCACCGTTCCCGCTGTTAAAGAACTGTTGAAGGCTCCGCCATTGGGTTGGGACGGAGGCGATTCCAACGACGTTCCTTGCACCGTGATGGTGCACGGTGGATCCACCTGCCCACACGTTGCGGTGTCGTTGATTCCAGAAACAACTACCGAGACAGAATTAAGAGCGCGGAGATCGGCAAATCCTGGCGGAGCCGGGAAGGTATTGATATCAACAATTCGGAACCGTAGGCGTGTGACTGGCGCCCCTGTCATATTTACGATTCTTCTTCTAATTGTCATCGTTCCGAATGACATAGGCATACTGCCCGGCGTGGTATCTCGAACGCGATTCGGTGGCAGCGATGCGCCGACCGTGGAGTCGAGCAAAAATGTTCCGAAGAGCGCGTTTCGCTGGATGGGGGCAGAGAGATTCTCGGGCCCCGGCGCGCCTAAACGTTGGCCCACACCCGCATTCACTCCATTTGTATCCACGTAGAGGAAGTCGTTCTCGTTCGCGTTCGTGTCTCGAGGTAACCCTCCGCTACCGGGGAAACACCCGAGCGCGGTACCAAATACCGGAGTGTTTCCGGGACAGAAAGTACGTATGAAGCTATGCTCTGCGGCGAAGAAACTGGGATTCGGAATTCCCGCACCCTCTTTATAGAGTGTGTTCGTTGTGCCAACGAAGCCAACTGCGTCAAGTCGATTTGCGAAATTGAAGTTGGCTGAGTTCGCAGTACTGAAAAGCGCGATGCCCGGAAAAGAATCGAGATCCTCGGCAATATTGATGTTATTTGTGTAAGTAGCGTCACCGGTGGCGGTCGTCCCGATGCCGGCTGGATAAGAGGCCAGTGAATAGCCGGCCGAATTGACACCGAGATAGTGGCCGTGTCCGGGTATCACAGTGCCATTCGGGATCGTGAACCGCACAATACCGTCATCCGCAGCAAGCGCGTACCCTTCTGAACCGTCTGTTGTCTGGACAGTCAGGCTGCTACTGTTCGGGTTATAAATCTCAACAAACTCGTCGTTGACACCAGCTGGGCCATGGAGTCGAAACTCGCTTATGATCAAATCTCCGCCGCTGGGAACATTGATTTTTGCCCACCACGTTCCCCAACGCGAATCGTTGAAACCTTCTCCTGTCGTCCCAACGCGTAACCTCGCATATTCCTGGATGGTCCAAAGATCCTGATCGTTGGTCGGATCGACAACCGTGTGGCTGAAGTCTCCCCAGCGATTCCGTGTGCCACTGAATGTCTTCGCGTAGTAGTCTTCACCTTCTTTGTAGATCACTGGATCACGCATCGTACCTGGAGCATCGGTGCCTAAACGAAAGGTATAACCGGCATCGACGTAGTCATCTGACTCGAACTCCGAAAAACCGAGCAGGACCTCGTTCTTCCTGTTAACACTAAGGCTCGCGTAAGAATAATGCTTACCTCCATTGAAAATCTGCGCGGTCGGATCCTCAACCCGACCGCCATCGAAGAAGCTGCCATCTGGGTTTAGTGCGGTCCATTGGACCGCGAACCGGCTGGCATTCGTCAAACCACCTGCAGGGAGTGCAATACTCTGCGCGTAATAGATTTTTCCGTTACGAAAAACGACATTCGAACGGATGAACGCATCGGAGGCTTCTACGCCGCGAGGGGTTGGCGGACACGTTTGTGTGGGTGCACCAACGCCTGGCACGCACTGCTGGGGAAGATTGTCGCCTCCAGGTTGAGTCCAACCGCCGCCCGGCCTGGTGCGCTCGGTCGCATCAAGATTAAACGTGGGAGATGAAGGCGTACCGCTAATCGTGTGCAGCCGATAAAGCGCACCTGAACTCTCCTGGTGCGTTGGAACATAAAGCGTTTCCTCAGTAGCGGAAAATGTCGTGGCCGGATTCATACAAAAACCGGTTTGGGTGCTTGGGTTGGTGAAGATTGTTCCGTTAGCTGTGCCGCCACGTGCTGTAGGATAGTCAATTACAAGCATTTTGCCTGCGACGAAGCCGTTGTTGCTGCTCCTGAACTGGTTCCAACCAATCGCGATCCAATTTTTGTTGAAACCCAACATCGGGAAATCCGCCCATTCGCCACCGGGGTCGCATGCTCCGTTACCGGCGGCACAGCCCGCAACAATACGAAACAAAGTGTAAGTTCCCTGTGGATCTGGGGTGTTGGAGATGCCGACAAGGACGGATGAGTTTGCGCTTTGTGCGTTGGATGTCGCAGCTATCAACCACCGGTTATTGGAAGGATCAAAGAGAATGCGTGGATCGAAAGCACCAGTTGCACCAGTCGAGGCCCAAAAACTATCAATGCTTGCAATGCTCAATTCAGCTCCGGTGGTCTTGTCGTGAATCACGATGTTGTTATTCAGGTAACTGACAACCTTATCAAACCCAACGGCACCCATCGTATCTGGCGGGATAGTAAAAGTAGCGGTGCCATTCTTTGCTCGATCGAATTCTCCCTGGAAGCTGGTGGCCGGGTTTGGCGAAGGTACCAATGGGACACCAATGTCGCTGGAAGTCACTTTGGATTGCGAAAACGGAACGCTTTCTGATCTTCCTTCTTCGATCGAACCGGGTGACGGGATTTGCTGAAACACTGTGGGCTTCGCGGGTCGAATGACTCGTCCGGGGACCTTTGATTTAGTTGCCGCACGAACCATTCTAAAGTCCACAACCACGCCCTGCTCTGTTACCCGTTCCGCTTTAAGCTGCCCATCTGATCTGGCATCTTGCTGCCGAGTTCTCGTCTCTGTTGTCTTTGCTCGAGTTTCGATTGAAGGTCCAGGAATCTGTTCCGCAACGTCCTGTGACGATGTGGTGGTTGCAGAAGTGCGAGGCATTATGAAACTTCTAATCGGGTAACCTGGCCGCGACTTCCTCTGCTTTGTCTTTCTTCTCTTCTTGGCAACTGACTTTGAGTCTCGCACCTGGGCCATAACAGCAGTAGTAGTAACGAAAGCCATTTGCACCAATAGGGTGAACAAAAGAGCTGTAGCTGCCAGGCTCCGAAAAGACTTTCCGCGTCGGTGAATTTTTAGACGAAGACCGGCTGTACGCATGTTCATTCCTTAACGAACCATCGGCGAAAACTACTGCGCAACAAGGCCGCCGCCTTTTGTGCATTTACCAGTGACTAAGTTGATCGTTCCCAATACGACGACTGGATGCCTGTTATCCTCTTCTGATTCGATTACGTCAGTTTCTTTCTTCTGATTTCCTGCGCTCTTCTCTGCATCGAGCTCTCGTTCGCGGCGGTGCTGAATTTGGATGGTGCTCTCCATTCTCTTCGCTTCCGCAGAAAGAACTAACTGCGCTACGCCATCGACCGATCCATACTGCACCACGGGACCCGCAAAGTTTCCCATGCAAGATTTCATTTTCTTCAGCGCCATGGCTCTTGTTAACGCTCGAGTGATTTCGAATGTGCGACCAAGAGAGTTTCTCACGCTGTGCGTGGCGATGCGTTGATTGCCTTGCGTGTAATAACCAATTGCATCTACCACTGTTGTTTGATGTTCGTTTACGCGGAACTGCCACACGACGCGTCGATCAGCTTCACGATCTAAGACGTTGACTAATTTGAAATGCGTCTCAAAGTAAGAATCCGACAGTCCTGTCTCGATAATCGATTTTCGGGAACTCTCGACCAAATCTTTTTCAGAGGACGTTAATGGAGAGATTGACTGTGCCGATCGACTTTGTGGGAAGCATTGCGTGAGGACAAGTAAGGTAGACGCTACTGCCACTGCTGAGTGTGAAATCATTGGGTATCTATATCGGTCCATTTTTGTTCTCTTGAACGCATTTGGGTCGGCTTTGCCGCCTGTTGTGAGGCATTTTCACATGCGTGCAAAAAAGACTTTCAGGTGAGAAACCGTTGAACAGTCCCATCCGCCATTCACAGGCGCTTCACTAGTTTGTTTGATTCGAGGTTTGTTAGAAGCTCTTCAACGCTGGCTCTGGCATGGTCCGCGGAAACTTCATACGCGGCCTGCATCTGCGACACAATCTCATCGACCGTGTTGCCTTTTTCTAAACCCCGCCAGATCAGTGAGCCTGTTTCATTCAGACGGTAGTACTGTTTCGTGTTGAGATCGACAAGTATGCCTTCCGCCTCGTCGAAATCCGTATAGATGATGTCGTTAACGGGAGTTAGTTTCAGTGAATGCATCTGTTTTGTTCCGCACCTGCACCAAAGGACATATTGAAGGACCATAATTAACCAACCGCGCCTAAAACGGGAAGGGATCTCGAAGACATGGGACTCTCAGTTGCTGAGTGCCGCCATGGCAATTTGCCAGACGTGTCGAGGCAGAACAGGCACGGTGATGCCGAATAAAGATCGACCGGTAACTCATGCGTTGTGAGATCGTGCAATCGTGTCTGACGCGCCGTTATCTTCTCACGAGCAATTATCGAAACCGCTGCATAGGCTCTCGCGAAATCCTGTGTACGCAAGTCGGCTGCGACATCTTCTTCCCCAATAGCCCCGCGGAAACCTGAGAGGTTACAGCACAACGACAGGCGCCCTTGATAATCAACATTGCAGCTGTAACCAGCCAACGCTGAACACGCGGGAGCCGGATTGACGTTGTGATAACCGACATCCATTCCTATTTTCATCTTAAAGATGCGCGCCAGATTGGCAACCTCTTGTTCAGCACCTCTGCGCTCATCCAGATTTAATGCGGAGCTCTCCTCAACTTCGGGAGATGTCGGCATCACGTGACCAAAATTCAAACCCGCTGCTCTCATGCGAGCTGCAAATAACGCAAACTGCTCCAACCTCTCGAATGTGTCTCGTCGGATGCCGACCTTTATCAGAAATGGAAGGTCGCCGGCAAAACAAAGCGAAAATGCACGAACGATCCGGACGAAAGATCCGTCGCCACGCCATTTGTCATGCTCCTCTCGCGTTACTCCGTCGAGGCTAAACGAGGCATGCGTAATTACGTCTCGGTGTGCAGCTAGCGTCGGCCAAATCTTTTGGAAATTCCACCCATTCGTAACGAAGCTCGTCTTTAATCCATTTGTACTGACAACTGCGAGTATCTGGTCAAACTGCGGGTGCAGTGTTGGCTCGCCACCGGTAAACGCCACGTGGTCGATCCCGATCACTTCCTTAGCTTGTTTGATTATTGATTCGAGAAACTCTGGCAACAAGAAATTCGCTGGCGTATGGTAGAGCGCGTCCTCGTCTCTCAAGCAATAACTGCAATGCAGGTTGCAGATGTTCGTAAGCTCGACGGTTAACCGACGAGATCCAAAATCGCGGGCCGGCATGGGACTCATCTCAATCATAGATGTTTAATACGTCTTCATACATAACTCTGCAGCTAAACCTTGATTTTCAAGCAGGTCAGTACCCGCAAGTAATTCGAACGCCACACATTCTTTCGACAAGCGAGCGAGCAGAGCCAGATGTTTGGCCGCAGTAGGTTTATCGTAGCTGGCCCATGGACATAAGCGTAAGAGTCGGGTCATCGCCTCACCAGCGGTCAGAGGCCGCATCTCGCTTGTGGCTCGCTGCGTGATGCTCGGAAATAGCATGGCGTGCGGTCGTGCTTGCTCAACCTGACGCCCCGAAAAGAGACTTTGCGGCCTAACGCGCTCCTTAGCTGCTAATGTGACTACATATGGCAACACCTGCGATAGTTCAAGCGCGGCGATTGTATGCGGTCTTAAAGCAAAGAATTTTCTAAGGGCATAAATCTCCAGGTCGTCATGATCGTTGGACAGCAAGACAACATCATCCGAAAGATAATTCCAACCCGACGAGGCCAGCTGCAGCGTTAACGTTGTTTTTCCGCTACCTGATCCTCCAGCAATCAATACGGCCTTTTCCTGACCCGGTGGAATGACGGCTGCACTGTGAAGCTCATAAAGTTCAAACCTTCTCCAGGCGGCCGATAATCCTTGTGAAATTATCTGGGCAAGAACTCTCGAACCAAAGTCGTATCGCTGCGTTAACCAAATGTCCACACCAGGGTCCATACCTGGACCAATGGATACAACGGATCCATTGAAATCCAAGTAGAACGTTTGACCGTCTGTGTGACAAGTACCTCCTTCGGCAATCTGAAACGTACACAGGTCGTTTGGGATGCGGGGAGGGGTGTCGCCGAGTCTGACACGAAGCGTAGCGTGGGGAAAGACGTTCCCATTCGCGGCAAGCGGCTTTAGAAACCAGCCAGAGAAAAGATTGGAAACTGCTCGAGCAGCCCATTCATCCTGGGCGTCGATCAGGATCTGGCGACCGGCGATTGTATAAAGGGTTTTCAGCGCCAGTCCTGCAAGCAAACAACACTCCCTGATTTAGTGGTGATCTGGTGTGGGGGGCAGACGATTTCCGACTGCGTTGATTACAAACGATCTAAGGGGTTACGCCGCTGTCAGCTGTCTGAAAGAAAGTAGTGGCTTCAAGCACATCCACTGCGGGTGAAATCTCCGGTTCAATAAACGGTTTCTTGCTGTTTACCGTTTGTGGATTACTGATGGAGTCGTTCTTTGATTCCTCTTTTGGGCAATATTCGCTGTCTTGAGCCAAT
>DATBSH010000073.1:0-12888 GCA_036559885.1 Pyrinomonadaceae bacterium
ATTGGTATACGCACCAGACTCAAAATCTGGCGAGGTTCACTCCTCATGTCGGTTCGAGTCCGACCTCCGGCACCACAAAAAACCATCCACCAGATTACACATCAGGGGCAGGAGCAGCAGAGGCACGAGCAGCAAACGGACGGACCTGCCGGCTGACTGGTGCTCCTGCTCCTGACGTGTAATCTGCGCAATCTGTGGACGTTCTTATGCCGTTTTTCAAAGCGAAACTTTGTACAGATCTCTGCCCGCGTCCTTAACAATCAATGTATCGGCGTCATCTCGCAGCTTCTCAACCTCAAATGTCTTATGGTCCAGATAGCCGAGATTGACTTGCCGGCACGTTGCTTCGTCCAATCCCGTTGCCATCGTTATCCGATACCGCGGCACGATGCGACCTTCTTCATCGAGACGTCCTGCGTAACTAACATGTGCCAGGTGTGCGGCAATGCAAAGGTTCTGTCGCAGTTCCTCTGAAACACCGAGCATGTCTCTAACGCTCTCCAAAGGCGCATAGCCATACTTCTCAATCAGCTTCCCATGCGTTTCTGAGATTTTCGTCAGATGAGGAGCGTAGATGATCAACTCGCCACCATCTTCAATTATGGCTCCTAATTTGTAGCTGGCTTTCCCCCCTACCCACAGTTCGTCGTAATGCCGATCGAGCAACGCGACGACGCGTTTGTACTTGCGACCGGTGTAACGAATGTGCACCTTACGGCTTACTTCACAAGCCTGTCGAAATGCTTCCCGAATATCGCCGGCAAACAACGCGTGGGTGACTAACCTTCCGCTGGCATCTCGCGAGACGACGCTGTTAAGTGAGATGATCCGCGTTTCAATAAGGTCAGTGGCTGATTCGATGAGATGGCGCGTCGGCGTCTCAGTCTGGCCTATTACATTTTCAATTCCCGCGAGGGCGCCAAGCCAGTGCGTCGTGTGGGTGAGCTCTGGACCAGCGACTCCGGGAAAGAAATACTTCGCACCTCCCGCAAAACCAGCGACCTCGTGTGGCACTGTCGCGCCGAACACCAAAACCGTGTCATACATTCCAGGAGCCAGCAGTCTGTTGATACTCACCGGAACTTCATGTGTGATCAGTCCACCCGTTAGCTCAACGACGGTTTGTTCCGTGAGTGATCCAAGAGTTACCAGCTCATCAGGAGAATCCCAACGATGGTCGAAAACTCGGCCCGAAAAAGTCGCGTCGTTATCGAGCCCAAGCTTCGATCGCTTCTCTGACTCCGCCATTGGTGGATGTGTGCCTTGCGCGATAAGTACGTCAAAGCATGCCAGGCCGCGGCCACCGACCACCTGAATCGCACCGGGAAAAAGTAGATCGGTATTGTCGTCCCGCGTTTTGTCTGGAACGATTGCCAGCACACTCTCCCCTGGAAGGATCGGTTCAAGAGCCTGTTCGACGATGGTGTAGAGCTCGTGTTCGGTGAGATCGGATTCAGGTGAACCCTCGCCTACGAGTTGGTATGGCAGAACTTCGGTGGACACTTTGGATGCGCTGCTTGGTCGCGCAGTTTAGAGGGAAACAGTCTGTTCAGCCCAGAATTGAAATTCTCTGTGCTTGTGTTCTTCGGCTTTTGCTTGGACGCCGCCAGCCACGGCCACAATGTGATCGAACACGCGCTTGCCCACTTCGTCAATCGTCTCGTTGCCATCGATTACGCCGCCCGCTGAAAGGTCGAGGTCATTCGACATTCTTTCGAATACCGGCGTATTTGAGGCTAGCTTAATGACCGGCGCAATCGCGTTACCGATCGTCGTTCCCCGACCGGTGGTAAAGACGACCACAGTTGCTCCGGCGGCCACTAAGCCAGGCGTCGATTCCTGATCGTACCCAGGCCCTTGCATCAGATTGAGACCACGATTCCGCGGAGTCTCCGCATACTCAACTACGCCTTCAACGCGTGTTGTGCCCGCCTTTGCGATAGCGCCAAGCGACTTAATCGTGATGTTTAAGAGGCCACCCGCAATGTTACCGGGGCTGGGATTGTTGTTGAGCACCGCACCAAATTTGGATGCGTAATCTTTGTACCAATCGACCATGTTATAAACCGCGCGTCCTGTTTCGACATCCTTGGCGCGGCAGGCCAGCAGATGCTCGGCGCCACAAAACTCCGGCACTTCGGTTATCAAAACTGTTCCACCGGAGCGCACGAGGAGATCAGCAGCACGCCCGAGCGATGGATTCGCGGAGATACCAGAAAAGCCGTCGGAACCGCCGCATTTAACACCGAGCACTAACTCGCTCACCGAACACAACTCGCGTTTCGTTGCATTAACGTCAGGAAGCATTCGCTCGACTTCCATCAGTCCGCGCTGAATCGCACCCTGCGTCCCGCCTACTTCCTGAATGCCGATTTTTGCAACAGGCTTGTTGAAAGATTTTTCGCGCTTGAGCAGATACCGTTCAACCTGGGCCAGATTCGTTTTTTCGCATCCAAGGTCAATTAACAGCACACCGCCTACATTCGGATGATCTGCATAGTTTGATAACGTCCTGAGCATGACGTCGATCGTCGAACCATCCTGACAGCCACAGCCTTTGTTGTGGGGAATAGCAACAACGCCGTCGACGTTCGGGTACTTCAGGCGATCGAAAAACGTGAACTCAGCGATGGTGGAAATCTGCAGCGCCTCATGACTTGCGCACATACTCGTGGGCACAATCAAAACATAATTTCGGGTGCCGACACGTCCATCAGGACGTCGATATCCCAAAAACGTTGCGCGCTCGTGCTCGGGAAAATAATCAGGACGAGGTGTGTGTAACTGTTCGGGGAGGTCGCGAACGATCGGCACGTCGTCAGACATGTTGTCGTGTGTGATCTGTTCGCCTTGTTTGATACCAAGCGACGTTCCAATGGGCTGTCCAAACTGTAAGACAAACTCCCGAGCGGGAATGTCTCTTATGGCAAATCGATGTCCGAGCGGTACTGCATTGCGAATTTGCAAAAGCGACTTATCCGGTAAGACGACTTCAAGTCCAGCCGTTGTGGCGGCCTTTACGACTGCAACGTTGTCTTTAGGATCGACAACGATCGCGTAATCGCTTAGCAAAGCCGCCTGTGGGGTTTGAACACTCATTACTTCTTTATGTAACTAAGCCTGTAACACGTCCGCCAAAATAAGCGAACGCACATTCGGATGAAGACGCAACCATAAGCCCGGATTCTGGTCCAACTGAGCTTGCCGTGTTTTCCCATCCGCAGAAATTTCCGTAGTTAATACTTTGCGATAGCTCTCTCGCTTCGCCGGAGCGGTACTGGCGTCAACGATAGATTGCACAATCCTTCTTGCGCCGAGAATTGCAGCAGGACCCAGCGTCAGAATGTGTCTGGCTGCTCTGCATTCCACCTCGTCCGATTCACTCACAACAGTGCCACCGGCTTTGAATTTCGTGATGTGATGCTCAAGGATGCTTTCAGAAATAGGAATCATTCCAGCTACGTCGTTGTAGTTGGCTCCGGCGCCTGGTTTGATGTACGCCACGTGCGACGCACCGCCCGCCTCTGGGCCAAGGCCGAGGAAGAATATGTCAATACCACCAAGCGACTCGAGCTTTTGCACATATTGTGTCAACGCAGCTTCTAAGTCTTCTGCGTCCGTTCGCATGCAAGTAAAGCTTTTAACTTTGCGGAAGAATTCGTCGCCGAGAAGCCTTTCGAAGTCGCGGACGAAACTCAGCCCGTTATCCAAACGCAGAGGTGCCAACGCGTCCTGCGTAAAAACGTGAAGTCGTGCCAGCAACGAATCATATTCATCGGTCGCAGCCATTTGACCGAGTAGGCGGTGAAGAGCTTGCGCTCCCCGTCCACCCAATAGAATCATTACGAACGGTCCCTCTTTCGCATTGGCGGCCGCCTGGATCTCTGCCAGCATTGCTTTGCCAACGGCCTCTTCTGACGCAAGCACTTCGTATTTCACGTCGTAGGTCGGTAGACTGGCTAAGTAAGCTAGATCAGCCTCTCCGCGGCTTAACCAAACGTTCTGGCCAGCGGAACGGCGCGTCAAATTTTGAGGGCTAGCAGCTGACATTTCGAATCTTAAGGTCCGATATGCTTTAACGTTCTCGTTCCGATGTCCGATACCCTTCAGTTCGTCGTGACATGAGCTACGTTCAACGGCTTTCAATAACCGTTCGTCCACCAACACCCAGTTAAAGGAAAGAAGCTGAACCTAGCGCATCTCACGACAAACTGAAGTGTATCGGACATGATAACTGGTTTTACCAATCTTCAAATGAAAGCATGACTTTAACACGCGAGGCCGAACTAGACAAGCTACATTTTTGTAAGGCCGGACGAGGATAAATCTCAGTAGCACACGGATTTTTGGGCTTGACGGTGACCGACGGTGGGTGTTACACAATATCCGCATTTTCTAGAAAGTGGTCTAACCTTTAACCCATTATCTCCCTGACAGCGGAACCGGGCAGGCCTAGGATGAGTCTGAACCTGAAGCTTGGTTTTAGCTCTTATCTTTCGTGTCAATTTCCGCTGTCCATACAGGACAAGAAGAGTTTTTCATGACCTATTCTCCTTTGGAATTGACGGGCAAAGTCGCTGTAGTAATTGGTGGAACATCCGGTATCGGACGCGCTATAGCCCACGGACTTGCCGATGCCGGAGCTGACGTTATCCCCAGCTCACGAAAGCTTGGGCAAGTGGAAACTACTGCTCAAGAAATTGAAGGTCGTGGCCGCCGGTCACTGCGAATAACGTCAGACGTTTCCGATCGCGATTCTCTGCAAAATCTCCTCAATGAGGCACTGAACAGTTTTGGCAAGGTTGATATCCTGGTGAATTCCGCGGGACGGACGAAGCGAGCACCAACTGTCGATTTCTCTGAAGCCGACTGGAACACGATTCTGGATACAAACCTGACGGGAACACTTCGGGCCTGTCAAATCTTTGGCACACACATGCTCGAGCGAGAGTCGGGCAGCATCATCAATATTGTGTCGCTCTCCACGTTCGTCGCTTTGTATGAAGTAGCTGCGTATTCAGCGAGTAAGGCGGCCGTTGCTTCACTCACAAAATCGTTGGCGATCGAGTGGGGCCCACGCGGCGTGCGTGTGAACGCGATCGCACCAGGCGTTTTTCGGACACCGTTAAATCAAAAACTACTCGACGAAACGGAACGCGGACGGGAGTTTCTCTTGCGGACGCCTATGCGGCGGTTTGGAAACGTCGATGAATTAGCCGGCGCCGCAATCTTCTTAGCCTCCGACGCTGCCAGTTTTGTAAACGGCGAAATACTCGCCGTCGATGGTGGATTCTTAGCAAGTGGGGTCAATCAATAGTTCTTCGAGGAGTGCGAAGATGAACGATGCAACGGACGTCGTGGGCACTGCACCAGCCTCAAGTGCTACTACAGCTGGTTCAGTTGGAACGGCTGCGTCTGCCGCGATGCCGCTCGAAACCGTCGGACAACGAATTGGGCGGTACCGTTGGGTAATCTGTGGCCTGCTCTTCTTCGCCACGACGGTCAACTACGTCGACCGTCAAGTGCTCGGGATTCTGTCGAAAGACTTGAAGACAATAATCGGATGGAGCGAGGTTGATTACGGAAACATTGTCGCCGCGTTCAATGCTGCATACGCGTTCGGATTATTACTCGCTGGACGTCTGATGGATCGCATCGGTACCCGGGTTGGTTACGCACTGGCGATAGTGTGGTGGAGTTTAGCGGCAATGGCCCATGCCCTGGCTCGCACGCCGTTTGGATTTGGTGTTGCCCGGGCAGGCTTGGGTGTTGGAGAAGCGGGAAATTTTCCTGCGGCAATTAAGACTGTTGCCGAGTGGTTTCCAAAGAAGGAACGAGCCTTAGCAACTGGAATCTTTAATGCGGGTTCAAATGTCGGCGCGATCATTGCACCACTGACGGTGCCATGGATTGCAACGCATATGGGCTGGCAATGGGCTTTTCTTCTTACCGGCGCGATTGGATTGATGTGGTTGGTTTTTTGGATCCCAATCTATGCTCGACCAGAAAAACATCCAAAAGTTTCAAAGGCGGAGCTCGCGCACATTCAGAGTGATCCTCCAGATCCTCCGGCCCTCAAGGTGCCATGGGTGAAGCTAATTCCGCATCGGCAAACATCCGCCTTCGCAATTGGAAAGTACTTAACGGATCCCATCTGGTGGTTCTATCTTTACTGGATACCGGGCTTTCTACGCGAGAATCATGGTCTTGATCTCACAACGATTGGACCACCGTTGATTGCGATCTACTTGGTTGCGGATATCGGCAGCATCGGTGGCGGTTGGCTTTCTTCAACGTTTATCAAGCGTGGCTGGTCAATTAACCGGTCACGAAAGACGGCGATGTTGATTTGTGCACTCGCAGTGACGCCCATAATCTTTGCATCGAACGTAAAGAATTTGTGGCTTGCAGTCGGCATCATCGGCCTTGCTGCAGCCGCACATCAAGGCTGGTCATGTAACCTGTTTACCACAACGTCAGACATGTTCCCACGACGAGCTGTCGGTTCGGTGGTCGGAATCGGAGGAATGGCCGGTGCGCTGGGGGGCGCAACGATGGCTGTCGCCACCGGGTACATTCTGCAGAGCACAGGGCAAAACTATACGATTGTTTTCATGATCGCCGGTACAGCTTATCTGGTCGCGCTGCTGTTAATTCATCTGCTTTCGCCTCGCCTTGAACCAGTGCCTGATGTCGAGAAGGTCCCGGCGGGAATCTTCTCTACCGGTACATTTGTTGGATTCGGATTTGTTGGATTGATCTTTGGCTCGTTTATCGGCTGGTGTACTGGATTGATCTTGCGAGTCACCGGGCAAACACTCTTCGAATACATGATGTTCGGCGGCTTGATTGGGATTGGAGTTGGTGTCATCGCTGGTCTAACTCTCGCAACCACCGCGTTCAGTTCTCGCAAGGCCAACTAAAAGCGCGCGTATGACGGATCTCATCATCAAAGACAAGCAGCGGTGTCGCTGGGACATCCTTTCGCTCGGAGAAGTTATGTTGCGGCTCGATCCCGGTGAGGGACGAGTTCACACAACACGCACTTTCCAAGTCTGGGAAGGCGGTGGCGAATACAACGTCGCGCGCGGACTCAAGCGCTGTTTTGGATTAGAAGCCAGTGTCGTCACTGCTTTTGCTGACAACGCTGTTGGACGGCTCGTGCAGGATCTGATTTACCAGGGGGGCGTGGATCAATCGCACGTAAAGTGGGTGAAGTTTGACGGTGTCGGACGCACAGTGCGAAATGGTTTGAACTTCACCGAGCGCGGGTTTGGCGTACGCGCGGCGGCCGGCTGTTCAGACAGAGGACATACGGCCGTTTCGCAATTAAGAGCGGGTGAAATCGATTGGGATGCAATCTTCGGAAACGAAGGTGCGCGATGGTTTCATACCGGCGGTATCTTTTGCGCGCTGTCAGAAACTACGCCCGGTGTTGCGCGTGAAGCAATGGAAGCAGCGAGGAAGCACGGCACAATCATTTCGTACGATTTGAACTATAGAGATTCACTGTGGCGTTCAATTGGCGGGCAGAAGCGAGCAGTCGAAGTAAACCGAGAACTCGCTCCGCTGGTCGATGTGATGATTGGAAATGAGGAGGATTTCACCGCCGCGCTGGGATTCGAAGTTGAAGGAGTCGATGAACACCACTCAAAACTGGACGTCCGGAACTTTCGTCGGATGATAGAAAAGGCAGTAGGTGAGTTTCCAAATTTCAAGGTCGTCGCAACGACACTACGGAACGCAAAGACGGCGACGATCAACGATTGGGGCGCCGTGTGTTATGCCGGTGGTGAATTCTACGAAGCTCCGGTTCGAGAGAACCTCGAGATCCTGGATCGAGTGGGCGGTGGAGATTCATTCGCGTCTGGACTGATCTATGGTTTCTTAACGGGGCGAGGCCCGCAGTGGTCTGTCGAATGTGGAGCAGCTCACGGTGCATTGGCAATGACCACGCCGGGCGACACGACAATGGCGACACTGGCCGAGGTAGAGCGAGTGATGAAACGCGGAACCGCGCGAGTTGATCGATAAAGGAAGCAGAAGCAGATCCACCGATTTCCACAGATTACACAGATTCTGATGTCCGATACGCTTTAGCTTGTCGCCAACGTTCATCAGATTCAACAGTCGCTTAAAATCGGGAGTTGAATCTTACGCACGACACGACAAGCTAAAGCGTATCGAACATCAGAATCTGTGGAAATCGGTGGATCTGCTTCAAAGCTGGCAATGAACAAGGCTGACGTTATAAAAACGATCAAAGATACGGGCATTATTCCCGTGGTTCGCGCAACATCTCCAGACGAAGCCATGCGCGCGATTGAAGCAATCCGCCTGGGCGGCCTTTCCGTGCTCGAGATCACGATGACCGTGCCGGGTGCGATTAAGGTGATCGAAACGGTATCTGCACGCTATGGTTCGGAAGCTCTTGTAGGCGCAGGCACAGTACTCGATGCGGAAACTGCGCAGGCGTGTATCTCAGCCGGCGCGCGTTTCATCGTGAGTCCATCCCTCGATTTGGAAACTATTTCAACGTGCCGACGCTCGGATGTTGCTGTGTTGCCAGGCGCGTTGACGCCAACAGAGGTGGTACAGGCATGGAAAGCAGGTGCTGATTTAGTAAAAGTCTTTCCGGCAGGAGCAGTCGGTGGACCAAGCTACATCAAGGCGCTCAAAGCACCACTGCCGCAGATAGAGCTCGTGCCAACGGGTGGGGTATCGCTAAAAACAGCGGCTGACTTCATCAAAGCCGGGGCCAGTGCTTTGGGAGTTGGGGCTGACTTGGTCGACATCAAAGCGATCAGGGAAGGCCAACTCGACATAATCACCGATCGTGCACGACAGTTTTTGCAGATTGTCCGCGAGGCACGCAACTAGAGAAAACTATCCACAGATTACACGGATTCTGATGCCCGATACGCTTTAGAGCCTCTTGCAAAAGTCGAGGACCTTTACGAATTAAGCGCCGAAGGCGCGACATATGGTAGCCAGGGGCAAGCGCGAAGCGCGCCGCCCCTGGTGAGCGCGGGTCAGGTACGACGAGCCCTGAAAGGGCGACAGAAACATCTGAGTGGCATCATATGTCGCCCTTTCAGGGCTCCGTGATTTCGATGCATTTGACCCAGGGGCGGCGCGCTTCGCGCTTGCCCCTGGCTACCATATGTCGCGCCTTCGGTGCTCTTTGCCTGTGATTTTTGCAAGAGGCTCTAAAGCGTATCGGACATCAATCTGTGTAATCTGTGGATGTCTCTTATTCTTTACTCGAACTTCTCTTCTTCTTCCTGCGCTTTCTGAGCAAGAATCAGATGATCGCGCATGGCGCCCCGCGCAGCTTCCGGATTCCGGTCGCGAATTGCTCGGTAGATAGCGCGGTGCATCTCGGCTGACTCCTTCAAATCTCTTGCCCGCTTCACTGTCTTCCGTCGCACTTCAAACAGAATTGTTGCCACCATATTCATCAGCGCCGTTAGAATTCTGTTCCCCGAAGCAGCAGCGACTGTCTGATGAAACCGCATGTCGTGAACCAGGAACTGCTCCGGCTCATCCAATGACGCAAACATCCCGGTTATCTCTTCCGACATCTCCGCCATCTGTTCACCAGTTGCACGTTCCGCGGCGAGGCTGGCGATTGCCATCTCGAGCGAACGCCGCGCCTCGAACATCTCGGCGGGCGTGAATCTTTGCAGCGAAGCCATCAAGCGCAGAGCATTACTGTCTAGCGCCGGCGGCCCTTCCGCTTCGACTACGAAAGTGCCTGCACCGCGTCGCGGTTGTAGCACGCCAACGGCGGCCAAAGAACTTATGCCCGCACGAAGAGTGGGTCTGCTGACGCCAAGCAGCTTCGCCAGATCGCGCTCGGGAGGAAGTCGATCGCCGGGGCGGAGCTCCCCTTTATGAATCATTTCGCGGAGTTGCGACACGACTTCTTCGAAAGTGGTGCCGCGACGGTCTGCGTCTATTGCTTTGAACATGTTTGCGTTCGATTCATCCATTCAGCAGATCCACAGATTTCCACCGATTACACAGATTATCTTTACACAAGTAAAGTTGTTTGTCTCAGCTCCGTCAGTAAACATAACGATCAACAAGCTCTCCTGTATTCTCAACCAATTAGTTACAAACGACTAAAGTAGAAACTGTGACTCCTATCGGATATTTGCTTCCTCTGGCGATAATCTGTGTAATCGGTGGAAATCTGTGGATCTGCTTACTTCGTCTGTTCTATCAACCACCGCGTCAAATCAACTGCTGCTTTGTAATTGTCGTATTCCGGTGGGAGACGTCGTCCATCCGTATATTCGTTGTAAAGCCACGGATCTCCAACCGCAAACACAGTTCCTCGTCCCACCTTCGCCACCGCCATGATCTTATCGCCGTGATCTTCCAACACTGCATACGCGGGGCTCGTTAGCTGCAGTGTCGACAATTCCTTCAAAAACAAGTTTCGCGCCGTCTTGAAAATCGGATGGGGCGAACTTACGACTAGCCTTCCAGTCGCATATTCGTTTCCCTGTACCCGATTACGGCTGTCCTTTTTGAATTCGATACCAAACTGTTTCGCCAGTTGATTGAAGTGATCAAACTCTGCATTTCCCACATCGTTGCCCATTAACACTAGAACACCGCCTGACTTAACCCACTCGGTAATCGCTTTGATGTGATCTGATTCAACGAAATTCGGGTTCTCAGTCTCTTCCTTCGTATCTGGATCAACGATGATGTAGATGTCGGTTGAGCGAAGGCTCGCCGAAGTGGGTGCTGATGTAAGTGTTTCGGTCTTCACACCAAACGTTCTAAAAACATTGCCCCAGAGGGAGAAGCCGCTGTTGGGTAATTCATCCCATTTGTAATGATAGGGCATTAATCGGCCCGTGGAGTCTTTACGCGTTTCATTATTAAAGAAAGAGTCGAGCGTTACAGTCTTACCTTTGCCGATTGACTGCGTCGCAGAAATCTCCATCTCATTTGCAGCAAGCAAGAACGCTCCTATGCCTTTTGGATCATTTGTGACCACCTTCTCGCTTAGGTAGTACTCGTAGCTGCCATCGCGATAAGGATTCCCGCCCAAACCTCCAACGCTTACCGTGCCTTCGAAATTAACCTGACCGTTCGCATCAGTCTTGATAAATCGGTCGACAATCGCGCGATAGCCTCGTTGCGCCACACTCAAATAATTAAAAGGCAAATATCCCTTGCGAACGCCCTTTGCCAGCGCATAAACAAACATGGAAGCGGCTGATGATTCGAAGTAATTGCCTGTCGCCGATCCTTTATCTAACACCTGGTACCAAAGACCTGACGTCCGGTCCTGATAATTCGATATCGCTCGTGCCAGGCGGTTCAGAATTGCGATCAACTCGGTACGTTGGGGATGGTTTTGTGGAAAGTAGTCGAGCGTATCGACAAGGGCCATCGCGTACCAACCCACTGCGCGTCCCCAGAAGTTTGCGGAACGTCCGGTCGATGGGTTAGCCCAACGTTGTTTCTTCGATTCATCCCAACCGTGATAAAGCAGGCCTGTCCGGTTGTCGCGAGCATGTCGCTCCATGAGAATGAATTGTTTAGCGATATCGTCAAACGCGGCGTCCTCGTGAAATGTAGCCGCATACTCGGCATAAAAGGGTTCACCCATGTATAGACCATCCAACCACATTTGAGATGGATAGATCTTTTTGTGCCAGAATCCACCTTCGGCGGTTCGTGGCTGCGTCTTCAATTGGTCGTGCAACAACTCCGCCGCCTTCCGATATTTGTCCTGGCCCGTAACCTTGTAGAGCAACAGCAAGTTTCTTCCCGGCAAAATATTGTCGATGTTGTAATCGTCAAGTGAGTAGGTGCGAATCGTCCCATCGCTCGCAACAAAGTGGTCGATGCTCTTCTGAATGAACCGGAAATAATCGCCATCTCCAGTACTCAGCCAAATTCCTTCGAGCCCCTTCAACACGAGCCCATGATCGTAAGTCCATTTTGCAGGTTCACCTGCCTCGTTCTTCGAAGGGTCGCGCCAAAGTGCAGTCATCGCCGTGACTGCAAGCTTCTGAGATAAAGGCTTCGATTGCGCACTCGCAGTCACCATCATGCACAGCAACGACAGCCCTGCACCCAAGTTTCTAATTTGACTCATCGCGAGACATTCCATTTATGGCTTTAGATATCGTGTCAGCTCTATTTTTAATTCTTTGATGCCTTCGACGGCTAACTGCGCCATTGCCTCAGCGCCGACAGGATTGAAATGCGTGTTGTCTTCGATGCCGTTCGGGTAATTCGGATTCTCCCCAGGCTTCAGCTGCAAAAAAAGCTTGCGCGACTCTTCAGCACCATATCTGCGTAACGCTGACTCGCTCTTCTGTTGCATGTCGATGAGCGGCACTTTGTGTGCAGACGCTACAGCTCGCACCAGGTCAGGATATTCTCCATGCGTATCATAAAAGTCACCTTGCGCATTGAAGCGGCGCCGCACAACCGGCGTGAAAAGAATCGGGTTTGCTTTGCGTTCTCGAACGTCGTTCACAAACCGAACAAGATTTGCCTGATAATCCGCCGGCGCCGTGTAGCGATCGGTCTTCTCTTTCGACTCGTCGTTGTGTCCAAACTGAATGAAGACATAGTCGCCTGGTTTTAGACTTTGCAGAATCCCCGTCCAGAGTCCTTCAGAGAGAAATGTTCTCGTACTCCTCCCGTTCTTTGCCCGGTTATCGATCTTAACCTTTGCAGGATCGAAGAACTGTTGCAGCTTCTCTCCCCACCCCCTTTCAGGCCGCTTCTCCGCGAGCTTCTCGGCCATCGTTGAATCTCCGGCGAGATAAATAGCAATCGGTGGCTGCGCCGACGCGATGTGGGTCAGTGCAACGATAAATGCAACAGCAAAACAGCCTTTGATAACGC
>DATBSH010000074.1:0-2341 GCA_036559885.1 Pyrinomonadaceae bacterium
CAACGTCGGCTAATGAAGCAGCTCCGTTAGTGAACACATCGGCAACAACGATCATGTCATCACTGTCTTGATACAAACGGTGTTGCGGATGAGCGTATGAGCGCGTCAATGCTGCTAAGGCTCCACCAGGGTTCAGACTTGGTGATTCTTCCGCATATGGGGCACGACTAGCAGCGAAGGTCTCTGCATTAACCGGTTGGTTCAAGTCGTACGCAGGCCGAACCAGGAGCACGCCTGAATTTTGATTCGATGCTTCGCGCAGTGCGACGAAATGAGGGCGCAATGCGGTAAACATCATGAAGAAGAGAATTACTGAAGTAAATGAACCGACGGTGTAGGGCATCAACCGAGGCTCAAGGAAACGTGCGATACGCTGGCCCACGGAGATAACTGGTTCCTGACGTCGAGCCTCTGATTCAATCCAGAGAACGTCAGAAATAACACTTGCCAGATCCGACGGGGGCGTCGGACGCGGCAACAAGCTCAAGCTCCGGGTCAGCGAACGTAACTCTGTTACCTCGAACCGGCACACAGGACAGCGATCCAGGTGTTGCTCAATCGCTACCCGAGTCGGCAAGGACACACAATCGTCGATGTATAACGACAGCGATTGTTTAGTCTCTTCGCACAACATAAGAAGTTGCTTTCTTTGGAGCTGGATCGACGACGCTTCGATTATCTGCAGTGCCACGTCAACCCACTCCAAAAGTTGGATAGCTGACCAACCCCGGCTGCTCCCTTAAAAAAGAAGCACTTCGACAAGTCTAAGGCAAACCTTTCAGGCTCATGCGAGCGATAGTCCAACGGGTGTTGCTGGCCACGTTTTCAAACACGCTCTCATTATCCCCTTTTGGAAGCCTTCTGCCCGCCGTTCTTCACTTCGACCCATTTGGCACCGAGTTTCGTGAGCCGGGGCGGGTCAGCTATCCAATATTTCAGACTCTTCACGCTCAGATTATCGGCCGAGCAATGAGAATCGTCAGTTACAAAGATCCTTCCAACTTACTGCGGAGTTCCTGGCGTCCGCGTGCCAGTCGGGACTTGACTGTGCCTACGCTTATATCGAGCGCCGTTGCGATTTCTTCGTAGGCTAGACCTTCAATATCTCTCAGAATAACGGTCTCACGATATACGCGGCGCAAACTTGTCAGCGCGTTTCGCAGGGCCTCTTGTCGTTCATGAGCCAGAGTGTCCTGCTCCGGACTTGTCGTGTTGTCTGCTTTGAGCGTCGCTATCAGAGCTGGCCGACCATTCTCAGCAGGCGAATCTAACGAAACCGTTGAATCGCGCCGTCTTCTACGCCACCAGCGCCAGCGATTGCGCGCCTGGTTAATAGCGATTCGGTAAATCCACGTCCGGAGGTCCGAGTCACCGCGAAAGCTCCGAATGCTTTGAAACGCCCGCAGAAATGTTTCCTGGGTTAGATCGCGTGCTTCTTCGCCGTTCTCAGTTAATCGATAAAGAAGCCCGTAAATCTCGCCCGAGCGTTCATTGATGAGTGTTTCAAAGGCAGCTGCCTCACCGCGCTTCAATCTTTCAATGAACTGGCCTTCCAGCGCCCGCGGCTCAGCCGTGGTAGCCGAGGCGACCTGCTCTAAATCCATTTGCCCTCGGAGGGCTATTGGCTCTCCGTAGCTCACCGCATACTCCCTGGGGCGGGAATCAGAGCAGCTATTGGTCTTCGCCCATTCCCGGACAGGCATCCGCTTAGACACCCGAAGCGCTTAGTTTGTTCCCAAAGCAAATCCATACCGTGGATTAGATGCTTTTTGCCGTCACCAACGCACGGCAGCGATGTGACTAAGATACCCTGCTTGACAACTTTTCACAGCCCCCATTAGAGTGGCATTTTCGTTAATCATACACCCAAAAGAACGCTCCTCACTATGTGGACTTGCGAGAGGTAGACAGGTGGCAAAGTACAAGAAGAAACGTGCGCGCGAGCTGCAGCACGACCGATTCCGCGATACAACAATGACCCTTGTTGATCGGGTTGGAAACAGACTCGAGGGTCGTGGGCGCACGATTCTGTACGCTTTAGGCGGGATCGTCCTGGCGGGAATAGTGATTCTTTTGTTCTTGCGGTGGTCGGGCCGCAAGAGCGATGAAGCGCGCCAAGCCCTTGGCCGGGCTATAGACATTGCGACGTCCCCTGTCAGTGAAGCGGCGGATACCACAACAGGCACAGTTTTTTCTACGGAGGAGCAACGAGCCCAGCGTGCAATCGAAGAGTTCCAGAAAGTAGCCGACAAGTATGGCGATCCCTATCATTCCGAGGCTCGTTACTTTATGGCTACAAACAAACTGGTAATCGATCGGGGAAAAGGGATCGCAGACCTCG
>DATBSH010000075.1:0-4258 GCA_036559885.1 Pyrinomonadaceae bacterium
GGCAGGAGTGTTTTGGTTCGTGTTGGTTAGTGTGACTTCGTGGATCGTCTCTAGTTTTCTGGACAAAAGGAACGATCCACGAAGTCACACGAACTAAACACGAAACTCGTTACCACCGAAATCGACTTTTGAGGCAAAGCCCATTGGCGAATAGGTTAATTGAAATCGGTCGCTTCGCTCCCGTTCTTTAGTTGAGTGTTATATCACAGCGATTTAGAACTTGTTTCTAACATGTTCAACGAACCGGCGGCGTCCTCAGGATTGACGTTGCACTAGTTCAGAAGTCCCGCAACAATTACTCGATCGAAAAGTTCCGCTGCTTCTCCAATCGATTGATTAGAGCCGTCGCATACTTTTCAATTCCTGCACCGTAATTACCCGCCTTATAAAACTCGACAGATGGTTCGGCCAGCTTCTGAGACACGTCGTTTGGCAGATCCTTCTCCAATGACCTACTAACCTGCAGTCGCCACTGTCGATCTTTAATTGCCAACATCAGCAGGAGCCCACCGCCTTCAGCAGGGTTCTTTGGTCCAATGCCCCACTCTCGTGCTACTGCGAGCGAGTAGTCTGAAATAGGCTCGCCCTTCGTTGTGTCGACAGTAACAACAGCGAATTCAATATTGGATTTTGCCTTGAGTGTAGTGAAGAGAGATTCCAAACGACTTTTCGACTCAACGTCTATAACGTTCGCGTAATCGTTTACAAAACCGGTGGGTGCTGGAAGACGATTGGTTGACTGAGGTAATGGAGTAGGAGGAAGGTTATTGCTTTGACGAGAGGAACGGAAGTACGTGCACGAGGGTAGAAAAAACAGTGCTGCAAGTATGACGAGTACTTGCTGTGTAAACTTCGCCATAAGAAACGCCTGCGCCGACCTGGAATTAGCCATTAAAAAGTCAACCCGAACGCGATCGAAGTATCTTGAAATAGACTCAGCTACAGAACGGGAGCGAAGCGACCGCCGGATGTCCGATACGCTTCAGCTTGTCGTATGTTGCGCTAAACCCAACAAGCGATTATCACCAAGTTGCACTTAGCGGAAGTCACGACAAGCTGAAGCGTATCGGACATCCGGCGGTCGTTACTTCAACAGCGTGAACAAAAACCCCTTGCTGCGATCCGGAACTAGCCCACCCATCAACCAAAGATAAACGAAGAAGCCATAAAAGATCGCCATCGCGATCAAAGCCAGCCGCCGCCATACAGGCGGTCGTAATTCCTTCGGCAAAAACTTCATGTTCACATACAGGATATGAATTGCACTGATCACCATTACGAGTCCTGCGAGGTTAGCGCCAAGTTGCAAGAGGATGATCGGCTGACTTAAGCGCAAGGCTATCAAACCCCAGAGGACAACCGCGGATAGCACTGAATAGTAGATCAGCCGCACATCACCCCCACGCCATCGACGAATGCGCTCGCTTCCACTCCACAACATGTCTGTTATTCCACGCGTCATTCCCTCGAGCAGGTCAAGTTGAGTTTTGAATAGGACCCAAACACTCATCATTGCCAGCGTGAGGCTGACTATGCGTCCGCGTTGCGGTCCCACTGAATTAGCTAACTCGGCAGCAATACCGAGTCCACGTATGTCTTTGCCAGGCGGAATTGCCGAAGTGTAAAGAATCGCCGGCAGCGTCATTCCTAGTAAACCGCCAAGGAAGAAGACGCCCCATTGATCGTAGGCCACGATTCGCCACCATCCACGCCAACTCCGCATATTCTCTCTGGAGATTTCGAAGATACTGCCCGAATGCGCGAGTTTGACCTTCTGCCCTCCAACGGCGGCGGGAATAAACCCGACGACTTTACCCATTCCGAACCCTTTGTCGCGTGCCCAGTTCGCCACCATCAGATTTCCGGCGCCGCCCATTCCGCTGTAGCCGACGAAAGCTCCTATCAGCAGCCAATCGAGATTTTGAGGAAGAAATGAAAACTGTTGCGCCTGGAGATCGTAGCCTACGAGTCCATACAAGGCGCCCCACCATCGATTCGGCGCTGCGAAAAGCAAACAAAGAATAAACAGCGCACCGAGGATGAGTACGATCATGAGCCAGTTAAGAATCTCGAGTGTGCGTTCGATTCGCTTTCCGCTGAAGACGAGAATCGCGACGCATGTCATGAAAGTGCCGCAGCCGATCCAGTAAACAGCCGGCGCGTCGTCAGCACCTGCTAATCGTGCCGCGAAAAGGAAGAAAACCGCGCCTGCAGCATTCGCAGCCCATGCCGGCCATCCTGTCTGGAGCATAAACAACAGCGCATAGAACCACGCCCAAAAGGTCGAATTTGGGCGTGTCCGCATGAAACCAGTCAAAGCCGGCTCGCCGGTGTAGAGGGTGTAGCGAATGAGCTCGGTATTCAGAACCGTTTGCAGAAAAACGGCGACAGTCGTGAGCCAAAGCAGGGCGAGCCCGTATTTAATAAACGTGGCCGGACCCAACAACCATTCGCCACTGCCAATTGAGGCCCCCAGAATGATCGCGCCGGGCCCGATCACAGAGAAAATGTTGAAACCTCTGGTCGATGGTGGCCGCGGAAGACTGGCTACATTCCAAGGTTCGAGACCTGATTGTGTCTCAAGGTGTTTCGGTCGCTTGTCAGGCATCGAGGTCAGGTAGGTCGAAGAATATCCACAGATTACACAGATTACACAGATTCAGAACGTAGGCAGTAACCTTGAATCGTTATGTCACCTAGTTTCCAGCACTCAACCTAGCTGCCTAACTTCTTAATCTGTGTAATCTGTGTAATCGGTGGATACTCTCTATGCATTTGAATGGCAACGTAATCGTAACATTGAAACTGCTCATCATTGTTTTATATTTGCGATCAGTTGAGGAGTAATCTGGTCTCCCTTAGTAGCGGTGCGGTTCGCGCCCCAAAGCCGCATACCCGCCGGTAGTAGTCTTTGTAATCAATCAACGAGAAAGAGGGACGAGCACGTGAGTACCCAAGCAGTTGCAAGAAACGACGAGCGTGCCGGGCGCGCTAACAATATCAAAGACAACTGGCTCGGCTTTGTTGGTGATGTATCGACGTTCTCCGGCGAAGTCAGCTTCAAATCGATGTTGCGAATTGATGGTCAGTTCTCTGGTAATGTCAATTCATCTGATGGCACTCTGATCGTGAGTGCTGGGGCGAAGCTGACCAAAGCAAACATCAACGTCGCCGTCGCCAAGATAAACGGAACAGTTGAAGGAGATATCCACGTTAGCAAGGAGCTTGTGCTGGGACGGACAGCGAGCGTCACCGGGCACGTCTTCGCTCCCGCGTTGATCGTCGAAGAAGGCGCATTATTTAACGGTAGCTGCCGCCGCGCCTGAGAATTAGCGAGCTGTAAGATCCAACTCCAACTTGTTCAACTGATCGTTTAGCTCAAGCAGTTTTGATCGTTCGATTGAAAGATCGTTCATGAGTTGTGTTTCTCGTTGAACAAATCGCATCTCCCGTTCGGTTGCGTTTTCTAATTCGAGTTTAAGCCCGGTGAGTTCGTCAGGACTCCTGGTGCCCGTTTCTACGCCTTTCTCCAACCGCGGAATTAGTTCCTTCATCTTTGATATCTGCGATCGCGTGTCGCTGAGATTCTCCCGAACGTCGTTCAGTTCACGTGAGAGACGCGTAACTACTTCCTGCTGAAACTTCAACCGCTCTACTACGACATTGGTCTTGTAAACCGTTAAG
Source organism: Pyrinomonadaceae bacterium (assembly GCA_036559885.1). Classification (GTDB taxonomy): domain Bacteria; phylum Acidobacteriota; class Blastocatellia; order Pyrinomonadales; family Pyrinomonadaceae; genus PSRF01. The sequence continues at coordinate 3,685 of DATBSH010000075.1, forward strand.
TTGATCCGCTGCAACAGTACTCGGAGCTGGCGAACTTCATTGACCAGGTCCTGCAGCGACTGTTCCTGGCTGCGACCAGCGCCAGGGTTCGTCGATTGAGCGATTGTTTGACTTGAGATCAAGATCAGAAACGCAAACGAAAGAAGGAAGAATGTAATTAGTCTTTTCATGTTTTCCTGAAACTCCTTTGCTAGTCCATGCAACTGAAAACAAGCTCTTTACTACCGTGATGGCAGAGCCGCACTGCTGTTTCAATCCCTCACGCGAAACGATCATTTATAGCGCGTTCCATGTTTGATTACGACATTGACGGTCTGCAACAAATCGATGTGTCTGAGCACGTCGCCGCGCACGGCGATGATGTCTGCATATTTACCTTCGCTGACAGTGCCTCTCCGAGATTGATTGTCAATTGGAAGATAAGGATCTTGGAGAGCCGCTGGAATCATTCGTCGTGAAGACGGAATCATGTGCCGTGATCTCAGTGAACCTTTAGGTAGCGGGTTCCTGCGAAGTCATAGTTAAGAATCGGAAAATTGCAGGTTGGGAAGGGTGGCTTGCCCCCGCTCAAGGT
>DATBSH010000076.1:0-4585 GCA_036559885.1 Pyrinomonadaceae bacterium
GGCAGGAGTGTTTTGGTTCGTGTTGGTTAGTGTGACTTCGTGGATCGTCTCTAGTTTTCTGGACAAAAGGAACGATCCACGAAGTCACACGAACTAAACACGAAACTCGTTACCACCGAAATCGACTTTTGAGGCAAAGCCAACGAATCCCACGCCTATCTCAATAAATGTCTTGAATACGCAGTTGCATAAAATGTACTCTCTAATAGTCAAACCCCCATTTGACGAGGTAGACCCTCCTGCCCAGTTGCCCCTCACTTAAGAATCTGTAGTTGCGGCCCGAACATTCGGCCGATCTGTCAAGAATGGCGATTCAAGGTACTCTCGAAACCATGAGCTTGAGCGACCTGTTCCAATTTATCGGAGCAGGACGCAAGAGTGGAACGCTAAAGTTCGATGGTGGCAACATCACGAAACAGGTCTACTTTCAAGAAGGACTTATCGTGGGGTGCCGATCAAATAATCCACGCGAGTACCTGGGCCAAATCCTGTTGCACTATGGCAAGGTAAACGAAGAACAACTTCAGACAGCGCGCGAGACTCAGCGAAAGTCGCATCTCAAGTTAGGCGACGCGCTGGTCCAGTTGGGATTCTTAACAGAGGCCGACGTTTTCGATGCCGTAAAGACGCGAACGCTCGAAGCTATCTACGATCTGTTTGTTTGGAATGAAGGACAGTTCGAGTTCTACGACGAAGAGCCGCCGCCGCGGGATTTGATTAAGGTTGAAGTGGAACCTACGACCGCTATTATGGAAGCTATTTGCCGGATGGATGAGATAGCGCGGTTCCGGACGCTCGTGCCATCAGACCGCGCCATAGTGGAGTTGTTACCTGGTTGGACGTCATCCCTGAATCTCGGAAAAGACCTTCGGAGGATGCTGTTCTTCGTCCATAAGCGCATGTCTGTTGCAGAAATCGCATATCACATGCACGCTTCAATATTTCAGATATATGGACTCCTATTTGAACTAGTTAGTGAGGGCTATGCCCGCGTCGTCGGGGAGTCGGCGGAGTCTTTAGGAACTACCGTGGTCGATACGGAAGACGTGCCGGAAACTGCTACCGAGTTAATGTCGTCGGCTGAACGAAAGGTCGACGAAGATCCGGAAGCCGCGCTAACGATTCTTCAGCGTGTCTTAAAAGAGGAACCAAAGAACTCGCGCGCCCAAGAGTTAGTAATCGAGGCTGAAGCGAAACTTGTTCACCGGATATTCCAGTCTGAGTTATCACCTCACGCAATCCCAACGCTTGCCGTCTCTCAAGATAATCTAGCTGGGGAAGAGCTTCACCCGCAGGAAGGCTTTCTTCTCTCGCGAATCAACGGCACCTGGGATGTTCAATCCATACTATCTATCTGTCCCTTCCGTGAAGCCGATAGTTTAATGATGATGCGAAGTTTGTTGGCGAGAGGGATTATTAAACTGGAAACCAAAGCCTTGAAACTTAGCTAAACTTGCCGTATCGTCTTGCCGCCCTCGCACTCCTACGGTTGGTCCTCTGTATTCCTGTAGTTCTCGTTGTTTGCGCCAACCTGGGGTCAACTCAGTCTTAAACCTGATTGTTTGAGGAGGTGTGGCCCTATGTTCGGTTCGACTGTTGTCGATGTCGCGATAGGTCTGGTTTTTGTGTACCTGTTGCTGGCTATCATTTGCACGTCTGCTAACGAGTTGTTATCAGGTGTAACTAAGTCGCGAGCAACGTTGTTGACAGAAGGCATTCGCCAAATCCTGGGTAATCAGCCCACCAGTAGTGCGAAGAATAGTCCCGAAGCGTTGTTTGAAGAATTCTACCGGCATTCGTTGATTAAGAGCATGATGCGCGGCCACCGCCATCCCGCTTACTTACCCGCTCGAACGTTCTCTACAGTTCTTATCGATATCCTCAGCAAAAATCGGACAGGTCGGGTTACTGTTGAAGATCTTGAAGAAGGACTTAACAGTTTGCCTGATGGGGATGTGAAGCAATCTTTGTCGGCGATTGCGCGCAATGCTGAAAGGGAACTGTACTATATCCAGTTAGGCATCGAAGGCTGGTTCGAAGATGCGATGGATCGGGTGACTGGTTGGTATAAGCGAAAGACACAGGTCTGGACCATTATCGTCGCATCGTTAATCACACTGTTAGCAAATGCCGATACGGTTCACATTGCGCGCCGGTTGTGGCAAGACCCAGTGTTACGTTCTGCCGTCGTTGAAGAAGCAAAGACGCGAGCCCAGAAGCCTCGTCCTTCGGTCACAGTCGAATATCCCGACCCGGACGATCCTACCAATCCGCAAGTTACATCAAACGAAGGGAACACCGTTTCAGCTCAAGAGCAGGCACTCCTTGGTCAAATGCTTGGCTGGCAAGGTCCGTTCGATAATTCGAAACGCGCGTGGATGGAGCGGATACTTGGATGGGCCCTAACTATTCTGGCGATCTGTCTCGGTGCTCCGTTTTGGTTCGACCTCTTAAATAAATTTGTAAACATTCGCTCGGCAGGTAAGTCACCCGCCGAGAAACCCAAGACTCCGTAAAAGCGAAAGTTGGCGACTGCAGATAAATCACCCTAGGAGATCATCAGCATGAAAACGCGTTCGCTACTGGCTGTTCTGCTTCTGATCAGCGTAAGTGGAGTTTGTCGGGCGGACATAACACTTGCCCTCAATAAGTCGTTTGTAAAGAAATATAAGGACCGCGCTACGCTTACTACAAATTTTGACGTGGATCATCACCCGACGAAGCCGCACGACATCGGCCGAAGCGGTGATGACGGTGATATTCACATGGCCGGCAGGGATAGTGTTTTAAAACTGCCACTGGTCGCTGAAATAATTAACGCGCGGTTTGCGCCGACCGCAATGCAAGAGCTGATGGAAACTGTTTCCGATCAGGCAATCAGCATGACAGGCGCCTGGCGAATTTGGTTTGAACACCCGGGTCACAAAGATCAGATCCAGGGTCAGACAGTAAAGAAGCCCACCACTTCGAACCCGGATCATGTTTGTGAGATCCATCCGATCACGAAATTCTCAGGAGTAGATCTCCTGACCTCGTTTGTAGAAATTAAGAATCAAGCGGTGCCGCCGAAGATCTATGAGGCTTACACGGCAGACGTAGCCTTTCCGTTCTACGAGCAACTCGAAGCCACCATAGAAGCGAGCAATACTGCGATCATGATTGTGAGTGGCGGCAGCAAGTACAACTACACAGAGTTTTACATTGAGCTGGCCGGTAACCCAAAGGAAGTCACCGATGGTTATCTTGTCCTGGCGAATGTTTTTCAGTCAGACAATGATGAAGATCAAGTTACTGCCGCACCTCGGCGGATGGTGTTTGTGAAAGGGACCGAGCCGGCAAACAAGCTTTTATCTTTGACGCAGGGCGACAGCCTTCACGTGCTCGGAATACCGCGCGTGAATCTTGCGGAAGTCTACGCGCTTGCTCAAGAACATGGTGCTAATGAAGTAACTGTCAATCTGCCGTATGAAATGATCATAGTGGCAGTATTGCCATGAGTTGAGGGAAGGAGAACAAGGTTATGTCGGAAGAAAACAAAGCGATTGTGCGACGATGGTTTGATGAGGTGTGGAATAAGGGACGGGCTGAGGCCATTGACGAGATGTTCGCGAGCGATGGTTTGGCTTACGGATTGGCTGAAGATCCCGAGGAGGCGGTTGACCCTTCGGCGTACAAGTTGTTTTACAACAGATTCAGAGGCGCATTTCCGGACATCATCGTTACAGTCGAGGATATGGTTGCCGAAGGGGATAAGGTTGCTGCGCGTTGCAGCGTCCGCGGCAAACACACGGGCGATCACCTCGGGATTGCCGCTACTCACACTCCGGTCGACTTTACTGGTATCACGATAGTCAGAATCAAGAATGGCAAGATTGTCGAAGCCTGGAATAATTTCGATTTTATGCGAATGAATAAGCAGATAGGCGTGCTGTGATCATCGCGATAACAACAGCAACACTGAAGCTTCAGTCCCACACCTCAAGATCACAAAGATTTCAGGTTGGGAAGGGTGGCTTGCAAGCATGAGTTTTTGCCCGGAGAGATTCAACTACAGAACTGGAGCGAAGCGACCGATTGAACTAACATTGGCGATTCCGTCACTTGAAATCGGTCGCTTCGCTCCCGTTCTGCAGTTGAGTGTTTTCTCGGATCCGGATAAAGCTAGTTGAGCGGGGTCTATACACCTTCCCGACCTGAAATTTGTCGCAGCTTGAATCGTGACTTGCACCCACTACCCGCTACCTGCCAGGTGGTATCGGCCCCATGACTCCACAGTTCGTGTTTGAAGCCCGAATGAATGATGTTGTTTCATCAACTTGCGGCTGGCAGCGGCACTGACTCGAACACAGCGATCTCTTTCGACAAAGCCCGTTCCAACTTCACATTCTCGTTCACGCTTAGCACAAAGAATCGTCTTGATACTGGATGCGCTAGATTGCGCCAACGGGACAGCTGCTTCTCGTAAATAACTTCGAACCCGATCGAGCCGAACAGTCGCCGCCAATCATGACCTAGACGAAACGTGCATGGTCCGGTGCGTTTCGTCCATTGTCGATTGTGAATCCAACAAATGGTCCTATCCCAC
>DATBSH010000077.1:0-14658 GCA_036559885.1 Pyrinomonadaceae bacterium
TTGCGCTTACGCCGTAAAGAAGACCTGTGATCGCGCGCGTCACCAGATAAGCACCAACGAGTCCGAGTCCTACTCCCAGTATCGTCAGCTTTACGCCAAGGCTCAGTACCAGTTTCAGCACATCTCGCAGCTGTGCGCCGAGAGCCATGCGAATGCCGATCTCATGTGTACGTTGTGCGACGGCGTATGACGTAATGCCGTAAATTCCCATCGCCGCAAGCAGGAGTGCGACTATTCCGAAAACACCTAAGACCGATGCCGCTACGCGAGGAGGAAACAACGCGAACCTCAAGTGCTCCGTCAGGGTTTTCACCTCGTATACCGGTAAGTTTCCATCGAGTGAGTGCACCTCGTTGCGGACGGCTGAGATCATTGCTTCTGGGTTGCCGTTAGTCCGAACGATTAGTGTCGTGCTGTTTGAGTAGCTTTGAAATATTGGTGTCCAAACGAATGAGCGTGGATCCTCAGCGATGTTGAAGTATTTGCCGCTTTGTGCGACGCCTACGATCTCAATAAACGGACCTTCCGGGCCTCTGAAACTTATCCGGCGACCGATCGCGTCACGCGTGGTTTGGACAAATGGCATCAGGCGACGAACAAACGTTTCGTTTACGATCGCCACCTGTTGTGATTTGTCGGTGTCAAGTGAAGTAAATTCACGGCCTGCGACCAACGGGGTATTCAACGTTTCAAAGTACTTCGGCCCAATAGACCCCACCATCGCGGTCGGGGCGTTCGCACCTCGCTCGGCTGGTTGACCCTCGTTGAAGACATTATTGCTGCTGTAATTGAGACTCAGAGGAACGTAATCCGTAATAACCGCCGACTTAACACGTGGCAGCGCTTCGACACGTTCAACCAATTGACGGTAAAACTGTTCGCCGCGCCCGCGGTCGTATCCTTGCAATCCAACGTCGAATGACATCATGAACGCGTTCTGCGGATTGAATCCCGGATTCATTGTTTGTAGTTGCTGTAGCGTTCTCACAAGCAGGCCTCCGCCGATAAGCACGACCAGCGATAACGAAATCTGCAAAACAACGAGTACGTTTCTGAGGCGGCTGCGCCCAGCTCCGCCTTGTGTCGAACTCTCTTTGATTGTTGTTATCAAGCTCGGACGAGTGGCTTGCAGCGCCGGGGCAAGTCCGAAGATCGCGCCCGTTAGAACCGAAACCAAAAGTGAGAACAGGAGAACGCGCCAATCGACGGCGACATCTATTGACAAAGGAAAATCGATCGGAGGTTTGAAAGCCAAAAGCAGCCTGATCATCCACACCGCCAACAGCACACCAGCCACACCACCCAGAATTGACAGAAGAATGCTCTCGGTTAGAAGTTGCCGGATTAGTTGGAATCTATTGGCACCCATCGCCAAACGAATCGCGATCTCTCGCCGACGATCCGTCGCGCGTGCTAATAGCAGGCCAGCGAGGTTTGCGCAGGTGACTAACAAAACCAGGAGCACTGCAACCATTAGGATCCAGGTGAAACTCACGACCGCACCACGCAGATCTGGAAGAATGAAACCTGCTGGTCCAACTCTTATGGCCTGCCCTTCATTTGTTTCGGGATATTCGGACGCGAGCTGCTGAGCCAGCATGTTTAAAGATACTTGAGCTTGCGCCGCACCTGTTCCAGGCTTTAATCGTCCTGCTAAGAAGAAATTTCCTGCACCACGGTTGTCAAACCATGTCGATCCCGGCTCGACCCACTCAATCATTGAAGCCGGCAACCACATCTCAGGTGTGTAGATGAACTCTGTTCCTCTAAAACCTGATGGTGCCACACCGATAACTTTGAAGGGATGATTGTTGAGAAGGACATCGGTTCCGACGACGTTGGGATCTCCACCAAATCGACGTTGCCAACAGTCGTAGCTGATAACTACCACTGGATGAGCAGAAGGAGCTTGATCCTCCTCGGGTTGAAACGCCCGCCCGTTTATCGGACGGACCCGCAACACATCGAAGTAATTTCCTGAAGCTAGATATGCCCAAATGCGTTCATTGTTTCCGGCCCGGCTCAAACTCACTGGCACAAAGCGATACGCAACCAAACCGGACAGCACATCGTTGCGATCGCGAAAATCTTTGTAGTTTGGGTATGAAAAAGCTGAGAACGAATCGCCCTTGCCTCTGAGAGAAACGGCGACGATCTGCTCTGGGTTTTCGACAGGCAGAGATCGCAGGAGGACGCTATTAACCAAACTGAAGATGGCCGTATTCGCACCAATTCCCAACGCAAGACTGGCCACGCCGATGACGGCAAATCCCGGACGCTTCAACAAACCGCGGAAAGCGTAGCGAATATCTTTTAGGAGATTATTCATGGGACGACCCTTCGATCGATCGCCGATTGACAATTATCGGCGAACAGCAAAGGGCAAAGCGGCAATTGCCTTCAGCCCTTAGCTCTTTGCTCTTTGCTCTTTGCTCTTTACTCTTTGCTCTTCGCTCTTCGCTCTTAGCTCTTCGCGCAATCGGCATTTGGCAATCTCTTCATTCGTATCTCAATGCCACCAGCGGATCGACTTTAGTTGCGCGACGTGCCGGGATGTAGCAGGCGATCAAAGCAACAACCGTCAGCACTATTGCCAGACAAACATAGGTCACAACATCTGTTGGTCCAACGCCGAACAACAGCGACCTGATTAGTCGCGTCAGGGCAAACGCGCCGATTAGTCCACCGGCGACACCGGCCCCGATTAGATACATGCCTTGCCTTAGAACCCAATTCAGGATGGTCCTTCGGCTTGCGCCTAACGCTACACGGATTCCTATTTCGCGTGTTCGTTGAGTGACGGAATATGCAATCACTCCGTAAATGCCAACGGCTGCAAGCAACAACGCCAGAATTCCGAACAGTCCCACAACCTGCATTGCGAATCTACGTCGACTTACGGATTCAGCCACGACTTGTTCCATCGTTCGTTCACCAAAGATCGGGAGGTCTCGATCGACCGCGCTCACCTGCTCTCGCAGGGGTTGGATCAGACTTGTGGCTGCTACATCGGTTCGCAGGTATACAGCCATTGCGTATCCCGGACTTTGGAAAATAGGGAAATAGAGATGAGGCTGATCAGGGAGATCAAGCCCGTCAGTTTTTATATTGCGCACAACGCCAACAATCGTGATCCATGGAGCGGTGAATTTAGGACCTCCTCTTTTGATCCGGTGCCCAAGCGGTTCACGATTGGCGAAATATCGTTGTGCGAGGGCCTCATCGATTATTGCTACCTGTTCTCCCTGCAGATCATCGGTCTGCTCAAAGAATCGGCCGCGAATTAAGGGAGTGCCAATCGTGCGAAAGTAATCAGGCGAGATCGCTGCAATCTGCGCGGATGGAATGCTGCTGTTTGTCTCAGCATCACCTTCAATAGCGAATCCCGGCGAGTTGTGCGGGCCAATAAGTGGTACTCCGTTACCACCTCCAATTGCGGCGTACCTAACGCCAGGGAGCACACTCACTCTTCTAAGGACTTCCTTGATGAAGGTCACTCGTTTCGATGGTTCTCGATATTGATCGAGCTCCGGATTGTTCGGCACCGGCAACCAAATGCGCGCAATCAGTACGTTCTCCGCATTGAAGCCTGGATGCACATCAAGCAATCTGGCAAAGCTTCGGAACAACAGACCCGCTGCTATCATCAGAATTAACGACAGCGCAAATTCAGCTATTACAAGGCTGCTGCGAAATCGATTAGTTGCCAGACCAAAACCCACCCTTTGACCACCTTCCTTCAAGTTAGCGATAACGTCTGGTCGTGACGACTGGAGCGCCGGCGCAAGTCCAAAGAGCAGGCCAGTAATTAACGAAACGAAGAATACAAATCCGAGAACGCCGAGGTTGATTTCCACTTCATTCAGGCGTGGAATATCAGCAGGAAGGAACTTAACAAACACTCCCATGATTAAAGCGATTACCGTTAGCGCCACTGCTCCGCCAACAAAAGCAAGTAAGAGACTTTCTGTAAGGAGTTGAATGATCAATCGGCCGCGTCGCGCGCCAAGCGCGAGCCGAATCGCCATTTCACGTCGACGTTCTGAGGAACGGGCCAACATCAGATTTGCCAGGTTCACGCAGGCGATGAGGAGTACCAACCCAACTGCTCCCAACACGACGAAGAACATTGTTTGGAGATTGCCGACTAATTCTTGATGGGCTGATAACAAACGAACCGACCAACCCGCATCCGCAGGGTACTCGTTCGGAAACTCGTTTCGCAGATTAGCGACAAATGCATCCAGTCTGGCTTGCGCCTGCTTGAGATCCAATCCGGCTTTGAGCCGGCCCATTGCTCCTGGCAGAATTCGTTGACCACGCTCGGGACGACCAAAAGGATTTGCAGCGAAACCGGCAGTCGCCCACATCTCGACCTCGTTCCGCAGCGTTTTGCCCGGATGGCGAAAACCGGGCGGCATAACGCCGATAATCGTGTACAAGTCAGTATCTGCATAAACCTTGCGACCGAGAATATTTGGATCCGAAGCAAAAAGTCGCCGCCACAATCCATCGCTTATTACGACGCCCTCGGCGAAGCCTTCAGCTTTGTCCTGCGGCCCGAACACACGACCCAATTGCGCATTTGCTCCAAGTAGCGAGAAGTAATTCGGACTAACGCCTAACAATTCAATTCGCTCCGGACGATCTGAACCCGTCAAGTTCGCGTCGACTGGCCAGATGGCCGAGATCTGTTCAAAAACTCCTGAACGCTCCTGAAGGTCTCTTAACTCATCCACCGACAATCCAACATCCTGTCGCTGACGGCCCGTTAAGTCGTCGCGAACGATCACGATTTCTTCAGGCTTTGGAAAAGGCAATGGCCGTAAAACAACCGCATAGACCACGCTAAAGATCGCTGTATTAGCACCGATTCCAAGACTCAGTGTTAACACTGCGACAAACGTGAAGCCTGGTTTGTTACGCAACATGCGAGCGGCGTAGCGAAGGTCGTGTAGGAATGTGCTCATGATTTCAGCCTTTCGGTCTGTCCTTTGGTCTTGGGCTTTTGGTAGTCAAACCCGAATCATTTGTCATATCTCATTTGACATTTCTCATTTGTCATTTAAGAGCAAAGGGCTAAGTGCAAAGAGTGGACGTCGGATCAGCACTTAGCGCTTTGCACTTCCCTACTAAATGAGAAATGTCAAATGAGATATGACAAATGATTTCAAATGCATCTCTACCAAACCAAGTCATTCATATCGGAGCGCCACCAACGGATCTACTTTCGTCGCGTGTCGCGCTGGAACGTAAGACGCAACTCCAGCGACTCCAAACAAAAACAAAGGCACCAATACAAACGTCAGCGTGTCAGTTGCACTTATGCGAAACAGCATTTGCGACATCAAGCGAGTTACCGCAAACGCCGCTAGCAGTCCTATCACCACTCCGATCAGTGCCAGCGTCAAACCCTGTCGCGCTACCAGACCCAAGACGTCACCTTTTCGCGCGCCCAGGGCCATTCGAATACCAATCTCGTGTGTTCGTTGCGTCGCAGCGTAAGAGATAACACCGTAGATTCCGATGGCCGCGAGTGACAGTGCTAAGCCGGCAAAAACGGTAAGCAGTGTCGTGTTCAAGCGTTCAGGAGCAATGGATTCGGAACGGATACGATCGAGAGTTCGGATGTTGAAGATTGGCTGTTGCGGATCGACTGACTGTACTTCGGCACGTGCGAGTGCCGTCAATTGACCAATCTGAAGCGGCGACTTGATCATCACCGCCATGTTTGAGAGTGGAAACTGCAGACAAGAGAAGTATGCCTGAACGCGATTCGACTCGACCGTGAGGCGGTCCATGTTCACTCGACTGACAACACCGATTACGGTGATATATGGCGAACCAGCGTCGACAGGCGCTAAACGAATGCGCTTGCCAATTGGGTTTTCGTTGGGCCAATACCGACGCGCAAACTCTTCATCAATAACGATGGCGTTCAAACCCAGAACCTGGAGCGCGCCGTCATCCAGGTTACTTAGATCCCGTCCAGCCAGGTGTTGACGATTGTCGCTTTCGGTAAATACTCGTCCGGCGCGAAGGGGGATGCCCATCGTGTGGAAGTAATCAGGACTAACGGCGCACGCCTCCAACAAAGGCGCATCATTCGCCTGCGGAATCGGTTGCCCTTCGACAACGAATCCTGTGCGCCAGCTGCTGCCACCAAATGGAAGTCCTGAAGCTAAGCTTGCGGACTGAACGGCAGGTGAGGCATTCAACCTCGTCAGTAGGTCGGTGTAAAAGCTAATGCGCTGCTCGAGCTTTGGATATTTCGTCGCAGGCAGCGTGACCGTGAATGACAGAACATTGTCGTGAACAAATCCGGGATCGACTCTCGTCAGTCTATAGAAGCTGCGTAACAACAGACCCGCTGCGATCAAAAGCACAAGCGCCATTGCCATCTCGGAGACAACCAGAACACTGCGCATCCGTTGTTTTGCAGATGTAACCCCGCGTCCGGCTTTTTTGAGTGCTTGTTCGGGGCTACTCTTTCCAGCACGCCAAGCCGGAATCAAACCGAAAAGTATTCCAGTGAACAAACAACACACAGCGGTAAAAATGAGAACGCGAGCGTCCAATGATATTTCGCCGGCGCGGGGTAAGTTTTTTGTGACTGCAACTACCGACGCTGACACAAGCCAACGCGCTAGCAATAAACCAACGACACCTCCGAGTAATGAGATCGACAAACTTTCGACGAGTAATTGACTGGCAAGTCGCAACCGGCTCGCACCGAGCGCGGCGCGAATCGTCAACTCTCGGCTCCGACTAGCAGCGCGCACGAGCATCAGATTAGCAACGTTGGTACAAGCTACGGCGAGCACCAGCGCGGCTGCTGCAAATAAAATCCAAAGCGTACGGCTGACATCTCCAACGATCGTTTCCAGCAATGAGTTAATCGCAACTCCGTGGCCGTGATTGGTCTCCGGATATGAGCTTTCGAGCGATGCTGCGATGCGGTTCAGATCTGCTCTTGCCTGTTCAATGGTGATACCGGGTTTAAGCCGAGCTACCGAATACAGTCCGGGATGATTGTTTCTGTGTTGCCAGGCATTACTTAATTGACCTGCTGAAATCCAAATCTCGGCGCGGGCCGGGAAATCAAAATCCCTGGGCATGACCCCAATTACGATATAGGCGCGGTCGCTAAGATTAATCGTCCGATTGAGAACTGCTGCATCTCCACCAAAGGCACGTTGCCACAAACCGAAACTTAGGAGTACGACCGGCGAAGCACCTGGTTGATCTTCGTCACGAGTCAATCCCCGACCCAAAACAGGATTTACTTTGAACGTAGGAAAGAAGTCTGCCGACACCTGCGCGGCGAGCACGCGCTGCGGATCGCCGGCGCCGACTAGATTGAAGCTATCTCGGTTGTAAACCGCGATGTTCTCGAATACCTGATTCTGGTTTCGCCAATCGAGGTAGTTGGGCCAGGCGACGAATAACTTCTTCATCTGCTGGTCGCGTTCAGTTATGAAGACTAGCTCGTCAGAATTCGGATAGGGCAAGGGCCTGAGCAATACTGCATTGACAATGCTGAAGATTGCGGTGTTCGCGCCGATACCGAGCGCCAGGGTGAGCACGGCTACAATCGTAAAGCCCGGATTCTTCCGAAGACTTCGAGCTGCGTAGCGAATGTCTCTGAGTAGCGTGTCCATACGTTTTGTATTTTGTACGGTGGTACTGACCTCACGACACTGCACTGAGGTCACAACCAATCAACAAAGAACTAAGCACCAAGTACCACAGAGCGACACAGCAATTGGCACTCAAAAATCAATCCGGTCAATTCGCTTCTGAACGCGCCCGCGTTCGTACTCTGAACTGATCGTCTTTGCGACGTTGGTAATCGCGTTGCGCAGGCGCGGCTCCGGTTGATACCGGTTGAGCGCTTCAATTAAAAAGCTCGCTTTTTCGTAGTCCGATTGGATTTGTACGGCCGACTCGACTGCATCAACCAACGCATTCGTATTCACGCTCGGAATCTTAAGTAGTCCTGACAACACTCGATGATGTTCGTAGTCTGATTCGATCGAACGTAACGTGTTGAACCACTCGGCGCGTAGGCGATCATCTGAGTGATAGCGGTCCACCGCCTGCAAGAGGAACACTGCCTTCTCATAATCGGAACTTATCGCCTTGGCAGAACGCGCCATCGCCGCAAGCGTCTCGTGGCTCAACTGCTCACGGTTCAATATTCCGCTAAGCGTTCTACGCCGCTCGTAATCGGATTTCATCCGATCCAGGGCCGCAAAGTATTCGGGCACAAGCTCCTGTTTCGATACGAATATGGGTGCGACCTGCAATAGCAGCTGGGCCCGCTCGTAATCACTGTCAATCGTTTGCGAAGCATTTCCAACCGCATTTTTCAGGTCATCGTTGCTGAGATTTGGTACTTGCAGAAATTCTTCGAAGTATATTCGTCGTACGTAGTCGCCTTTCAGATACGTAATCTCTTCGGCGACGCCTCGAGCTCCGCGCTGCCTGAGAATTCGTCTAACGCGATTACGGGCGTCGAGTCCGCCCTCACGTGCCGCTTGCAACAGTACTTCTCGCAACCACTGACGACCTTCGCTGTCAAATTCACGCGCGCGTCCATCGACGGAATACTCCCGTTTTAATTCGCCAGCCGCTCCCCGTGAGATGTTAAGTCGATACGTATGCGAACCGCGGCTATCAACAATCTTCAATGCGCCATCACTCGGAATACCGGCTACATCTGAATAGTCGTCATTGAATTCGACCTTATTCTCGACGCGCACCTCGATCCTTTTGTCGCCATCAGCATTGATCCAGTTCCAGGTTGATCGATTCTGAGTCGACTCGGTTATCTGCCCCGTTGCGATAGAGGCCAAGCCAATCGTTAGTAGGGCTATTAGAATTGTTCTTACTTTCATTTGAGACCTTTCATCAATAGCTCAGTTCTCACAGCAAAATTACAGGTCGGGAAGGGTTATCTCATTCTTCCCAAGCTTCAGCTTGGGGATCAGGGCCCATTTTGAACTGCCGCAACCGTTTTAACGGTTTCCCAATTCCCGCTAAACACGCGCGATTTGCAGCATCCGGGTAAACCGTTGAAACGGTTTTCTTTTTTTCGCGTCGCCATTACCCCAGGCTGAAGCCTGGGGAGAATGAGAAGCCATCGTTCGCAAGTTGCAATTTGTCTCGTCCTCTAATGAACTCCCCCTGCAAATACGAAACTCGCAAAATCTCCGAACATTTTCTACTCCGATCTCAATGCAGTTAATGGATCTACCTTCGTTGCGCGCCGTGCCGGCACGTACGTCGCTATCAGGGCCACGACCAATAAGATCAAAGCAATCACGACGAAGGTGAGCGGATCAGTTGGCCGAACGCCATAAAGCATCGTGGTCATCAATCGAGTTAAACCAAACGCCGCTACGAGTCCGATTGCGACGCCAGCGAGTGCCATCTTCATTCCATGACTCAACACGAGACGAAGAATGTCTTTGCGACCCGCGCCGAGAGCGAGACGAATGCCAAGTTCGTGTGTTCGTTGGCCCACGAGATACGAGATGACTCCGTAAATACCCAGGCTTGCCAGCAGGAGTGCCACTGCTGCAAACGCGCCCAGCACGAGCATCGAGAACCGTCGCTGCGATAATGAATCGGCAATGACCTGGTTCAGGGTTTGAACGTTTGAAACGACATTCAAATCGTTCTGGCTTTGTATCGCTTTTCGAATCGAACCAAAGATTGCCGTCGTTTCTCCGCTTTCTCCCGCTGAACGCACAACCACGCCAACTCCACGCACCGGCAAGTCATCATCCGGTAGGGCCCTAAACGGGAAGTAGAGCTGTGCTTGCAGGCTCTGTTTATCGTCAGAGTCCAGCCCCCATTGTTTGACATGGCCGATGACACCAACGATTTCTATTGGTTTGGTGTCATCACCCAAATAGATCCGATTGCCAAGGGGACTCTTGTCAGCAAAGTATCGGCGCGCGAACGCTTCATCGATGACGGCGATCGAGGTAGACCGTTCATCATCCTGCGGTGTGAAAAAGCGACCTTGCTTCAACGGAATACCCATCACGCTCAAATAGTCAGGCTCGACCGTGTACACTAACGCCATGCTCATCTCACTTGTGCTGGCAGGTTTTGGCTGGCCCTCGATCCAGAAAAAAAGATCATTCTCGGCGACCATTGGTAAGGCGTCTGCCGATAGAGATACCCCCTGGACGCCCGGAGTGGTCGCTATTTTGTCGCTTATGTCGCGCAAACTCGCGCGAACGGATTCCTCGCTTTGACTCCGCATTGATGTAGGCAGCGTTAGATCGAACGTGACGACATTATCCGGACGAAAGCCAGGGTCGACATTCCACAAGGCATTTAGACTGCGGATCATTAAACCGGCGCCGATTAGCAGCACGAGAGCCATCGCCATTTCAACCGCGACCAAAATTCCCTGCGCCCGTCCTCGCGTAGCACTGGCACCGCGACCACCTTCTTTGAGCGTCTCGCTAAACTGCTTGTAAGAGGTCTTCAAGGCGGGAACAATGCCGGCGAGGAGCCCTGTCAGGATCGAAACGACGATCGTAAAGATCACGACACGACTGTCGAGTTCTATCTCTTCGGCGCGTGGCAATGCCGTTGGAAGAGCTGTAAGTGCCAGCTTTGTGCCCCACGCGGCAATAAAGAGTCCAAGGGTGCCGCCCGCGAGCGCGAGTATTGTGCTTTCTAGCAATGATTGGCGCAGCAAACGCCAACGGCCCGCGCCGAGTGCAGTGCGGATCGCGTATTCGCGCGTTCTGCTTGTCGACCGAGCCAGCAACAGATTGCTCACATTCACGCAGGCTATCAGGAGGACAAAACCAACAGCCGCCAGCAACATCCATAGAATCAATCTGATGTCGCCAACCAAACGGTCCATCAAAGGGACGACTTTCGCACCGTTGCCTTGATTGGTCGCGGGATACGCAACTGCGAGTGCCTGCATGATCCGATCGAGATCAGCCTGGGCCTGTTGGACCGTAACACCGGGCTTGATGCGCCCGATGCCGTGTAACCCCAAAGCGGCCGATCGACTCTTCAATTGAGGACCATTCCATTGCGCGATAGGCACGTAGACGTCGACATTACGTGTGAGAGTGTAGGTTGCAGGAATAACACCAACCACTCGGTAACTCTTGTCGTCGAGTGTAATGCTCTTTTCTAGAACATTGGATGCCGAACCAAATTTGTCGGCCCAGAACTGTGCACTAATGAGCGTTACTGGTTCGGCCGAACTGCTGTCGTCAGCGGCGAGAAAAGTTCGGCCTAGCGCGGGTTTGACACCCAGGACGGAGAAGAAATCCGCCGAAATCAACCTCGCACTAACTCGTTGCGCTTCTCCCATTCCAACGAGACTGAAACCGTACGAGCGACTGATCGCCATCGCCGTTAAGGTTTTGTTCTCTTTCTGAAGATCGAGAAAGTTCGGATAAGGCATGGCGCCGGTCTCGAAATTCGGTTTGCTTTGATGGATGGTGATTAGCTGCTCAGGATCGGGGTATGGCAACGGTTTCAGCAGTACTCCGTTTACTACAGAAAAGAGAGCTGCGTTGGCACCAATACCCAGCGCAAGCGTTAACACCACTACCGTGGTGAATCCAAAATTCTTAAGTAACAAGCGCAGTCCGTAGCGTAAGTCTTGGAACATGTTCCACCTCGATTTCGGAATTCGGATTGCGGATTTCTGATTTCGTGGTTCCGCGCTTGAGCCAATCGGTTAAAATTCCGGAACTCTGACAACTCCGAAACACGAAATCCGAATTCCGAAATCCCAAATCCGAAATCACTTTTCACTCTTCTCTCAGTGCCGTCATTGGATCAACCCGCGCTGCTCGGCGTGCCGGTAAGTACCCGGCAAAGACCGCCACAGCCAGTAACAGCACTGAGGCCATGGCGATCGTTAAAGGATCATTCGGTTTCAGACCGAAAAGCAGAGTCTTCGCTGTTTTCGATGTCACCAGTGACGCAACCAATCCGAGAGCGAGCCCAATCAACACCAACGTCATCGCCTCGCGCAAGATGAGCCAGAGTACGTTCGTGCTACGTGCACCCAAGGCCATCCGAATACCAATCTCATTTGTTCTGCGGGCGACTGCATACGACATCAGCCCGTACAGGCCGATACACGCGAGCAGCAGCGCAAGGACTCCAAAGAACGACGCCAACCGAGCTATCAACTTCTGTTGCACTAACGAACGACCGATGTGCTCTGACAAAGTAACCACATCGTCGATCGGAACGTTCGGATTGACCTGTTTGATGGCTTGACGAACGTTCGGAATAACCTGATCGGGTTGCCCCTTTATTCGCATCACTAAGTTACTCAGAGGTTGAGGACGCTGTTCGTACGGGTAGTACGCCATCGGACGCGTTTCTTCCGTGAGCGTTCCATACTTAGCATCCTTGACGACGCCAACAACTTCTATGAACTCGTTGTTCGGACCGCCAATGCTAAAGCGCTGTCCCAAAGGAGACTTGTTCGGGAACACACGCTGGGCCATCAATTCGGTGATGATCGCGACCTTCTGAGTTTTCACTGTATCCGAAGTCGTAAAATTTCTGCCGGCAACGAAAGGAATCCCCATGACTCGGAAGTAATCAAGGCCCACTACATTGTTTCTGATTACCCTCTGCTGCTCAGGTAAATCATCGCTCAACCCCCGAACCAGGCTGCTCCACTGGCCTTGATGGAACACGAAAAACGAAAATGCTGCCGATTCGACACCAGGTATACGCTTCACGTTATCTTCAATATCCCTAAGCATCGCGGGCAATTTCGGATCGTCAGCCTTGTAGCCGGTCGCGGATGGATCCACTTCAAAGCGGACGACATTCTCTTCGTTGAATCCGGTGGGAAGACTTTGCAGATTGATTAGGGTGCGAACGAACAGTCCTGCACCAACCAGAAGCATAAGTGAGAGCGCAACCTGAGAGATCACGAGCAACTTTCCGAGCGGAGTTTGAAAGGCGTTGGCGGTACCTCCTCTGCCGCTCTTGAGAGAGTTGTTTGGCTCAACGTGCGCCGCGCGGAATGCGGGCGCAACTCCAAACATAACGGCGGATAGCAATGAAGCACCGAGTGTGAATAGGAGAATCCGTCCGTTTGGTGTGACATCGATAGGCAGCATATCTGGACCATCTGATGCCATCAGAACGAGTGTCCGGCTACCCCACCAGGCAATGATGACTCCAGCTACACCTCCAAGCGTTGCGATTAGTAAACTCTCCGTCAGCAGCTGCCTAATCAGGCGTGCTCGACGCGCACCGACCGCCACACGGACCGCAAACTCTTTCCGCCGCGCAGCACCGTTGGCAAGCAGTATGTTTGCGACGTTCGCACAGGCAATCAGCAATACCAATCCCACGACAGCCATGAGGATTTTCAAGGAGATCGAAAATTTTGTTCGAAGTTCTGATAAACCTCTGCGCAAGCTCGTTAGCTCCACGCTAGCACGCTGCATTCCTTCCTGTTGTCTGGGATTCGGTGGGTTGCTGGCTATTTGAGACATCCATTGCTTGAAGCTCAAATTGACATCCGCTTGCGCTTGTAGAGGAGTAACACCGCTCTTCAGCCGACCAATCAAGTACATAGATTGAAATCCGTCGTCCTCACGACCGTCCCAATATGCGGGAGGAAGTTTCTTTTGCATCGCCAGCGGCATCCAGATATCTGGCGCCTGGCCAACCGTGGTGCCAAAGAATTCTTTTGGTGCGACACCGACAATCGTGTACACGACCTCGTCTATAGTGATCGTTTGCCCCACAGCGCTCGGGCTCGCACCAAGTCTCTTCTCCCACCACGCATGACTAACCACAGCTACGGGATGATTACCCACAACCTGATCGTCATCATCGGTTAGCGTGCGGCCCAGACTTGCATTAATACCAAGGACTGGAAAGTACGTGCCCGACACCGGCTGAACCGTCAGCTTTTCGATGTCACCACTGGCATTGACTCTGCCGTGCACGGTCCAGGGAATGCTCAAGAGGGCAGCGACATCTTCAAAGACCTGTTTGCGCTGTCGTGCTTGTCGATAAAACGAATACGAAAACAGGTCTGTGCTGCCGCTGGGAAAAGTGTTCGTTACACCAGCCTCCTCACCCTTGCCGAACAACACCAGTCGGTCCGGCTCGCTAACCGGCAGCGACTTCAGCATAAGCGCGTCGATCAAACTGAAGATCGCAGTGTTCGCTCCGATCCCGAGCGCCAGAGAAAGCACGGCGACCAGGGTTATGGCAGGTCGCTTCAACAACATTCGCAGGCCGTACCGTAGATCGTTAAGCATGTTCACAGTCCTCCAAGACCTGGTCTTTGGTCTTTCTGCGTTTTTGAGATCTCAGATTTGAGATCTCAGATTTGAGATCTCAGATTTGAGATCTCAGACCAAAGTCCAAAGGCAAGTCCAAAGACCAAGACCAAAGACTTACTACCAAAGATCGTTTCATTCGTATCTCAACGCCACCAACGGATCGACTTTCGTCGCGCGTCGTGCCGGTATGTAACAAGCCAGGAAGGCGACTACGAGCAATACGGCCGGGACACTTGCGAATACCAACGCGTCAGTTGGTCTGACATCAAAGAGTAGCTTGGCCATCAATCTCGTAACCCAGAAAGCTCCCGTAAGGCCGATTGCCACACCAATT
>DATBSH010000078.1:0-4050 GCA_036559885.1 Pyrinomonadaceae bacterium
AACCGACAACCTCGTCCGCAGATTAGATAGTAGTGGTCCATCACCAACTATTCGCAATCGAACGTTTCGCCTCTCACGAGCCAGGTCGTTAAAGCATTCGGCGAGCAAGTCAACGCCTTTCCGTGCTGTGAGCCCACCGGAAAACAGAAAGACTCGCTCGGGCGCAGAGTTGCCGTTGTTGTGTTTGTCTACGTGGAAGCGCGTGAGATCTGAAAAGTACGGAAGGTTGCGATAGGCTCGCCCCGCACCAAACTCTCGCTTGTATTGATCGACGGCGAACTGGCCAATACCCCAAATTGGGGCGGGCGATAGATGCAACGGTCTTAGTTTCCACTGCCTCAGGATCCGCCCTGCCCATTCGGGCTTTCTTAAACCTGGCCGTTCTCCCCAAAAGCACCACGGTCGCTCTTGGGTCGCACGTTGAGTGAGCAGTTGCTCGGCGTTTGGGTGCCGGTAGTAGTTAAAAACTGCGAGATCGGAATCGGCCATTATGCTGCGCGCTGTCGAAAGCTCACTAGGACCGCCATCGAGCATTGTTGAATCATGGTGGATCTTGACTTGGTTCCACTGACGCGCAGAATCTCTCCGGCGCAGGTATCCGACATGCAGTTCGCACCCGATCGTTGCGACTTCATTGAAAATCTCCGTCTGGTACGGCGAGGGGATATCAGTTAATACAAAGATCTTCACTTACGACATCAAACGCGCCGCGCCTGGATGCGCGATGCAAATAGTTTAGAAAACACTTTTGAAATCGTGATCCACGCCAGCACAACGTAACTCACAAGGACCAGCTCCAAAATCGACCGCATACCCGAAAACAATGCCATGACTACAACGCTGTACATCACCAAAGCAGCAAGTGTGTGACTGCGTGTAAGTAAGCCGCGCGCCATTGCGGACACTCTTCCATAGAACCAGCCACCAATAGCGATGCCAATGAAGCCCAATGACATGTAGAGTTCACCGATTACAGAGTAGGAGTAAGAAACGCCTTCAACGCCAACGGCGCGAGGCAGGTCGAAACCTGGATCGACGGGCTTCTCAGGCCAGAAGACACGCGGAATTGGTCGCACAAGTACGTAGACGAAGTATTTGTGGTAGACAAATGGATATGTCTTTGGGATGAGCTGAATCACCTGACATAAGCGGTAGAAGTTATCGTCAACTCGCAGCTGTTCATTTTCCAGGAAGCGGTTCTTTTCCTCTCTGAGCTCTGCCGCGTCAGTTCTTAATCCAACAATAGTGCCCAATCCCACGTTTCGATATTCCAGCATCACCTGCAAAGTAACCAGCAATGCAGCCACGGCAATACACGTCTGGGCTACGTGCTTCATTCGTAATCTGTCGTGACCTAAGACCCAAAGGATCAGCGCCATTCCAATCACAACACCAACAACGCGGCGGCTCCCGCTTTGCGCAATGAATAGCGTCATCACCAGCGACATTCCGAAGCAAATTATTGTGCGGATGTTGCGCCAGCCCGCGTACTTGCTAACGACAATGGTCAATACGGGCACTAGATAACCGAAATACTGAAGATGATCGAGAAAGGCATCCCATCCGCCGAGTTGGCCGCGTCCCCATGGCGCTGCCCAGCGTTCTTGACCAATGTAGTAAATCATCTCTGCCACATTGAAGTTGCAAGGAATAGCGAAAGTGAGCATCCCGATCACAAAACATGTAACCGCAAGACTGAAGTACGCTTTAAGTGAAAACTGCTGCCGCGCGGAATTGATTACTATGGCAGGAATTCTCCACGGTCGACGAAGCGCGCCAACCCAAACCATGACGACGAACAAACCTATCCCCAGGAATGCCTGCTTAACCTGGTCGTTGTCGATCGTAGGCATTGAGTAAACACCCTGAAGTAAATCAAGCAATAACCAATAAATTGGGGCCAGGGTCATTAAATACTCACCCCGCAAAATGACTCTCGGCTGATGCAGAAGCGCGGCAAATGGTGCTGCCAATAACCCTAGTGACATCGCAAATGCAGGGGCAAACAGCGCCGCTTCGCCCGTCCCATGTTCCGGAACAAGAAAGATTGCGGTTGCAGTACCAAGTCCCGTGCTAACGATCGCCAGCAAAGAAGCGGGAACAATTGCCGGACGTGTTAGGGCTAACGCCCCGTTAATTGAGGAATCGGATATGGGAATCATGCCTAAAGATTCACTAATGAATTCCCCAGTGAGGCTAAGCTGAATCTGTCAGAAACGTAAGACGCACGCGACATCTGCTGCAGCTTGTCTGGGTTGTGCAGAAGACCCACTAGTGCGTCTGCTATGGTGCGTGCTGAGACCTCTTGCAAAACCAAGCCATTAAGGTCGTGGCGCACGACAGGACCACAGTAGCGTGATGCTATTACAGGCAGCTTCCACGATTGCGCTTCCAGCTGAGTGAGCCCAAAACCATCGGACAGCGTGGGGAAGATGAAGACATCAGCCTTACGATAATAATCGCCTACATGCGAACGCGGCACCGGGCCAATCCATCGAATACGTGATCCGCTGCGCAGCTCAACTGGTATGTCGACTTGAACTGAACCTACGAACCAAAACTCAATCGGCTCGCCGCGTAACAACTTTATTGCTTCGAAGAGTGCGTCGACTCCCTTGCGTAAACAGATTTGTCCCAGGAACAAAACACGCAGAGGACGGATCGCTGTGAATTCTTGAGGATACTGACGGATGAAGGTTGCAGATTCATCTGAAGGTTCGAACGCCAGTGGCACTACTTTTATTTTCTGGGCGGCTGCTCCGTGAGCGATTAATCCATCTCGGGACCAATCAGAGTTGACTACTATGTGATCGGCTAAATCGCACTCCAATTGCCATCGTCGCCAATAACCGGCAGGCGCCGGTTTCCATGGTCTGACTGCATCGTTAGCCTGACTATTAAGGCGCCCCACCACTGCTTCATCAGCTGGTCCGAGATCTATCTGTCCAAGCACAGTCGTCCAGCCGCGCCGTCGAGCAAAGTTGAAGATCTGATCTGCGGCGTAGCTATAAGCAAAGAGTGTGACGGGTTGACCGTTGCCGTTCCGCTGATTCTTATTTAGCCCGGCCAAAACAAAATTCTGAAACCAGTCGTTTCTCGCCTGTATCAGTTCCCAACCCGAATAGCCGCGCGTTTTCGCGGTCAACTCAAACCGGATTGCGCCAAGGTTTGAAGCAGTGACTGCCGATTTTGCCAAACCGCTATGGAAGCGGCCGTTGCTTTTAAGCCCGCGCCAATCTCCAGGTCGCGCCCAAAAATCGGTAAACAATTCTTTTAATGACCCCAGTCGCTCGAGCGCACGTGGTACTGCGTAATGCTCACGAGCACCAATCTGACAACACAACCACTCTGAACGCTGCTGTGACAAATGTTTCGAAGCGATGCCGCCTTTCCAGGCTGGGTGAATCTTAGAGTGATACGGGCAAGGGAGCGCGTCGTAGCGACAAATACGATCGGACTTGCTCCCGTCCGATTCGTTGGCGGTATCGTTTATGAGTGCGAAGGTGATTTGGAATCATCGTCAATCCAGTACCTACGCCACGCCAACGTCCGTGACGAACCAGCCAGACCACCCGCTTCACACATTGAGCAAACCCAATCCACCAGAGTGATGCGGGATAACGCAAGTAGGCAAGCAAAGCAAGATTCGCAATGCTATTTGCCGTAACAGCCGGATCGCCATGACGTTGCAAGTCAGTGTCGTGAAACACTCTCAGCCAACTCGTTGAAAGGATCTGGCTGCCGCGCGCGTGTAATCTCAACGCTAGATCAACTTCTTCCATTCCGTACGCCACAAGCAACGGAACGTATCCTTCGATTCCTAGAAATACGCTTCGACGGTAGATGCATGCCCCGCCAGAGAAATCTGCTGTCCACCGGGCGTTCAAAGTGTCTTGCTCTATCACTTCGCCTTTGTGATAAAGAGCCGCGCTTACGATTGCCGCATCAGCGAATCGATCACACAATGTCATTACGCGTTTGAAATAATCGCGATCAAGCGGATATGAGTCATCGTCGAAACTCGCAATCAACTCATGGTGCGCAGCCGCA